>JBHIXE010000098.1:0-15244 GCA_041984905.1 Verrucomicrobiales bacterium | reverse complement strand
AGAACTGCGGCAGCGGATCGCTGAAGTCAGAGTGGCAAAACTTGACAACCTGCCCCCCTTTGTCGGCGGAGCCGTGGGTTACGCGGGTTACGACACGGTCAGGTATGTAGAACACTTGCCCGATGCTCCTGAGGATGATCGCGGATTCTTCTCCCGGCTCTTCACCCCGGAGGGCGCCACTACCGAGAAAGATCGCTGGCAGCAACGCGTGGTGCGGGATCATCGGGCCCACTTCAGCGAGCGAGAGGTGTCTAGAACCGGAAGCCGGATGCGTAGTGAGCGTCGGGCCAAGGCGTCGCGAAGGATCATTGAGGCGCCCCGTGCAGTTCTCTGAGATCCAAGGTTTACATGGCTTGGATGTTGCTGTAACGGGCTAAGCCTCTCAAGCGCGCGAGGTTCTGTCGACTTTGTGACGCAATATTTCGAATCCGCTTGTAGAAGCTCCATGGTTTCTGTAAATCCATGGGAACGCCTCAATTCAGCTTTTACAATCCATGCGCCCAATTGTAGTCCTGTTAGTGGCAGCCCTACTGTCCAACCATGTCTGGAGCCAGGATGAAATCCTGGAGCCAACGCCCGTCTACCCGGAGGATCTTTCTGCGGCAGACTCGGTTATCTTCAGTCAGAACGTCTTCAGCCGGAATTTTCAAAGCTACGGCGGTGGAGCCATTGTTCCTCTCCTTTCGAATGACCGGAACCTGGTTCATGTGGAAGCAAACTTTGCCTGGACCGATCCTTTAGAGGAACAAATCAATGTGGGCCTGGTGCATCGCTGGCAGTTCCCTGGCAAAGACTGGATCGTGGGGGAGAACGTCTTCTTCGATTGGGCGAATGGGCCTAGCGGGAATGGGTATGCCGGAGTGGGCGCCGGTGCGGAGATACTTTCTCCCGACTTTGAGGCACGTTTCAACTATTACTGGCCTGACTCCCGCAAGTCACACCTCGGCACCACCACGAGCCAGAGCACGACCACCAGCGTAAGTCCGGACGGAGCGCCCTACATCACGACTACCAACGAGGAGGAATTCTTCCTCAACCAGGACTTCATTCGCAAGACCACGACCACCACCGAGCGCTGCGACTTCTTCGAAGTGCCCATGGAGGGCTTTGATGTGGAAGCCGGAATTCCCCTGCGAATCAAGAAGCAGGAAGTGATTTCCGTCCCGGCTGGGGGCAAGAATCCGGTGTTTGTGGAGAGCATTGAGGAGTCTCAATGGCCGGCGAACCTCAATCTCTGGGCATTTGTCGGGTATCAGGACCATCAGAATCCTCACGGTCCGGATCAGGCGGGTTTCAAGGGGCGCCTGGAGTGGCGGGTCAATCCCCATCTCCTGGTTGAAGGCACCTACTACGAGAATCCCTGGCCGGGCATTGGCGGGAACTGGTACACCGGATTTCGCGTGAATTGTCCTTTGGATGAGCCCAACGACCGTCGCAACCTGGTCTCACGGTTGCTCACGCCGGAAGCGCCCACTCGGGAAAAGGATCGCTGGCTGCAACGGGTCGTTCGGGAACGCAGGTTTGGGTTTGCTCAAATCAAGAAGGCTGCTCAGGACATGCGCATGGTCACGGAGCGCTTCACCCAGACGACGCCCGTTATCCCCAACTAGTTTGGGTCCCTGTCCGCCATCTACACTTAGAGCGCTCCAGGACTTGAAGCTATGATCAGTAAATGGCGGGCTCTGCACCTGGAGTTCGCCCGTGCAGAAAGCGGAAGTCGCAACCCTCGTGCGCCTGGGTGATTTCCTCGGTGAGAAGCTTGCCATACCCCCGGTCAAATCGCGGCTTCGGAGCGGTCCAATCCGCTTTGCGAGCCGCCAACTCTTCATCGCTGACATCCAGATGGATGCGGCGCGCCTCCACATCCAGCTCGATCATGTCACCCGTCTTCACGAGAGCGAGCGGGCCACCAATGTAGGACTCAGGCGACACGTGCAACACGCAGGTTCCATAACTGGTGCCGCTCATTCGCGCATCTGAGATCCGCACCATATCCCGCACCCCTTTTTCCAAAAGCTTTTTCGGGATGGGCAGCATGCCCCATTCCGGCATGCCAGGCGCCCCTAGAGGTCCTGCGCTCTGCAGCACGATGATGGTATCCGCGGTTGCCTCCAAGTCGGGATCATCGATCCGAGCCTTCAGATCCGGGTAGTTCTCAAAGACCAGGGCTGGGCCACGATGCTTGAGAAGCCGGGGCTCAGCCGCAGTAGGTTTGATGACGCAGCCGTCTGGCGCCAGGTTCCCTCTCAGGACAAAGGTTCCCCCCGCATGCGCCAGGGGTTTATCCGCAGGCAAAATCACCTTGTCATCATAGACCTCGGCTCCGGCGATATTCTCGCCCAGGGTTTTGCCCGACACGGTGAGACATTCCAGATCCAGCAGGTTGGAAATGCGGCTCAGCAATCCGCGGATTCCGCCCGCATCATAGAAGTCTTCCATGAGATACTCGCCGGAGGGCCGAATGTTGGCGATCACAGGGATGTCGTGAGAAAGCTCATCGAACCGGTCCATGGTCAACGGAACACCGACCCGGCCCGCCATGGCGATGAGGTGCACGATCGCGTTCGTGGATCCGCCAATGGCCATATCCGCCTTGATGGCGTTATCGAAGGCTGCCGGGGTCGCAATCTGCGAGGGCTTCAGATCTTCCCAAACCATGTCGACAATTCGCCGCCCGCATCGAGTCGCCATGGCGGCATGCTCGGAATGCACCGCGGGAATGGAGGTCGAGCCCGGCAGGCAGAAGCCAAGGGTCTCCGCCACCACGCCCATGGTCGAAGCCGTGCCCATTGTCATGCAATGACCCGGTGAACGGGCGATTCCATCCTCCAATTCTTCCCAGGATTCCGCACAAAGGTTTCCGGCGCAACGCTCCGCCCAGTACTTCCAGACGTCACTACCGCTGCCCAGCGTCTGGCCCCGCCAACTCCCCTTCAGCATGGGGCCAGCGGGAAGAAACAGGCTCGGGAGGTCTGCGCTGAATGCCCCCATGAGCAAGGCCGGCGTGGTCTTGTCGCAGCCACCCATCAATACCGCGCCATCGAGCGGATAGCAGCGCAGCATCTCCTCCACCTCCATGGCCACCATGTTGCGATAAAACATGGAGGTGGGCTTCATGTAGGTCTCGCTCAAGGTGGTGATCGGCACTTCGAGCGGGAATCCCCCGGCTTGCCACACCCCGCGCTTCACTTCTTCCGCCCGTTGGCGGAAGTGCGTATGGCAAGTCTGTAGATCACTCCAGGTGTTGAGAATCCCAATGACCGGTTTGCCCACATAATCCTCGCGCGAGTAGCCCATTTGCTTGGCTCGTGACCGGTGCCCAAAGGAACGGAGATCATCGGGTCCAAACCAGCGATAGCTACGGAGTTCTTCAGGCGTTTTGGGCATAGGGCCTGATACTAGCAGCAACCTGAGGAAAGGCGAGTGGGCTTTCTCGCTACGGGCCCTCCACATGGTGGGCCGCCATCCAGATGCTCAAAAAACGCATTTTCGCAGCAATCCCCGTTGCTTCCCCTTCCGTACCGTGAGATTCTGGAGAGGCCCTCGGTTATGCTTGGGCTGGCGTTTTTGATCCGATACCTCGGATGATTCTTAGCAAATCTGGTTAAAGACGCAATGCGACCTTCCGGTCCTCCATTTATGCGTCCTACTATCTTTTCCCAGTATTTCCGCAGATATCTCTGCTCCACCTGTCTTTGAATCACGCCCATTGCATTCTTTTTCTCAGTGGGCCCCTTCCCCCAATCCCGTGCCTTTGCCAATCCTGGAGAATCCTGGAATTCTCAAGGATCGCACTGCAGGCACCGCTTTTCCTTTCTCAAGAAATGTCATTGTTAGATCCAACCAATTCCACCGTCGCAACTTCACCCAGTTCCAAAGAACGCATTTCTCATTGGAAGTCTGTGATCGATCAGTTCCAGCAGGCCAATGATTGGCTCGCCAGCTGGCAGCTCGTCAATTCCGTAGGGCCTTATGTGTTGCTGTGGGTTGCCATGTATTTCGCGCTATCCTTATCCTGGTGGCTGGTCATTCCCCTGGCCCTTCTGGCCGGGGCTTTCCTGGTGCGCATCTTCATCATTTTCCACGACTGTGGACATGGCAGCTTCTTCCGCTCTCAGAAAGCGAATGATTTCTGGGGCATCATCACGGGCCTGATATCCTTCACCCCCTATCAGCATTGGAAGTGGGAGCACTCCGTCCACCATGCCACCAATGGCGATCTGGATCGCCGAGGCGTGGGCGATATCTGGACGCTCACGGTCGAAGAATACCTGAGCGCGTCCCGCTGGAAACGCTTTTCGTACCGGCTTGCTCGCAATCCCTTCATTCTCTTTTTCATCGCGCCGCTCTACCTGTTCCTGGTCCATCACCGGTTCCCACTTCCCAAGGCAAAGGCGAAGATCAAGACTTCGGTCTGGCTCACCAATATTGTCTTGATTGGGATGGCAGGCGGTCTGATCGCTGCGTTCGGATTCTTTCCCTGGCTGATCATCCAACTGATTGTAACGGGAGTCGCCGGGGGAGCCGGAGTCTGGCTCTTCTACGTGCAACACCAATTTGAAGGCGCCTACTGGGAACGTGGCGAGGATTGGGATTACACCGATGCCGCCCTGAAGGGCAGTTCGTACTACAAGCTCCCGAAGGTGCTGCAATGGTTCTCCGGCAATATCGGGTTTCACCACATTCATCACCTGAGTTCCCGCATTCCCAACTACAACCTGGAGAAGTGCCATCATTCAGACCCCATGTTTGCAGAGGTGAAGCCCACGACTCTTTGGCAGAGCTTCAAATCGATCACCTACCGGCTTTGGGATGAGAAGAGCAAACAGCTGATCAGCTTTGGTCAGTTGCGGAAGATCCGCCGCGGCATTCAATTGTCCGCGCAACGGACATAAGAGGCTCCAGAAACCAAGACACCCTCCGCCCGAGAGCGAAGGGTGTCCTTGAAAATTGGTAGAGAAGAGAAGGATCTCTTCTCGCTGTAAAACCGGGTTTCGGGACTACCAGTCGTTCCTGCGACGTCCGCCACCGCCACCTTTGTGACCGCCTCCGCCGCCACCCTTGTAGCCGCCGCCACCTCCTCCTTTGTAGCCACCGCCTCCGCCGCCGCCTCTGTATCCACCACCACCGCCTCCGCGGTTGGGGCGATCTTCACGCGGCTTGGCTTCATTGACGACCAAAGCTCTTCCACCGACTTCCTGGCCATTCAGACCTTCGATCGCTGATTCCATGGCCTCACGGGTCGCCATCGACACGAAGGCAAAGCCACGAGGTCTTCCTGTTTCCCGGTCCATCACCAGAGCCGCTTCGCTGACTTCGCCAAAGGGCTCGAACAGCTCACGAAGCTCTTCTTCGGTGATGCTGAACGGCAAGTTCCCCACGTACATTTTCGTATTCATAATCTGTGATTTTTTTTCTGGCTCAAATCTCCGCATCGTCGCAGAGGGTCGGTCCCGATTAGCCGGGTTTAAAATCACCACCAAATACGAGGATTTACCTGGATGACTTGCCGTGTCTGGATTCTTCAGATCAAAAAGCTCTAGGTGGAGAGTGTCGTGTAGATCGACAGTAATTCAACTGCTGAGGAAGACAAAGGGCCTCGGAGCCGTCTCCCACAAAGCGAGGGTTCGCCCTCCTATTCGGAAATCCCGGGAGAGGTAGACCAGGAACTCCTGAAGAGGTTGCGCACTTTTCCCCTTTCACAGCCACCATGTTTCTGCTCATGCTCTGGCCCCATGCACCCCTTGTTGATCCTGTTGCTGGGCATGGCCGTCGTGATCGGCTCCATCCTGGTCTTCCGACTCCACGCCTTTTTCTCCCTGATTCTGGCCGCCGCCGTGGTGGCCGCCTTCACCTCACCGATTGACCAGGTGGGCTCATTGATCGCCACGGGGTTTGGCAGCACCTGCGGCAGTGTGGGGATTGTCATCGCCATGGCCGCCATCATTGGCAAGTGCCTCCTGGCCAGCGGAGGAGCGGAGCGCATCGTGTCGGCGATTCGAGGTATCTTCGGGGATCGCCGACTTTCCCCCGCCTTTGCCTCCAGCAGCTTTCTTCTGGGGATTCCCGCCTTCTTTGACACCGTCTTCTACCTTCTCATGCCGATCGGCCGGGCCACGGCACGCAAGACTGGCAACTACCTCTTGCTGACACTTTCCATCGTGGCCGGCGCCACCATGGCTCACTCGCTGGTGCCACCAACTCCGGGCCCTCTCTTTGTCGCGGAGGAACTTGGGATCTCCTTCCTGGATATGATGGCTGGCGGACTCATCGTGGGAGTCATCACGGTGTCCGCGGGCCTGGCCTATGCCCGCTGGGCCAACCGGCGCTGGGACATTCCCCTGAGGGACTCGGACCTGGACAAATCCGAGGACAGCGTGCCACCCCCGACCTTGCCCCCCCTCTGGCTGGCCTTGCTTCCCATCCTCATCCCTTTGCCCCTTCTCGTTGGCGGCACGATCGTTGATGGCCTCTACTTTGTGCAGGGAGAAGCCCCTGAAACGCTGCCTCTCTGGGCCCAGATCCTGAAGTTCTTTGGCCATAAGAATGTCGCCCTCACCATCGCAGCTCTCTGCGCCATGTATCTGCTCGCGAAACAACGAGCCGGCAAGGAGATGTCCAGGTATGTCAGCTCGGCCCTCGAGAGCGGTGGCCTCATCATCCTGATCACTGCGGCGGGTGGCGCGTTTGGCTATGTGATTCGGGAAGGATCCGGACTGATCGAGTGGCTCCAGACCATGTCCCCGGAGGGCAAGCTGCTCATCCTGCCCATTGCCTTCGGCGTCACGACTTTGGTGCGGATTGCACAGGGCTCGGCCACGGTTGCCATGATCACCACCATCTCCATCGTCGGCGGATTGGCAGCCGGCCTCACCTATCATCCGGTCTACCTGGCCCTCGCGATCGGCTGTGGTTCCAAGCCCATCCCCTGGATGAATGACAGTGGGTTCTGGATCATCAGCCGGATGTCCGGAATGACCGTGGGCGAAACACTCAAAACGGCCTCCGCCATGATGTCGCTCATGGGTGTTGTGGGCCTCATTGTCGTCATGATCGGCGCCTGGCTCCTGCCCTTGGCCTGACGGATCCAAAGCATCCCGATTGACGGACCCCAGACCCGTGGTTAATCTGCTCGCTCCCGATGAGAACCGACCCCGTAACGCCTGAACTTCTCGCTTCCTCCGTGATCGCCGTGCCGCCCCTGGCGCGGGATGAGGACCTCACCCTGAGCAAAGGTCAGAACCAGAGACTGGTTCGCCACCTGGAAGCGGGAGGCGTGCGCACGCTCCTTTATGGCGGCAATGCCAATCTGTATCATGTGAGCCCCAGCGAATACCTGGCGCTGCTGGACATGCTTTCGGAGATTTGCTCACCCGAAACCACGGTCATCCCTTCGGTCGGCCCGGCCTTTGGCACCATGATGGACCAAGCCGAGATGCTGAGCGGGTATGACTTTCCCACGATCATGGTGCTTCCTCAGGTGGGTATTCTGACCGAAGAAGGAGTGCTGACGGGCATCCGCATGTTCGCCGAGCGCCTCGAAAAGCCGGTGGTGGTCTATGTGAAACAGGAAGGCTACCTGACGCCTCAGGGCGTGAAGCAGTTGGTTGACGACGGTCTCGTGTCCTGGGTCAAGTATGCCATCGTCAGGTCCGACCCGACGGTCGACTCCTATTTGAATGAGTTGGTGGATCTGGTCGATCCCAACCTCATCGTCAGTGGCATTGGCGAACAACCCGCGATCATTCACCTGCAGAAGTTCGGCCTGAATAGCTACACGTCTGGATGTGTCTGTCTGGCGCCCCGGCTTTCCATGGACATGCTGGAGTGCATCCGCACGGGAGACTTGAATCAGGCAGAGAACATTCGCGGCACTTTCAAGCGCTTGGAGGATCTGCGGAATGAGATCAACCCCATCCGGGTGCTCCACGACGCCGTGACCTTCTCGGGCGTTGCGAACATGGGTCCCATTCTGCCCCTGCTGAGCGCCGTTGATGAGAAAGACCGAAGCCGGGTTCGGGAAGCCGCCCAGACGCTCTTCGCGGACGATTCCGATACGGCTTCGTAGCCACTCATCGGGCGTCCAACGAAAGGAGTGCGGCTGTATGACAGGCTTTCTGGTGGCATCTCCAGAGGTGATGGTCTACTCATGGCACCTTCCGAGCTGGTTTGATGAACAAGAGCGCTGAGACAGAACTTCAGTATCACGCCTTGAATGGGGGTGGTCCATGGACCCTCCGCAATGGAGCGACGCTGCCTGCTGCGGAGTTGGCTTACGAGACTTACGGCGAACTCAATGCCGCCAAAGACAATGCGGTCCTGGTCTTCCACGCCCTTTCAGGAACCGCCCACCTCACCGGTGACAACACCAAGGGCCCCGACAACCCCTTCTGGACGGAGGAATGCCATGCCGGTTGGTGGGACTCCTTCGTGGGACCAGGAAAGGCGATCGACACAGACACCTACTTCGTGATTTGCGCGAACTACCTCGGGGGCTGCTACGGATCGACGGGGCCTATCTCCATCAACCCCGAGACGGGCAAACCCTACGGTAGTTCCTTTCCTCATGTGCGTGCGGCGGACATCGTGGATAGCCAGGTGAATCTCCTTGATGCCCTGGGCATTGACAAACTGCATGCGATCACCGGTCCCTCGATCGGCGGATTGCTTTGCCTCAGCTTCGCGACCCTTTATCCCGAGCGAGTGGATATTGTCATTACCCTCGGCAGCGCCCTGGAGATTTCTGCGTTGCAACGCATCGTCATCTTCGAGCAGGTCATGGCGATCGAAAACGATCCCAACTTCAAGGGGGGCGACTACTACGACGGGGAGCCACCCAATCGGGGTTTGGCGCTCGCCCGGATGATCAGTCACAAGACCTTCATCAGCCTGAGCACCCTGGAACGGCGCGCCCGGCGAGAGGTGAACAAGTTCAACGATCTCCTGGCCTGGTACCAGATGGAGTCGCCCCTGGAGTCCTACATGCTCCACCAAGGACTCAAGTTTGTGGATCGCTTCGATGCGAACACCTACCTGCGCATCCTGGAAGTGTGGCAGAAGTTCGACGCCTTCCGCGATGCCAAGGTCACTTCATCCCGGGAACTCTTCGCCAAGTGCGGCCATCAGCAATGGCTCATCTTCAGTATCGATTCCGATGTCTGCTTCTACCCGGATCAACAGGGCGACCTCGCCAACGGATTGCGAGAGGCGGACACTCCGCACATGCACATCACCGTGCACTCTGGGAAAGGACACGACTCCTTCCTGCTGGAACCCGGTCTCTTCACCCCGCACCTGCAGTTCGCGCTGCAAGGCGGTGTGAGCGATCACCACAAGTAGCCGACTCCAAAAGCGCGGTCGCTACCGGAGGATGATCTGGATGTGCCGGCTGGGAATCACGGTGATGGGTTTCACGATCACCGGAGGCCGTAGCAGCACATGCCGCGGGTGCGGCGGATAATAGCGGAGCCGGTTCACGGGTACGACTTTGGTCGTGTGGATGCCCGATGAGGTAAGCACCGAGTAAGGATGGATGTGCCTGCCGTAGTAGGGGTAGGAGTAGCTTCGGCTCGGTCCGCAAGACGTCTGGCCGGATTGGAAGACCCAGCTTTCCACGACCTCACCCTCTTCATTGGTCCAGAGCGGGCGCTTGATCATTTCCCCGGCCTGCACCAGCACGCCGCTGAGAAGGAGCGCAGAGACGACACACACGAAGGCCTTCATGATGATGATCCTACCAAACGCCCCTTCCCATTGCCAGCTCTTCCTTATCCCGTGACTTTGTCTTTTGTGGTCTCTCCGTTGATCATCCGCCAGATCCCTCGCGGATTCTCATCCCGCAGTTCTTCCGGGAGAGCTTGCTGCGGGAAGCCCTGGAAAGAGACCGGACGGACAAAGCGGTAGATGGAGTTGGTTCCCACCGAAGTGAAGAAGCTGTGCGTCGCTGCCGGGTAAGGTCCGCCATGATGCATGGATGGGCAGGGCTCAAGACCAGTCGGGAAGCCGTTGTAAACGAGGCGACCGGCCTTGGATTCGAGCACTTCCAGAAGAGGCCCGAACTCCTGCAGATCGGAATCCGTGGCATGCACTGTCGCGCTCAGGCTGCAATCCATCCCCTCAGCAAAGCGGATCATCTGATCCACGTCCTGGCAGTTCAACACCACGGAGGCGGGACCAAAGACTTCCTCTTTGAGCACTTCCTCATTGGCAAAGAAGCTATCGATCCCGGCTTCCAAAACGACCGCCGAGGCCATGGTCCCAGGAATCGGGTTGGCGGTTTCTCCGGCTACGTTCATCCCCGGCACTCCTTTGAGCCGGGAGACGCCATCGTCATAAGCCTGCTGAATCCCCGAATGCAGCATCGTGGCTGGAGGAATTGCCTTCACCCTATCGGCAGCGGCTTGAACGAAGCTTTGGAGAGGCTCCCCTTCAAATCCCAGGACGAGTCCTGGGTTCGTGCAGAATTGTCCCACGCCAAGGGTCAACGATCCCACATAACCTTCGGCAATCGCCGCGCCGCGTTCTTTCAGCGCACCGGGCAGAACAAACACGGGGTTCACGCTCCCCATCTCCGCATAGACCGGGATGGGTCGAGGACGGGCCGCGGCGGCGTCAAAAAGCGCACGCCCACCACGAAGCGAGCCAGTGAAGGCAACCGCCTCGGTCTTGTCATGTCTCACCAGTGCCAGCCCCACCTCATTGGTCCGTCCATGCACCATGGAGAAGGTCCCTTCCGGAAGCCCACAGCGCTGCACCGCGCGATTCACGGCCGTGGCGATCATCTCGCAAGTCCCGGGATGCGCTGGGTGCGCCTTGACCACAACGGGACAACCTGCTCCAAGGGCAGACACGGTGTCCGTGCCGGCCACGGAAATCGCCAGCGGAAAGTTGCTCGCCCCAAACACCACCACAGGACCGATCGGCCGGTGCATGAGACGGAGATCCGGCTTGGGCAAAGGCAGCCGGTCCGGAATTGCCGTATCAATCTTCGCGTCGACCCAGGAGCCCTCGCGAATCATCGCGGCAAACATCTTGGCGCCGTTGCAGGTACGGGCCCGTTCGCCGGTCAGGCGCGGAATGCCGAGCGCTGTCTCTGCATTGGCCATCTCCAGAAGATCGTCGCCCAGCGCCTCGATCTCTTCAGCAATAGCCTCCAGGAATTGCGCCCGGGTCTCCGCCGGAGTGGCACGCAGCACAGGGAACACCTTGGAAGCCAGGGTCAGGGCCTGATCAATCTCCTCCTCTGTAGCTTCGTGGAATGGGGTGGGAAGCTCTTCGCCGGATTGAGAATTGCGAGCATGAAAGACGTCGCTGCTTTTCGCTGAAGTGGAGAAACCGAGGATTTGTTGACCGTGAAGATTCATGAGTGGGATGTTTGAAAGAGCCTAACCGCGATTTTTGCGGCCTGACAATCGAAAGGTCGCCCTGAGTTCAGGAGCGGCGTGCGACCAGAAATCCCAAAGCAGTCAGGCCCACCAAAGCAACACCGATTGCGAGAAAAGTGGCTTGCTGTTGTGCGCTTGAATGAATGGTCGCAACGTTAAGAAATACTTCGACAAGCAGGCAGCACACACAGACGTAGCTCAGAAAGCGGCGGAAGCTCATTCTTCAACGGTATGGATTCGTAGTCAGGGAGCCAATGCCAAATGTTCCAGCCGTTCCGCCGGGTGGAATTCGATCAGGTCCAGCCAGGCAAAGCGGTAAGATCCCGTGAAAGCCGTTCGCGACAGCGGTTTGACGATGTTGGTGAACTGGCCTGAGGGCAGACCTGTGAGCAGCGTGACATGCGGGCTCCAGCGATCCCGCAGATAGTAGGATATGGGCTCCACTCCGATTTGTTTCAGCGCGATCAGGGTCTGCTGATGATAGCGCATCAACTGAGCGGTCGGCGCCACGCCCAGATAGAGAACGGGACGACGTCCCGGGAACAGACCGATCGAGGAGAGGCATAGCTCCGTCTCGGCAAAGGTCGCGTGAAGGCGATGGACAATTTCCCGCAGCGCAGGCACATGCGCTTCCTGGCGGATCACTGCGAGGCTGACATGCGGCTTGAAATCTTCTTCCTGCCACGGACCTTCGAGATCCGCGAGGTTCTCCATGAGGAGCTTCCGGTCCGCTTCCGCCATGTGCAGTTCAATGGAATGACCCATGGCCTAGGAAGGAATGTAAAATCCAGCTACGCAAGTTCCCAAAGTGCTGTAGATTGCGGCAAGGCCGCTGGTGTTCCCGCTTTGGCGCATGTCCCTGAAAAACCGGGTTGCCAAATCAAATCGATGAACTAGCAATACTGCCCGGAGCCCCTTAGCAGCCCAAACTACCCAAGATATTAGAAATGACAGACCTTTCCAAGTACCGAAACATTGGGATTTTCGCCCACGTGGACGCAGGGAAGACCACCACTACGGAACGGATTCTCAAACTGACAGGCAAGATCCACAAAATGGGGGAGGTGCATGATGGCGCTGCAACCACGGACTTCATGGAACAGGAGCAGGAACGTGGGATCACGATTCAGTCCGCCGCGACGACCTGTTTCTGGAACGATCACCGCCTGAACATCATCGATACTCCCGGACACGTGGACTTCACCATTGAGGTCTATCGTTCCCTCAAGGTTCTCGATGGTGGTGTGGGCGTGTTCTGCGGATCTGGTGGTGTGGAACCCCAATCCGAAACCAACTGGCGTTACGCCAACGATTCGGAAGTCTCCCGGATCATCTACGTGAACAAGCTCGACCGGATTGGCGCGGATTTCTATCGCGTGGTCAAGCAAGTGGAAACCATCCTGGCGGCCAAGCCACTGGTGATGGTCCTGCCAATTGGCGAAGAGAGCAACTTCAAGGGAATCGTCGATCTGCTGACCCAGGAATCCTACATTTGGGATGATTCTGGTGACCCGACCGCTTTCGAAGTCGGCCCCGTGCCGGACGACATGAAGGACAAGGTGGCCGAGTGGCGCAATCTGATGGTCGAGACTGCTGTGGAACAGGATGACGATGTCATGGAGAAATACCTGGAAGGTGAAGAGCCGGACATCCCGACTCTGAAGCGCCTGATCCGCAAGGGCACCATCGCCCTGGACTTCTTCCCCACTTTCTGTGGTTCCTCCTTCAAGAACAAGGGGGTGCAGCACGTGCTGAATGCCGTTGTCGATTACCTGCCCTGCCCGACCGACGTGCCGCCGCAGCCGGAAGTGGACCTGGAAGGTAACGAGACGGGCGAATTCGCCAAGGTGGATCCCAACGAGCCTTTGCGTGCTCTGGCGTTCAAGATCATGGACGATCCTTTCGGCGCCATGACTTTCACCCGCATCTAGTCCGGAACGCTCGCCAAGGGCGACACCATTCTCAATACCGCGACCGGCAAGACGGAACGCGTGGGACGGATCGTGCAGATGCACGCCAACTCCCGTGAGGAACTGGATGGCGCTCAAGCTGGTGACATCGTGGCTCTGGTGGGTCTGAAGAACATCCAGACCGGTCACACCCTTTGCGATCCCAAGGATCCCGCCACCCTGGAACCCATGATCTTCCCGGATCCGGTGATTTCCGTGGCCGTGGCTGCGAAGGACAAGGCCAACGCCGAGAAACTCAGCATCGCCCTGGGCAAGATGATTCAGGAAGATCCGTCTTTCCGCGTGGAAACCGACCAGGACAGTGGTGAAACCATCCTCAAGGGAATGGGCGAACTGCACCTGGACATCAAGGTGGACATCCTCAAGCGGACCCACAAGGTGGAGGTGGAAGTCGGCAAGCCGCAGGTGGCTTACCGCGAAACCATCACCAAGCCGATCTCCGATTCTTACACCCACAAAAAGCAGTCTGGTGGTTCCGGTCAATACGCCAAGATCGACTACACGATCGAGCCTCTGGAACCCGGTTCCGGATTTGAGTTCGAATCCAAGGTCGTGGGCGGTAACGTGCCCCGGGAATTCTGGCCTGCGGTGGAAAAGGGCTTCAAGCTCTCCAAGGACAAGGGCGTGCTTGCAGAATTCCCCTGTTTGGACTTCAAGGTGACTCTCAGTGATGGTGGCTTCCACCCGGTGGACTCCTCCGCTGTGGCTTTCGAAATCGCCGCCAAAGCTGCTTACCGGCAATCGATGCCCAAGGCTGGCGCTCAGATTCTGGAGCCCATCATGAAGGTGGACGTTTACGCTCCGGAAGATCACCTCGGTGACGTGATCGGTGACTTGAACCGCCGTCGTGGCATGATCAAGAGCCAGGAACCCACTCCGACCGGCGTACACGTGAAGGCGGAATGTCCGCTGAGCGAGATGTTCGGTTACATCGGTGACCTGCGTTCCATGACTTCTGGCCGTGGCCAGTTCTCCATGGAGTTCGAGCGTTACGCTCCTTGCCCCAAGAACGTGGCTGACGAGGTCATCGCCGAAGCGCAGAAGCGCAAGGAAGAGGCCAAGAAGTAAGTTGGCGCTCTCAAACTCATTGTAGTTTTTCCGCAAGCGCCGGCTCAGTTGGGCCGGCGCTTTCTTTTTCTCCCTCCGGGTTGCGACTTTTCGGCGTCCCCGCGTCTATCGAGAGTTGCACTCCCGGGCTCTCCCCGCTTCTGTAGTTCCTGAATTCTGAAAATGGGTAATTCCTTCGGACAGATTTTTCGCATCTCCACCTGGGGCGAGTCCCACGGAGTCGGTGTAGGCGTGGTCATTGATGGCTGCCCGCCTCGCATCCCTTTGAGCGAAGCCGATATCCAGGTTGATCTCGATCGACGCAAGCCCGGCCAAAGCAAGATCGTCACCCAGCGCAAGGAAGGCGATGTCTGCGAGATTCTATCGGGGGTCTTTGAAGGGCAGACTTTGGGAACACCCATTGGCATCCTGGTGCGCAATCAGGATCATCGCCCCTCCGCCTACACGGAGATGGAGACGAAGTATCGCCCCTCCCACGCGGACTACACCTACGACGCCAAATACGGCATCCGGAACTGGCAGGGAGGTGGCCGCGCCTCCGCTCGCGAGACTATTGGCCGGGTGGCCGCCGCAGCGGTCGCCAAGAAGGTGCTCTCCTACTTTGCTCCGGAACTGGAGATCGTGGCCTACGTCAAGACGGTGCAGAACATCGAGGCTGAGGTCGATCCCGCGACGGTGACTCAGGAGGATGTGGAATCGAACATCGTTCGGACGGCGGATTCCAAGGCGGCCGAAGCCATGATCGAGCTTATCGATACCATCCGCAAGGAAGGCAACTCTGTCGGTGGCACCGTGGAGTGCGTCGTGCGTGGCTGCCCTCCC
>JBHIXE010000097.1:15103-15399 GCA_041984905.1 Verrucomicrobiales bacterium | reverse complement strand
ATATCGATTAGAGCATTGATGTTGGCGGAAGCGGCATTGTGACCAATCTGCGCATAAGCATTGCTCGCGGAGCTGCCGTTGAGATCAATGTCTCCATTGCTCGCATTCACGGTGACAGTGCCAGTGATGTTCTCCAGCACGGTGGCCGATCCCCCATGACCAATCTGGGCGTAAGCATCTGAAGCGGTACCTCCATTCAGCAGAATTCCCCCATTGCTCGCAGTGACGGTGACCGCGCCGTCGATATCATCGGTGGCATTGCCTGTGGAGTCGTAGCCACCGGAGCCGATCTGGGC
>JBHIXE010000097.1:6520-15041 GCA_041984905.1 Verrucomicrobiales bacterium | reverse complement strand
GGTAGAGTTGGCGCTGTATCCGCCGTGCCCGATCTGAGCATAGCCGTTGTCAGCCGTCAGCGTGACATGCCCGCCCGCAATGACGGAGATATCGCTGTTGTTATCGGTACTGATGTTGCCGAAATTGGCAGCGCCCGCTCCAATTTGCGCATAGGTCGTGGCGTTGGTTCCGCCACCATTCAGGGAAACATTTCCGCTGGTCGTGATATCAATTGAGCCCCGCAGAGAGCCGCTGGCCCCAATTCCGCCAATCCCGATCTGGGCATAGGCATCAGCCACGTCGCCCGCCGTCACGGTGAGATCCGTGATGTCGTTGATCGTGATGTTGCCTTGCTTTTGATTGTTCGCGGAAATTCCGCCATGTCCGACCTGGGTATAGGAGTCGTTCCCATTGCCCGCAGTCATGATGAAAGCGCCCGAGTTGTTTCCGCTCAGCACAATATTGCCGGTCTTTCCATCTCTCCCAATGTGCCCTCCATGACCGATCTGAGTATAGGCGCGGGTCGCATTGCCGGAGAGCATGGTAAGATTGCCAAAGCCTTCGATTTCAATATTTCCGTTCTTCACGAAGGAGTTGGAACCCGTCACGTTGTTCCGCCCGCCGAACCCGATTTGAGCATAGGCATCAGTGCTGCCGCCCTGAAGGAGTAGATCGCCGCTCATGTCGATATCGATCAATCCGTAGTATTCCCCTTCCGCGTTGGTTCCGCCGTGACCGAGCAAGGCATAGGCATTGGAAGCGGTTCCCCCCACCAGGCTCACATTGTTGGCCCGGGTGATCTGGATGACGGCTCGATTCCCGGTAGAACCGTAGACGCCGACCTGAGCTGTCCCGTCGATATCCATCCCGTCGTGACCGATCTGCGCGTAGCTGCTGGAGCCTGAGGCGAGCAGGCTGATATCGTTGTCTGCCGCCAGGATGATGTCCCCGTTGGCCCCCAGATTTGAAGTCTCCTTGAAGCCGATGTGCGCATACTGATTCGCACCTGCCCCGGCCTCAACGCTGATGTCGTAGCCGAGCACATTGGTGGTTCCATTCCGGCTACCCATGGCGACCGCGCCCGTGGCAGCTCCCGCCACATCCCGGCCCACAATCACACTGCCATTTCCAAGCCCGTTGTTATCCAGACCGTAGCTGTCGGTGTCACCAAAAATGGCCGCCATGTCCACGACAGCGCCATTTTGTTGAGCGGCGGTCGGTCCAGGCGTGAACCCGGTGCTCCCATCCCAACCAGCCACGACGTTGAGATCTCCCCCCCCATCACTCTGAAGCTGGATATCGTTGACCACGTAGACATTGCGGGCAGCCAGGAGGGAAAGGGTTCCGTTGGCGGTCGCGGCAGTGTTGGTGATGAGATCCTGACGAATCCGGATATCCCCGTTGCCAGCAGTTGCGTCGGTGGGGTTCGTGTAGATCACCACGTCTGTGCCTGCATCCAGGGCGTTCACCACGGCATCCCGTTCCGCAACCGTATCCAAATCAAAATCCGCCGGGTCCAAGAGCAGAAACCCGCCCGGACCCAGGTTCACATAACCCGTGAATTCCAGGGTCTGCTTCCCGGAGATCTCAGCAAAGCCACCCGAACCACCCAAGGCGCCTTTGGCGGAGATGGTCCCTTCGAAGTTCGTGTCCATATCCGACCAAACGATGACTGTTCCTCCATCGCCTTCGACAACCGCATCCGCACTGATCAAAGCTTCGGGGGCCACGGTCGTGTAGGCCGAATTGCGAACGCTGGTGTCGTTGCCCTGGAATTCACCTCCAATGCGAACCGTGCCACCACCTGTCGCGCCGTCCGCATTCAGGATGCCGCCGTCAATGGTGACTTCTCCGCCGAAAATCTCGATTTCCCCACCGCCACCAGATCCACCAATGGTCTCGATATTGGCACTGGAAGCGATCGCTCCTGAAGCCTCCGTGGCCACCAGGCCGCCGTCGGTGCCGCCGCTGGCATTGATGTTGGCGCTCTGAGCCATCACCACCGTTTCGGTCACTTCATCCTGCCCAATCTCGATTTCGCCACCACGGCCTTCGGCTCCGGAAGCATTGAGATCCGCTTCCGGCATGACTTCCACCTTGGCGCCCACAATCTCGATCTTGCCCCCATCAAGCTCACCAGAGGCATCCACCATGCCGCCGATCTGGGCTTCACCATCCCCCGCATCGATGACGATTTCTCCGCCGTTGTCTCCCGCTTTCGCTACCAGCTCACCAGTATTGACGACTTTGCCGCCCCCCGTTCCGCCCACTGGGGAATTGGGAGAGAAGGACCCAGCACGGAGGAAAATCCGGCCGCCGCGGTTCTCTACTTGAGTCGCTTTGACCTGCCCGTCGTTGTTCACCGCCGTTTGAAAGAGACCGCCCTTGGCCTTGAGTTCCGCCGTGGCCGCTTCAATCACCCCGGAGTTGGACACGCTGCCCAGTCCCGAAGGACGCACGAAAATGCGTTCGCCATTGGCGTCTTCCACGCCCAACAGCAGCACTTCCTGGCCACCCGCCAGCCCCACCGTCCCGTTCGGAGCGCTGATTTCACCCTTGTTCTCCACGCTGCGGGAAATCAGGAAGACATCGCCGGTCGGCGTGCTGATGCGGCCCATGTTGACCACGGAAGCCTCGCTATCGCCCTTGAAGACCATGTCGCCACCGGCCATGAACTCGTCATCGTCCACATCCAGAGTCGAGGCGATGAAGCCTGCGGTATCGATCACCGCTTCACTGCCGATAACAATCCCGTTGGGGTTGATCACCAGCACCTTCCCGTTGGCCTTCAAATCCCCCATCAGTTGGGAAATGGCTCCGCTGGTGACGCGGTTCAGAGTCGCGGAATCACTTCCCGGCTGCAGGAACTGAGTCAGTTCGCCCACATCAATGGAGAAGTCTTCCCACTCAATCACCGCGGAATCCGAGCTCTGAAGAATCTTCAGGGCGCCTTCCAGGTCCTGGACAATTTCAGCCGAGCCTTTGATCACCTGCCCTCCGGAAGGATTCGAATAGGCCACCGTGGGTAGAAGCACCATTCCTGGCATGAGGAACAGCACGGTGAGTTGGCCCAGTAGCCCCCCCGAACGAAGGTTCTTAATCAGGTTCATTGAACTGTATGCGGTTTTTAAAAAATGACGAAACATCGATTTTTCAGACATTCTCTGAAAAACCGATTTGGTAATTCTTCCTAGCCTCTATTGTTTTAAGCCAAGAATAGTGTGACGGGGAGTGCCCTGATCTTTTCCAAATCCAGAGTTTCGTCAAGCTTTCTAATTCCCAATTCTGACAAAAATTCACATCACCAACGGCAACAGAAAACCTGCTGACCCATACCGCCTAGAGGGCCAAATAAGTTATTCACAACGGGCTAGAAGACAGGGACATCCTACCCTTGACGGAGATTTCCTGGATCGCTTGTATGGGGATCGAACCAACAACTACCAAACCCGCGCACCAAAGGTCGCACTCGAACGGATGTCTTTTCTCCCGAAATACCTCATCTCACCGCTTCTCTTTCTCATCGCCCTTGCCACCTCTGCCAACGGGCAATCACTGCTGGAATCCGAGCCCCTCCAGAAATCGACTTCTGAGCTTGGAAACGGGCCATTATTCCACTTATTGGATCCCGCTGTATCGGGCGTGGACCTCACCATCCCCATCGAGGCCGATCACGAACTGGCCCGCGCCTACTACTCCAGTTCCGCTTGTTCCGGCGTGGCCATTGGCGACCTGGACCTGGACGGCAAACCGGACATTTTTGCCGGAAGCGGTCCTGGAGCAAATGCGCTCTACCTGCAGCGTGAGTTTCCAAAATTTGAGAATGTGGCGACTCCAGCAGGGGTCGCCGGAGACGCTGGCGCGTGGGCAGTGGGGATTTCCCTGGTAGATGTCGACAACGATGGCGATCTGGATGTGTACGTCTGCAACTATGACTCCCCCAACAACCTCTACATCAACCTGACCATCGACGGCGGAGAGCGTCAGGACGGCCCCCTGCGATTTGAAGACCGGGCCGAACAATACGGAGTCAATCTGACCGACGGAAGCGTGATGCCAGCCTTCGCGGACTATGACCGGGACGGAGATCTGGATCTCTACCTTCTCGCCCACCAACTCTATCGGGAGCACGGCCGGCCAGCGGGCTTGATCGAGCTGGAGGTCGTGGATGAGGAGACGGGAAAGCTGGAGGTCACGCCCAAGTGGCAGCGCTGGTATCGAGTGGACCAGTATCAGCGGGGCGAGAACGGGGAAATTCTCTACGCGGAAGCCGGTCGGCCGGATCATCTCTTCCGCAACGAGGGTGACGGCACCTTCACCGATGTTACTGAAGAGGCAGGGATCAATACCGGGCCTCACTGGGGAAATTCCGCGACCTGGTGGGACTTCAACTCGGATGGATGGCCGGACATCCACGTCGGGAATGACTTCGCCAGCCCGGACTTTCTCTACCGCAACAATGGGGACGGAACCTTCACGGAAATCGCCGAAGAAACCGTCCGCGCCACCACCTGGTTCTCGATGGGTGCCGCGCAAAGCGACTTCAACAATGACGGCTACGTGGACCTGCTGGAAGGCGATATGCTCCCCAAGACCCACTACATGAAGATCGCAAGCACGGCCACCATGCGGGACCGGCTGGACAACATGGAGAACGTGGGAGGCGCCCGTCAAACCATGCACAACGTGCTCCACATCAATACGGGTACTGACCGATTCCTGGAGGGCGCCTGGATGTCCGGCCTGGCGGCCACCGAGTGGACCTGGGCTATCCGCAGCGCGGACTTCGACAACGATCTGAGAGCGGACGCTTTCTTCAGCAATGGAGTCCCCCGCCAGTTCAATCACTCGGATCTTCCCGATCTGCAGCACCAGGATCTCATCGGTCGCACGCATTGGGATCACCTGAAGCATACTCCCGAGCGGCGGGAACAGAATCTGGCCTACCGAAACATTGGCGAGTTCCAGTTTGAGGATGTGTCCCAAGCCTGGGGCCTGGATCACGTAGGCATGTCATACGGGGCGTCCCTGGGAGACCTGGACGGAGACGGTCGCCTGGACCTCCTGGTCTCGAATCTGGAGGATCCCCTGAGCGTTTACTGGAACCGGGGAGATACAGGAAACCGGGTGCTCATCGACCTCTGTGGCACGCAGTCCAATCTGCAGGGGATTGGATGCGTAGTCACTGCTACAACCCCGGATGGGGTCCGGCAGATCCGGCAACACTTTCCATCCGGCGCCTTCCTCAATGCAGACGAAAGCGTGGTTCACTTTGGGTTGGGAGAGAATCCCAGCATCGCAACCCTCAAAGTCGAGTGGCCAAGCGGCCAGTCCCAGATCTTCCGGGACCTGAAAGCCAACCGGCGCTACAAGATCATTGAACCAGATGCTCCCGCCGAGAGGCTTCCCGCCCAGAGCTCCAGCCAACCGGCAAACCCCTGGTTTTTCGAGTCGGATGTGACCGCGGAAATCCGCCATATCGAGCGCGAGTTCGACGATTTCCAGATTCAGCCCCTCTTGCCTTTCAAGCTTTCCCAACTCGGTCCAGGCCAGGCCTGGAGTGATATCGACGGAGATGGCGATGATGATTTCTTCCTGGCAGGCGCGACGGGTCAAGCCGGCCAGATCTTCATCAATGAGACTTCTTCCGCGTCCATGGACGTCCTTCTCAAGCCCTTGCCCTGCCCGGCGCTCGAAGCGGATGCAGAGCACGAAGACATGGGGGCCCTGTTCCTGGATGTGGACTCAGATGGAGATCAGGACCTCTACGTGGTGAGCGGCAGCGTGGAGGTGGAGACAGACGTTGAGATCCTCCGCGACCGGATCTACCTGAATGACGGGAAAGGATCGTTCACCCGCGCCCCCAAGTACGCTCTACCCCATCTGTTTTCCAGCGGCAGCGTTGTAGCTCCAGCGGACTATGACCGGGATGGCGACCTGGACCTTTTCGTCGGGACCCGCTCCATTCCCGGCAGCTATCCTTTGGGCCCCGCCAGTTACCTCCTCAATAATCGAGGCGGGAACTATGCACTGGTGGACCACCCCTTCTTCAAACAGGCCGGGATGGTGACCAGCGCCATCTGGAGTGACGCCAATGGCGACGGTTGGCCGGATCTGCTGATGACAACTGAATGGGGCCCCATCCACGTGCTCCTCAACCAGGAGGGAACGCTGGAATACGCCACGGATCACGCCGGACTGGATGCGGGAGGCAATGAAATGCTGGGCTGGTGGCATGGCATCGCCGGAGGCGACCTGGACGGCGATGGAGATATCGACTACGTCGCCACCAACCTGGGGAACAATACCCAGTACCAGGCATCGCTGGAGTCTCCCGAACTGATCTTCTACGGCGACTTCGACCGCACCGGACGCGGCCACATCGTGGAGGCCCGCTTCTGCGAGGAGAATGGAGAGAAGATCTGCTACCCTCGCCGGGGATTTATGGCCGCGGTGGACGCCATGCCTTTCCTGGCTGACCGGATGCAGACTTATCACAACTACGCCAGTCTGCCGCTCACGGGAATCTATGACATCAGCCAATTGGAAGGAGCCCTGCAGTTCCGGGCCAATCAGATGGAAAACGTGGCGCTCATCAATGACGGAAACGCCACCTTTGAAGCCCGTCCCCTCCCTCGTCTGAGCAATATTGCCCCAAGCTTTGGAGTAACCCTGACGGACGTGGATCTGGACGGGCATTTAGACGCTTACCTGGTTCAGAACCACTACAACCCGCCAGAAGAAGTCGGCCCCTTTGCCAGCGGCCTGAGCATCCTGCTCAAGGGCACAGGGAAATCCGATACCCCATTTGAGCCCATCTGGTCGCGGGAGAGCGGTCTGGAGGTCCCAGGAGACGCCAAGAGCCTTGCGGTGGTCGATATCAATCGGGACGGGCGCCAGGACTTCATGGTGGGAGTGAACGATTCCCACCCCAAACTCTTCATCAATCAGACAGCCAGCCTTCATGACACCCATCCACTCCGCATCCAGTTCCAGGGGAAAGCGGGGAACCTCCGCGCGGTAGGAGCGCAGGCCAGGCTGGAGATCTCAGGCTTCCCCGACCAGACTCGCGAGGTAGCCGGCGGCGGTAGTTATCTTGCCCAATCTGGTTCGGATATGGTATTTGCTATACCCAACTCTATCGATGGCGACCTGACCCTTCAGGTGCGATGGCCCGACGGAACCTCGCAGAGCGTCGACCTGCAATCTTCTGAAACCCACCTTTCCATACCACAACCATGATTCGCGTAACTCTCTGGACCGTAGTTCTCAGCAGCCTTTGCTGGGCCACGGCAACCGCAGAAACGCCAGCTGAATTCCGGGAGCGCCTGGCGAAGGCCGGTGTAACGGTCACCGAACCCAAACCCGAGCAGCCCGAGGCCAAGATCAAGCTTGGACAAGCCCTCTTCTTCGATCCGGTATTGGGAGGCAATCGCGATGTCTCTTGCTCCACTTGCCACCACCCGCAGACAGGAACCTCGGATGCCCGCTCCCGAGCGGTCGGAACCCAGGCTTACGTCACCAAGGGTCGCCGTCTCCCGCAGGGCTTGAGCCTCGTTGATATTCCGGGCCGGGACCCGGTCCTGACCGGCTTCAATCTCAACCGGGTGGGTCATCCGTTCACGCCTCGTAACTCGCCGGACTGCTTCAATCGTGGCGACTCGGAATGGCACACCATGTTCTGGGATGGCCGAGCTCACCTCAACGACAAAGGCCGGTTCGCGATCAATAACATGCGGCTGACGAAGTCGCCTGGACTTTACCAGGTCGTTCTACCAGAAACGATCGAAAACGCACTGGCGGCGCAGGCCATGATGCCGGTGCTCTCCAATGATGAAATGCGGGGCACCAAAGGTCAGACCGATGCGACCGGGGCCCATAACGAAATTGGAGAAGTCCTGAAGATGAACGAGGAAGAGATCTGGGACAAGCTCATGAAACGGCTCCTCAGCTTCCAGGAGTATCAGGAGATGTTCCAAGCCGCTTACCCGGATGTCCCTCAGGAAGAGCTGCACTTTGCCCATGCGGCCAACGCCATCGCCGCATTTGAGATTGATGCCTTCACCTTCCATGACAGCCCCTGGGACCGCTTCCTGGCGGGAGAAGACGATGCGCTGGATGCTTCCGCCCTGGCGGGCGCCAAGCTCTTTTATGGAACCGCTCGCTGTGCGGAGTGCCACAGCGGCCGGATCATGACGGATCAAAAGATGCACAACATGGCGGTGGTGCCGATCGGCCCCGGCCCGCATCCAGAAGAGGACACCGATTTCGGAGTCGCTCACCGCAGCAATGCCGGGCTGGACGAGAAGTATGCCTTCCGGACTCCGCCACTGCGCAACGTGGAGCTCACGGGCCCCTATATGCACAACGGAGCCTATCTCACCCTGGAAGCTGCGGTGCGGCATCAGCTGGATCCCATCCACCACCTGGAGACCTATGACTCAGGCCAACTCGAACCCGAATTCCGGGGAGGAGTCCACAACGATGAGAAAACCATCGCCGACGTGAAACGCACTTTCCAACGCAAGGTGGAATACCCCA
>JBHIXE010000097.1:0-6510 GCA_041984905.1 Verrucomicrobiales bacterium | reverse complement strand
TAATTTTTGAGAAAATTCCACTGTACTGTGCTTCATGCAAGCACCTTGGCCATACCATTGAAACGTGTTACATGGCCAATCCGGGACTCCGTCCCCAGCGGCCTCAAGCTGGTAACGCCGTTTGTGGATCCTCCTGCACCGGTCGACTACTGACGCCGTCAGCTTGCCGCATCCACTCTCACTTCGGAGAATCCGCTTTGTGTTCCGTGTTGGCGGTGGGTGAACCACCTCCCAGCCAGATAGTCAACCGTCCCACTCGCTGCATCGGCCCGGGAACGTGCATCCCTCCGCCGATAACGTCGGGGAAACCGTCGTGATTGAGGTCACCCACGTCTGAGGTCACCAGGTTCTGCGGGTCATAACTGATCCGGCGCTTGGTGAAGTTCTGTCGCCCGTCGTTTTCCAGCCAGACCAGGCAGGGATAGTCGTAGTCTTCCCAGAAGAAATTCATGTTGGAAGACACCACATCCAGATCCCCGTCGCCATCCATGTCGTAGGCCCTTGCGCAATAGCAGCCCGGCATATGAACCAGGGGCCGGATCTGGAAGTTGCCATTCACATTCTCGAACCACCGCACGCCGTGATAGGGCTTCCACTCGGGGCTGTCATCCATCATATCGCCATTGGTCGCCAGAATGTCCACATCGCCATCCTGATCCAGGTCGACCATCTGAAAGCTGGAGGATCCGTAGGCGGGGTGAGTGGCCCGAATCAGGAGCCGATTCGAGAACTGGCCGCCCCCTTCATTCCGAAAGAGAACGATGCTCTCGTGCTCCTGGGTTATCAGGCAGATGAAGTCTTCATCCCCGTCCCCATCATAGTCGAGCACCTCCAATCTCATGGGTCCATTGATCTCCAGGATGGAGTGCTCCCGGTAGACCTTGGGAGTGACCTGCTCCAGCCACATCAAACCGCCGGTATAGACCCAGCCAAACTTGGCGACGATGAAATCGAGATCGCCATCACCATCGACATCCGCAGGCTGCATGTCACTGATACGAGCGACGTTCTGAGCAATGATCCAGTCTTCGAAGGTATTGTCGCCTTTGTTGATGAGGAGATGCGCTTCCCCGATGAGGTCGTCGCTCGGATGTAGATATCCCAGGGAGGCAATCGCAAGATCCATGTCTCCATCACCCTCAAAGTCAAAGACTGCGCTCTTCACCGCGGCGTGGACCTCCGCCAGAACGTCTTCCTTCCACTCACCGTCCCGATATTGGAGATAAGAAACCGTGCTGCGATCATCATCACAGACCACCACCCCTGGCTTCCCATCGCTGTAGAGGTCCTGCACATTGACGTGCGTTACCTGGGGACGCTCGCTCTTGGGAGGCAAGCCGGCGGAAACCTGCTGAAACCCGAGCGTATCTGCCTCAAAATCATCCGGTAATCGCGTGAAAGCGACCGGGCTGTTCTCCCGGTAATGCTGGTACAACTGTTCCAGTTCGCCCTGATTGATTGGAAACTTTCGTTCCCTCATGAAGGTGACCATGAGTTGGAAAGTCTCGGTCCAGGTTTCCCGCGTCATTGAGCCCGGACGAGGCGGCTGGTGACAACCACTGCAGTTCTTGAGCGCCAGCGGCGGGATCGCATCATTGAGCGGCTTTTCCTGAGTGAAGCCCAGCGTTCCCCCCAAAATGAGCAGCGGACCCCAAAGTAGTAAGACTCGAACTAATCTCCACATGCTCAACTAACTACACAGAGTTTCCTCTACTTGGCTCCCCTGGTCAACCTGATCAAACAGCCCCAGGACGACCTTTCGCCATCATACTTCCGGCGAAGGATACAAAAAAGTCCTGCTGCAGGACAACCCACAGCAGGACTGTAAATGGATTGAATTCGGACGGCGATTAGAAGCTCAGGCGGCCACGGAAGTGCCAACGGCCATCTTCGTCGTCTTCAAATCCGGATGCGTTCACCACCCATCCGTAATCGACCCCGAGGTCAAAGTGCTTGTCGAACTCGTAGCGCAGACCGACACCGGTGCTGCTCAGGCTGCGATCGTTCTCCGCGCCGGGAAGAGGCTCAACGTCTTCCAGGTGAGCCCAGTCAAAGAAGGCCAGACCTTGCCAGCTCTCCGTGCGACGGCCGTTATCCAGCCAGGAAGGCACTACCATCTGCGGAGTCTTCAACTCGAACGAACCCTTCACCCCGCGGTCGCCCCGGGCCACGCGTTCTTCGAAGCCGCGAACGTCTTCCCAACCACCTGCACCCAGCGTTTCCGTGGCGAGCAGGTTCTGTCCGGACCATTGACCGGAAACGCGGGTGACCAGTTCCCAGGTGTTCAAGGGCACGTGCCATTCGGCAGCACCGCGGACGTAAGCATAGTCACTCGGAGCACCAGCGCGAGCCAGAGCGAAGGTTTCATCCGTGTTGCGGTCGGAGAGATCACCCGGGCTGAACACCACGTCGAAGTCCAGGTTGGCGAAGCCAAGCAGACCGAGGAACTGCTCGTAGCGAGAGTTCCATCCAGCGGTGAACTGGTGGATGTGCGTGGTGGTGTCAAACACCTCGATAGTGTTGAACTCGAGGTTGTTGTTGGAGGCTTTCCAGTCGTAGCCGAACTCAAGCTCATGAGTGGCATCCGTGCTGCGCTTGACCGGAATCAGGTAACGCAGGCTGGACTGAGCACTGAAGCCGTCCAGAGAGAGCGCCACGTCACCCACCTGCACGTCGGCCCGGACATCTGCATAGGCACCCAGGATCGTCAGCTGGTGACGCATCTTGCGGTCACTCCGCAGCCGGTTCCAATACATCGGCAGGGTATAGACAAAGGAGTGCGAGGTAATGTGATCGAACTCCGTGTCCGTGCTGAACTGGTAAGCCGCCAGGTGGTCATCCAGACCGAAGGGGCTGCCAATGGTAAGGGAGGAGTTCCAGCGCAGTTCGCCCAGCAGATCATTACCCGTATTGTCGATCCCGGTGTAGAACAGCCAGGGCTTGCGGCTGATGGTGCGCAGGATCACGTCCGTTTCCCCGAATTCTTCACCCGGCGTGTAAACCAGGTCGACCCGGCGGAACGGATAGCGGTTGAGCCAAGCCACATCATCCAGCAACTCGCTGCTGCGCAGCTTCTCGCCTTCCTGAGTCTGCACCTGAGCCATCAAGTGATCCGTGTCCGTGAACCGGGGCATTTCACCCGGATTCTCGGCGTCTTCCACCCCGGCGGCACCCATGCGGGCTTCCAGAACGTCCAGACGCAGAATGCCGTCCGTGATTTCCTGCTCAGGAATCGCGATGTCCACCACGGGAATGTCTGACCCCTGATACCCAACAATTGCGGAGCGCAGCATGGAATCCAGGGATGCCAGAGACAGAGGCTGACCGATCTGGCCGGCAAACATCAGCCGCACATCATCCGGCACTTCCAGATCGGGATCGATCAAGAGGCTCTCGCTCTCAGGAGCTGAGGACACCAGCTGTGAACGGTCGGTGGTCTCTTCGCCCAATTCCTTGGACCGATTCTTTTCCCAGGCGGAAATGAGTTCAATACCGCGAAGTTCCTCCACGATCGGAGTGTCATCCAAGGGGGCTTCTTCCACGGGAGCCTCGGCCACGGTCTCTTCCATGGCGGCTTCTTCTCCCTCGATCATATCCATCTCGCCTTCCTCTGGGCGTCCAATCGCATCTCCCACCCGGGCAGCCACTGCCACAAGGCTGCGAGGACGAGGACCACCAGGTTCCTTGACCCGCACTTCCACCTGATCGTCTCCATTGCGATCCGCCTCCGCGAGGCCACTCATGTCGACAGAGTGATTCTTTCCTTCGACCCAGTCGCTGGCCGTCGAGCCATAAGGCTGCAGCTGGCGACCGCTACCAGAGTATGGAGCGCCGCTGATGTAGGCTTTATCCCCTTCTTGCCAGGTCTCCGTCTCAAAACTCGGGATCGGACGGGATCCGGGGGTGGTGTAGTAGGAAGTGTAGGTCGTGTCCGTATCCGACTTCGGCTTCTTCACCCGTTGCTGAGGTGGATCGGGATACAGCTTTGGTGGAGGGCCCGTAGGCGTGAATTGCTGCAGGGACTTGCCGGTCGCTCCGGAAGGAGCATTGGGATCCGTAGGTTCCACAAAGGAATCGTCACCCGTGAACTTGGGCATGGGGAACCGGTTGCGGAATTCGCGTTCTTCGGGAGAGCTTGCGCCTGAATAGAAGTCAGCCGTGGAGTCCGTGCTGCCTCCTTTCTTTTTCTTCTGGGCCTGAGCCGATTCGGTCAGCCCAGAAAGTGTCAGTACACCAACTAGGCAGCCTAATAGCCAAAAGGCCGCAATGGGTCTTCCCCCTCCGGTTCGCAGTTTCATGCAGGTTTTCTTTAAAGTGTGAATCTAGGACGCGTAGAGTAGCGTTTTAGCGAAAGAACCGGCCTCCGTCCACCATTTCTTTGGTTCATCCCAGAGTAATTTTTACAAAAATCCCAGTACAAAGGGTAACCATCTGTCCTAGAACTTTACGGAGTAAAAAGTTTTATGAGGCTGTAGATGCCTACGGCCATGATCAAGAGGGCGCTGAGCCAGAGCGCCACGTCGTAGAATCGGCTCGGATACAGGGACTTTGGCAACCGCTGATAACGGAAGCTGAGGGCCGCGAAAACGACGATCAAGAGGATCACCGCCGTGGCGATTCCCCCCACGATGACCATCATCCCGGGATCGCGCGCAAAGATGTAGAGCAGCGCCCAGGCAATGGGGATGAAGAAAGCCAGAATGGCGATCACCTTGTGCCGCTTCCGATCGTCGTGGAAATCGTAGAGGCCGATTTGCCCGAAGCAGTCGGAATAGAGCCGGGTCCAGCCCGCCAAAGCAGCAAAGAGGGTGGAGAAGAGCACCACAAAGGCCCCGATCATGAACACGTTCTCTGCCCACGGGCCCAGGGTTCCGGTGTACATGTTCCCGAGGGTGCGGATGAGTTCCCCCTCCTCCGGCACGGTCCCCTGAACATGGAGGACGGCAGCGCCCAGAATGTAGAAGGCGGCCGTGACGATGGTATAGACGGCCATGGAGAGCAGGGCATCCCAGTACATCACCTTGATCCAGCCTTTGGCGCGGCGTTCCCACTCTGGCGAGTCATCCCGTGGCCCGGTCTTGGCGGCATACCCTTTCTCGAGCAGCCAGTAGTTGTAGGTCATGATCTCGTCGCCGCCGACCCCTGTGATGCCAAACGCTCCGACGGCCGCAATGATGATGGCGGTTTCGGACGGAAGACTGAAGGTCAGTCCGCTCCCAATGTCTGACCAGGAGATGGCAAACTCTGTCGATTGCAGGGAAGCCACGCTCATGAGGGTGAAGATCGTGAAGAGCCCAATCATGATGATGGAGAACTTCTCGATGGGTTTGTAGTATCCCTGAAACACCATGGCGGCCACGCCGACAGCAATGACGATCGCCCAGATGTCGCCCCCATTACCGGACCCGATTGGCATGATCATCTGCATGATGATGGCGACGCCCCCCACGATCCCGCCCACCTGGAAGAACTTCAGGCTCATGAGGACAAACCAGGTCCAGGTAGTCCAGTGCGCCTTGCCGAGTTTGATTCCCGGCAGGCGATTGAACGACTCAAAGGTCGACTCCCCGGAATGAATGGCGTGCTTACCGAACTCCAGTTGCAGGGTCACCTTGACCAGGCAACTCACCAGGATCATCCAGAAGGTCACAAAACCAGCTTTAGCCCCGAGAATGGTGGTGGCGATGAGCTCGCCCGATCCCACGATGGAAGCACTGAGAATGAATCCCGGGCCGAGATATCTCAGCATGGAAAGGAACTTGGTAGGGGGATCCTGAACCTTGTCAGGAGACAACTCGTAGGGGTTAGACCTGGTGCTCATGCGCGGGGTCGCCAGCATGACCAGGATTTGGAACTCAAGGCAAGCGGGAATCCCCCTTGAATCCCTTACCAGGGAATGGGACGGCGATCTCTCAGGAACTTGCCTGTCAATTCTTGAGGCGCCTCTGTTGCCAGCCACACAATCGTATCCGCCCCTTCCTCGACCGAGCGCGGGGCGCTTTCTCCCCCCATCCCTGTCCTTACCCAGCCAGGACAAACGCTGTTCACGGCAATGCTGCAACGACGTCCGGCCCCGGACAACTGGCGAGTCACGGCATTCAAAGCCGTCTTGGAGATGCAATAGGCAGGCTGCTCATCCGTCATGTCCTGCAACTGGCCGTAGCCGCTCGAGACGTTGATGATGCGGGCATGACCACTGACCAGCAAAAGCGGCCAAAACTTCTGGGACACCATCAGAGGCCCGATGGTGTTGGTTTCCAGGGCCGCACTCAAGTCCGACGAACCGACTTCCAGCACAGAATGCTCGACGTCTGGATAGATGCCGGCGTTGTTCACCAGCACATCCAGCCGTTCGATCGAGTTGGCGGCCCGCTGAATGCTGTCTTCATCGGTCACATCCATCGCTATCGGGATGACAAGGGGAGATCTGCTGAGGGTGCGACCAGGTGAAAAAATTCCAATAGACGGAATGGTCACCGAAGGACGGAGCAACGTTGACGAATCGCGTGG
>JBHIXE010000096.1:0-15429 GCA_041984905.1 Verrucomicrobiales bacterium | reverse complement strand
GCTGTCTATGGACTCACTCAGGAAGCCCTGGATGAGTGGTCCTCTGGATCACTGGCCTGGCAGAACGCGCCTGCAAATGTAGATTCAAATGGCGACCTCAAGTGGAACGCGGTCCGCAAGTTGGGCTCATTCACGCTGGGTGCTGGTGTCCAGCGCGGTCAGTTCGGCATTCAGGGCGAGGACCTGGCAGCCTTTCTTCGCGAGACCGGTAACGACCTCGCGACCCTGATCGTGATCCGGGAGACCCTGGAAGACGAGGGCGGAGGATTGGTGCACGGATTCGCCAGCAGCCGTCACCCGTTTTTGCCAGCGCCGACTCTGGCCGTTCAGTTGGCAACCGAGTAACCGGGCTTCGCGCCTAACCAACACTACTAAACGGGCGGGCCTTCCGCAAAAGACCCGCCCGTTCGCTAAGTATTGAGTGTGTTGACGTTGCGCCGCTTACGGGCTCTGTCTGACCCAGCATACTGGGTATGCTGGTAGAGAAACGTTATTCCTCATCTTTCGCAACTAGCAATATTCTCAAGGTGACAAAATTTTCGTTTTGAACCAGAGGCCACGCCTCTCATGGCGCGCTTGTGAAAATCTTCCGGCTATTCGCCCCGATTTTCACCGCAAGATTTGCACGAACTCTGCCATCGACCGGGCCGCTTAGATTGATATGTTACCCTTGTGAAACCCCTGTTCCTCATTCTTAACCTCCTCGGCGTGTTGGTGTTTGCCGTTTTTTCCTGGCTCCAGCACGAGGACAACAACTCCGCGATTTACGAGAATGCCGGAAACCTGGACATGTGGTCCTGGATTCTTTTCTACGCCCTGATCTCCCTAGGTTTTGTGCTTGCGATCGTGCGCAAGCTACCTTGGGCCCTACTGGGAATTGCGGCGGCCTATTGCCTCTTCGAATTGGTGACCACCGGGCCCGGCCTCCTCGCAAATCTCACCAGCGATTCGGGATTCGATATGACCAAGAGCGGGATGAATCCGAATGCGCCTCAAGTGGAGCAAAGCCGGGAATTCTTCGGCGCGCTGATTGCGCTGGGAGCGGTTGCCTTCCTCGCTTTTCAGAAGCGTTCCCAGAAGGTTTGAGCGCCAGGGCGACTACAGAAAGGGCAGCCCCGAAGGACTGCCCTTTGTATGATATCTGTAGTTACCCCGAGCCTCAATGACTCGCGAGATAGTTCGAGACGCCTTCGTGGTCAGGCGTCATGGCATCGGCGCCGGGCTCCCAGTTGACGGGACAAACCTCGCCGTTTTGCTCAAAATGTTGCAGGGCATCCACCGTGCGGAGCGCTTCTCCAATGGAGCGGCCCAGGGGCATATTGTTGACGATCTGGTGCTGAACGATGCCGTCCTTGTCGATCAGGAAGAGACCGCGATAGGCCACGAGTTCGCCTGACACGGCGACATCTCCGTCTTCGCTCTGGACATACTCGCCGGCGAGCACGTCAAAAGCTTCCGAGATGATCTTGTTGGTGTCCGCCACAAGCGGATACTTCACGCCCTGGATACCGCCCTTTTCACGAGGCACTTGCAGCCAACCCCAGTGAGAGAATTCGGTGTCTGTCGAGCAGCCCACCACCACGGTGTCCCGCTTGTGAAATTCCTTCAGAGCGTCCTGAAACCCGTGGAGTTCGGTCGGGCAGACGAAGGTGAAATCTTTAGGATAAAAGAAGAAGACGACATACTTTTCGCCCAGGAACTGATCGAGCGAGAAGTCATCAACAATCTTGCCGTCAACAACGGCTTTGGCAGTGAATTTAGGTGCGGGTCTACCGACTAGGACTCCCATTATGGTATCGTAGGTAAGTGGTTAAAAACGGACGCGAATCTGACGGGGAAAAGCCCGTTGTCAACCGAACCATTTTTCGTGCCAAGACTATCCGGGAGTCCATTCACGCTTTCCCCGCATGACCTACGGGGAACTGCCCCCTTAATTGGAGGGCTTCACGAAGACCATGAAATGCTGGCTGGGCAGGAACTCGCGGGTCTCTTTCCATTCCAGTCCCACGGCAGCCATCTCCCGCTTGGCCTGCCATTCCGTCATCTTGTGGAGAGGTTTGATGGGCACTTCCGGGTCCTCGCCCCTGTATTCCAGGAGAACCAATCGTCCTCCGGGCTTCAGCGCTTTGACCAACGATTCCATCATCTCCCTGGGATGAGAGAACTCGTGATAGGCGTCTACCATGAGCGCGACGTCCACTTCGTTCTCCGGAAGTTTGGTGTCCTCGATCTCCCCGCGATGGGCTACCACATTGGTGAGCTTCTTGGACTGCGCCCTCAATTGAATGAAGTTGAGCATGGCTTCCTGGATATCCACGGCGAAGACCTTCCCTTCCGGCACCAGGGGCGCCATGCGGAAGGTGAAGTAGCCGCTGCCGGCTCCAATGTCCGCCACCACATCCGTGGCTTTCAGCTCCATATTTTCCACGACCTCGTCCGGCTTCTCCTCAATCTCCCGGTCTTCCCGTTCGAGCCATTGAATGGCCTGGTGGCCGACGACATGCGAGATCTCCCGCCCCATGTAGACCTTGCCGATGCCATCCCGGCTGGGAGTCTTGGTGCTGTAGTAGTCCGGCAGTTTCTCCGTTTCCTGAGCTTGGATGGAAGTGAGCGTCAGGACGAGACAAGGCAGCAGGGAAAGGGGTGAGCGAAACATGGGGGCTGTTTGTGGGGGATTACGGGCGCGTCAGTTCTGGGGATTCTCATACCAGAACACGCCCAGATTATGCACCTCTTCGCAGGTCATGAGATCCAGGTCCCCATCTGCGTCGAGGTCTACCATCTCGATCCGGTCGAATTTTCGTCCTCGAGGCCCACTGATGGCGTGGTCTTTCCAGGAGCCATCGGCGAGCTGCTCTTTCCAGGCCACGGAGATCATGTCATCCGCTTCGCGTTGCGCTTCGGAAGTCGTCACAATATCGGCGCGGCCATCGAGATTGACATCCGCCACAGCGATCCCCTTCCCGGCAGTCAGTTCGAAAGGCAATGGCAGGACCACTGAATCCCAACTTGGGGTCCCTGCTTCCTGACCGCGCAGGAAAGCCAGGATATCGCCCTCCAGAGTCGAGGAGACCACATCCGTCGCTCCGTCTCCATTGAGATCGCCCAGGGTGAGGAACATGACGTGCCTGCCTTCTCCACCAATGAGATGACGCTTCCACTTCCCTTGCCAGCCTTCCCGGCCTGGATTCTCCAGCCAGTAGACTCCCCGCAAATCTTCGTAGCGATCCGTGAGCACAATGTCCTGGTCGCCATCGCCATCCACGTCCAGCGCTCGCAGAGACATGATCCAGCCAGCGGGAGTCATCTGGTGCAGTTTCCAGGTTGCCATATCGCGGGGGTTCCCGGAATTCTCCAACCAGCCTACCATCGCCTTTTGTTTCTTGGATCCCACCACGAGGTCGAGCTTGCCATCCTCGTTCACATCCAGGGGCAGGCAGAACATCCAGGCCCGAGCCTCCGTTCCGGGGACCACCGTCGTTGTCCACTTGCTTGAGTCCCGGTATGCATCCGCGGAAGAAGGAGCCCAATGGATGGACACGTTCTTGATCTTTCCTTCCACGCAGGAAATCACCTCTTGGAACCCATCGCCGTCCAGATCCGCAAATACCGCATCCTCGACACCGAGCGCCATTCCGACGGTCACCGCTTCCCAGGGCTCCGTCACTTTCTCAGCGCCGGGATGAAAGCAGACCCGCACCGCGCCACCGTTCTCCCAGCCGGTGGTGACATCCAGGAGCCCATCGCCATTGACATCTGCCAGGCGCACTCCGTCCGCCCCGCGTTTGCCGGTCTCCTGATCCGGCGCATCGATGACATGCATGGGCCAGGGATCGGCCTGAGATTGCGCCAGAGTCACGCACCCAGCCAGCATCAGGCTGGCAGTCGCCACGGTCCTAAGCATACCGATCACGGGTCGAGGAGCTGGGGTTACTTCCAGTTGACCTTCGCGTTCGGCAACTGGTCCTGAAGTTGCTTGGCGCCTTTGTCCGTCACCTCCGTCTTCCAGAGATAGACATTCTGGAGGCTCTTGATCTTGGCCAGATCCTTGACGCCAGCGTCCGTCACCTTGGTTCCATAGAGGTTCAGGTAAGTGAGGTTCTCCAAGCCGGAGAGGTGCTTGATTCCTGCATCCGTGATGCCCGTGTTATTCAGGTCCAGGCGCGTCAGGCGCGGCAAATCACCGACGCCTTTCAAAGCCTCATCCGTGATCGCCGTTTCGGATAGGTCGAGGTGGGCCAGGTTATCCCGGATTGCACCAATCGTGGCGAGATTTTCATCCTTGGTGTCCATGCGATTGGCAATGAAGTTCACATCCAGGAGCGGGTTCCCCGTCGCCAGCGGCACCACATTCGCGCCCAACTCCGTGACCTTGGCGATGGCGTCGTCCGATGCCGGTTTCAGCCCCTTGGAGAGCTTTTCATAGTGCTGCTGCACCTTGGAGACATAGACTTCTTCGACTTTCTCCGTTTCCTTCGGCTTGCCTTCCAGGTTTCCTTTCCAATCGCCAAACTTGGCGCCTTCCTGAATCCAGGCGGAGACGAGCTTGATCTCCGCATCGTTCCACTTCTCGCCCTTCGGCGGCATGAAATCGTCATCGTCTTCCGGCAGCGTGACCCGGAAGATCATCTCACTGGTCTTGGGATCTCCCGCGACATAGAGAGCGCCCCCTTCGCCGCCTGCCTCCATGGCCCAGGCAGCATCCATTCGAAGCCCGCCCTTTGGTTTCTTGACCCGGCCATCTTCTTCGTAGGGAGCCTTGTGACATTCCACGCAACTCTTCTCGATCAGGGGCAGGATCTGCTTTTCAAAGTCCACTTCCGCGAACGTTGCGGGAGCGATGGCCAGAAGTGTGAGGGCAGGGATGAAGCGGGGTATCTTCATGAAAGGAAAGTTATCGTAAGAATGGATGTTGGGGGAAAGGATTGTGTAGTAACCACCAAAAAGAGCAAACTCCCCTTTCAGAAATCGCTTCTTCGCTCCCCAATGGCGGCCCCACACTGCATCTCCCTGGAGGACATCCGCGAGGCTCATCAACGCATCCGACCTTGGATTCGTCGCACGCCTTGTCTGTCCTTTGAAACCCTGAATGTCAGCTCAGGCAGCCAGATTGTATTCAAGTGTGAGAACCTGCAGGAGGTTGGCGCTTTCAAAGCCCGTGGTGCAACCAATGCCGTGCTCTCCCTGACTGAGGACGAGGCGGCACGAGGTGTCGCGACCCATTCTTCCGGCAATCACGCGGCTGCCCTGGCGAGAGCCGCCCGGATTCGCGGTATCCCTGCTCACATTGTGATGCCCGCCAATTCTCGCCCCAACAAATTGCGCGCCGTGAGAAACCTGGGTGTGGAGCCCATTCTATGTGGACCAAGCGCTCAAGAAAGACAGGCGGCCGCTCAAGCCGTCGTCGAGCAAACCGGAGCTACCTTGATCCATCCTTACGATCTGCCTGCGATCATGGCGGGCCAGGGCACGGCAGCGCTGGAGATGACCGAAGAGCTGGAACCGCTTGATGTGGTGCTGATCCCTGTGGGTGGAGGCGGCCTCCTCTCTGGATCGCTCATTGCCCTCAAAGCGCTGTGGCCGAAGACCCAAGTCATCGCTGCCGAACCTGCCTGGGCGGACGACGCCTGGCGCAGCTGGAAGTCTGGCCGAATCGAACAGCCGAACCGCTACGACACCATTGCAGATGGCCTGAGAACACCGCTCGGAACGCACACTTTTCCCGTCATCCGGGATCTGATTGATGACATCATCCTGGTGAAGGAAGGTGAAATCATCCAAGCCACAAAACTACTGACCGAGACAACGCGCACGCTCGTCGAGCCTTCCGGCGCCCTGCCTTTCGCCGCGCTACTCACTGATCCTCAGCGATTTGAGGAGAAGAGGACCGGAATCATCCTCTCCGGCGGCAATCTGGACCTGGAGAACCTGCCCTGGAAACCTTAGCTGTACCGCTTCGAGCGTGGCATATTCTGGCGTAGTTTTTGCGAAAAAGGCAAATCGCCAAATCGCGGATTAAACCCTCCGCGTTCCGGAGCATGAAAATCTTTCAGTGCAGCAATTGCCAACACCCCATCTATTTCGAAAACCACACCTGTGAACAGTGCCGCTATCCGCTCGGCTTCCTCGGAAGCCAACAGGTCCTGAGCGCACTCACCGACTGCGGTGGTGATACCTGGTCACTTCCGGCCGCTCCCGGTCAGACCTTCCGCTATTGTGCCAATCACTTCTACGGCGTGTGCAACTGGCTGGTCCCCACAACCAGCGACAAGGTCGTCTGTGAAGCCTGTGATCTGAATCGGACCATCCCCAATCTCAAGATTCCCGAGAACGTGGAAGCCTGGGGCAAGGTCGAGCAGGCCAAGCACCGCCTCGTCTACAGCCTGCTGCGCTTCAATCTTCCCGTGCATTCCAAGCAAGAGTATCCCGACACGGGGATTGCGTTCGACTTTGTGGCGGCGGATCCGAGCGATCCCTTGCGCCCCGAGGTGAAGACCGGCCATGCAGATGGGGTCATCACCCTCGACATTGCTGAGGCGGACCCCGTCTACCGGGAACACACCCGCACCCAGATGCGAGAGTCTTACCGGACGTTGATCGGCCATTTCCGGCACGAGATTGGTCACTACTTCTGGGATCAGTTGATTGCGTCCAACCCGACCAACCTGGCCATCTTTCGCGACCTCTTTGGCAATGAAATGCCCGACTACAACCAGTCACTCACTACCTACTATGAGATGGGTCCACCTCCCAATTGGTCCACCCGCTATCTAAGTGCCTACTCGTCCGCGCATCCCTGGGAAGATTGGGCGGAGTGCTGGGCCCATTACTTCCATCTGGTGGACACTCTGGAAACAGCTCACGCATTCGGAGTCAGTCTGTCTCCCCACCTGGAGAACGTTCCCTCTCTTCACATGAGCGCGGATTTTGATCCCTATGAAGTGCCGAGCTTTGACACGATTCTGGATGCCTGCCTGCCGTTGACCTTTGCAATCAACAGCCTCAATCGCAGCATGGGTCAGCCGGACCTCTATCCCTTTGTGCTTCCGCCGCTAGTCGTCCAGAAGCTCCGCTTCATCCACGATTTACTGGCTACTTTACGCTAAGAGGACATCACTCCGCCCGGCTCCCGGGAGGCAACACAATCCGAGTCGCAAAGAAAGTGGCAGCGGGAATGGTATGCTGGCCGGCCTCCAATGATTTACGCATCAGAAGGAAGTCGTTCTTGCCCTGAATCCCTCCTCGAAATGTGTCGGTGAGAATCCAGCCGTCCTTTTCAAAGTCTCCCTGGCCGCCGGTAGAAACCAGCACATAGACCAACCCTGGCGCCTCCACCTGGATCACCGTATCCGAAGAACTACCTCCAGCCCGCATGGCCATCCGCCAGTCCTGGTACTTTTCAGGGACCTCCACCCAACGGTAGTCCCGATTGGTGAACATCCGAGCATCCACCTTGAGTTCCACGGTCTCTCCTTTCCACTGGATGCGGGCCGGCTGAGTGCTTTCCTCCGGTGGCGTGTAGCCTGGCACGGGCACCTGGAATGACGCAGGGATCATCGCGAGGGCGTTCTTCACCTTCACCGCCTCGTCGAGATTCAGTCCTTCCGTGTAGAATTTCTGCATGCTCTCCAGCCGGCTGCGGTAGGTCTTCGACAGGTCTTTCAACGCGTAGTTCGCCTCGCCAATCCGTTCCAGCGCGTTTCTGGCATAAAGCCGCTGCAGGCGCTGCAGATCCGGGAAAGAGTCGCTGGCGACTTGCTCACCCTTTCGAAACACTTCCAGCTCTTTCCTCACCAGAAGCGTCCGGTCCAACTGCCCTTTCGCGGCGGTAGACTCAAGCAGCTTGCCGAGTTGAACCTCGTAGGATTCCTGGAGGTTCTTCAGGGGTTCAAGTAGCTTCTGCTGAGCGATTTGGAACTCGAGTTGCAACTCGTCCAAGTCAGGTTCCTGCGCTGAAAGCAGGGAAAGAAATCCCCAGGACAGCAGCCACCCGCCAAGCACGACTTCAGACCGGCTCATGGCGTTGACGATAAAGAGTCCCCATTTGGGGGTCAAACCGAAAGGCCGACCGAACCAGGACTAACAACGGAACCAAGGGCCCAGCTATCTATCCCTTGAACACGAAGGCCTCCGGTCCAGTCACTTCCAGTTCACTCATGAAGAGAGCGCCAGTGAGGGGATACTTCTCGCAGTCCGTCCAGCCTCCGTCATTGGAGCCTTTGGCCGTGGTGATGAAGAGCGTATCCATGCTGGAATGCCCAAAGACGCAAGCCGTGACCCGCTCGGTGGGAACGGGCAACACTTCCATGGTCTCCCCGGTCAGGGGATCGTAACGCGCCACGCAACTCCCGCACCAGTGAGCCACCCAGATCTTGTCCGCGGTATCGATGGTCATCCCGTCAGGCCAACCCCGATCCTCGGGTACCTGGACGACAATTTCCGGGTTGGAAAGCGTCCCGCTAGCGACATCAAAATCGAAGCCGCGAACCTGGCAGGTATAACTGTCGATGTAGTACATCCGCGTGCCGTCCGAATTCCAGACCAGGCCATTGGAGCAGGTGATGCCTTCCAGCATGGGATGCAGACTCAGGTCCGGATCAATCCGGTAGAGCGTGCCAGCTCCCGCCGTTCCATCCCGATCCATCGTACCGACCCACAGCCTTCCAGCGGGGTCGCACTTCCCATCATTGAACCGCATGTTGGGCCCTTCCGGAAAGTCGATGAGGTGAGTGGCTTCGCCTGTGGCGAGGTTCACGCGCTTCACCCCATCATCCTGGGGAACGATGACCTGGTTGGTATCCTCGGTGAGGACGACCGTGCCCGGCATGCCGGAGAGCTCGATGGTCGACACCTCGGTGGACCGGCATTCACCCTCCACGTCCTCAAAGGTTTCGTAGTGCAGACGCTTTACCTCGATGTCGATCCAGAGCAGTCGAGAGGTTCGCCGATCCCACATGGGGCCTTCTCCCAGTGAGTAAGGCCCTTTGGAGGCAATTTCCAGTTCTTGTCCCATGGTTCCAGTAGTTCTGCAGCTAGGAGCTCGCGTGGAAGTCGATCGTACGATAAAACTCGAAGTGCTTCTTCTTCATCTCCTCATCAGAGGGTAGCGGAAAATAGAGCAGTTCCCTGCCACCGGCAATCCAGAAACCGGTGCGGAGACGGCGGAAGGAGATTTTGCCAAGGACAGAGTCCAGGCTGATGCCCTTCACCGTCTTCTCGGGGTGCCCTTTGATCTCCATGATCTGCTCCTTGAGCTTCTGCGGATGGATGTTCGGCAATGGGGAATCGTGAAAGGGGTTTCCCTCCAGCCTTGCGAGGAAGTCTTCGATGTTCAGGTCGATCTGCGCGAACATCACCTTGGGCGCGCTCTTGGGCTGATCCGGGTCTGTAATGTAATCTCCGAACTGCCGGGGATCATGATAACTCAGAACCAGTGCGCTCAGGGGACAAATCTCCTGGTAGGTGCGGATGAATCCCTTCTCATGCTCTTTTTCATAGGGTTTCTTTTCCAGCTCCAGGGTCTTTCCATCTACGGAGGTGACATAGAGATTGCGGATGGCGGAGAAGTCCAGGTGTTCCAGCACGCGGTAGCAGCTGATGAACTTGGTGCGTTTCGGAGATCCGTCCGCCTTGGGCTTCACGTCCTCCAACACCCGGTCAATCGGGAAGTAATCGTTCCGAAAGTTCGGGTCGAGTTCCGCAAAGATCACCTGCCCGTGGAAATAGCGGGAACTACCAATCGTATAGTGGCTGCCAAACTTCTTGGGGGGCAGCATCGAGCCCACCAGAGCGTGGTTCGGCCACATAATGGCGTAGAGGCGTTTTTCAATGTCGATGTCACTCACACCCCCATCTTTTCAGAGATCCAAATATCCTGTCAAGATTAGGGAAAGTGACAGGGAGAGGGGTCTTCAGAGCCCTGTCATGGGCAACTCTTCCTCTACAAACACTCCATCCTGGCTCTGCACCCAGTAGGCCCGGGCGTTGGATTGCCAGGCCACGCAGGCTTCGCGCTTCCCATCGATCAGGTGCACGGCAGCGCCATCATCGACGGCATAACCCGGCTTGATTTCTCCCGATTGGATCGCGGCCTCCAGGGCCGGACGACGGTCAGCCTCGCCGTGGTAATGCGGGGTGAAACTCCCTTCCAGGAATCCGAGGCAACTCATGATGGTGATCCGGCCCGGGATGGAATCGGTCGTGCATTGCTCGAACCAGCAATTGGCCCCCGCACTGACACCGGCCAGGATGGTGCCGCCTTCTGCCGCTTTCCGGAGGAAGCCGTCCACTCCCCACTCCCGCCAGAGCGCCAGCATGCTGCGGGTATTGCCGCCACCGACATAAATGACGTCCTGCTCCAGGAGATAGCTCTCGATATCGGCGGTGTGAGGCTTGAACATCGAAAGGTGAGAAGCCGAGACTTCAAAGCGGGAATAAGCCTGGAAGAACCCGAAAGCCGCCTGGGTGGTCTCGTCCATGGCGTTTGGCAAATAGGCAATCTTGGGCTTCGCCTGCCGGGCCCGGCTGAGAATGAATCGTTCGATCTTCGGATCGGATTCCCGAGGAGTGAGTCCCACGCCCCCGATTGCAATGACTTCGCCCTTCATACGGGGCCTTCCCTAACCGCAATCCTGCGTGGTTTCCATGGACAATTCCACGTATCTGGCCGATCTGCAGAAGTGTAGTCACCAAGGTGTCCCACCTCCCCCAAGAGATCCCATCCATCAAGCTTCCGTTCCTGGGCCTGAACCTGCGCAAGGATCGACCCGTCTGGATCTGGTTTCTCTGGCTCGCGCTCTTCTACGTCACCTGGGCGGTGATCATCGTCTCTGGGAATCATTTTGAAACGCTGCGCAACCACTGGGCCATAGCCGCATCCATGCTCCTGGGTTCTTATGTGGCTGGATCGACTCCCATGGGTGGCGGCACGGTGGGCTTCCCGATCCTGGTGCTGCTTTTCGATCAGCCCGCCAACCTGGGACGGGACTTCAGCTTTGCGATCCAGTCCATCGGGATGACCAGTGCCTCCATCTTTATTCTGGTGCGCCGGTCCCCCATTGCCAGCATGGTGCTCCTGGGGTCGATGGCCGCCTCGCTCATCGGCACGCCTATCGGCCTCTTTTGGATCGCGCCGCTCGTGTCGGAGGTGCTCATCAAGATGATCTTCGCCGTGCTCTGGGCGAGTTTCGGCGTGTTGCACCTCTTCAAGGTCCATGAGTTCTGCGGTTACACGGACATGCATTCAACCAGCAAGCGGCACGCTTTCACTTTGGGCGCGATCACCGGCCTGCTGGCCTCCCTCACGGTGTCCTCCATCAGCGGGGTCGGGATCGACATGATGGTCTACGCCCTGCTGGTCCTCTTCTTTCGCTGCGATCTGAAGGTCGCCATTCCCACCTCCGTGGTGATCATGGCCTTTACCTCGATCGTGGGCCTCACCTTCCAAGTGAGCCGGGGAGCGATTGCGCCGGGCGTCTTTGAGAACTGGCTCGCGGCCTCGCCCATTGTGATTCTCGGCGCCCCGCTCGGTGTGTTTGTCGTCAACCGGATTGGGCGAGAGATCACCCTGGTGGTCGTCAGCGTTCTCTGCATCTTTCAATTCGCCTGGACCTGTCAGCACGAGTGGGTGCATCTCGGATGGACCGGCTTCATCCAAGCCATCATTGCGGTCATTCTCTCGGTAGGAATCCTTTATGGGCTCTATCTCTTGGGGCGCACGCCTCTGGATCGGCGATTCTAGAGCCCATTCGTTGAACTCTGGTCCTTTGTTAAACAGAAGCAAAGGTCCAAAGCACTGCACCCTTCCCAATTGCAGGCTCCGTCCGCACAGCTCTGTCTTCACAGCTCTGTCTTCACAGCTCTGTCTTCACAGCTCTGTCTTCACAGCTCTGTCTTCACAGCTCTGTCTTCACAGCTCTGTCTTCACAGCTCTGTCTTCACAGCCCTGTCTTCACAGCCCTGTCTTCACAGCCCTGTCTTCACAGCCCTGTCTGCACAGCCCTGTCTTCACAGCCCTGTCTTCACAGCCCTGTCTGCACAGATCCGTCCGCATACGAAGGCGCGAAGCGCTGTGTTCTTCAATAGCCCGGGTTGAGCGATAGCGAGGCCCGGGTTCGATGGTCCTTCGACCAGCCGCGAAGCGGTGGCACAGGAGACTCTCGCGAATGCAGTGCCAGCGCTACGCGCCTCGTCGATGGTTGGCATACCGGGGCCTTGCTTCGCTTCAGCCCCGGCTATTGAAGAACGCAGCGCTTCGCGCCTCTCCGTATGCGATGAATCGAGCTACATCTCGACTCAATTGGCAACTCTGCGACTCTACGGCTCAGAAGCCGCGCTGAACCACTCGCTGCAGTTCCTGCTGGAACTCCATGAGATCGCTGGTCGAGGGCTTGTAGTCCGGGGAAGGAGGAATCATGCCGAGCTGCTGATTCACATCGATATACCACTCCGCCGACTTGCCATCGCTGAAGGTGACTTTTCCGCTCAGCAGCGTATTGGGCTTGGCGATCTGATCGAGACTCACACTCACTCCGGCACCAGTGGCCTCATCGCCAAAGGCGTCATCGTCGTCCCCATAGTAGTCCAGGTCTTCCTCGTCAGCGCCGCTACCGGGCTGATTGAGTTTGTCGAGATCCTCCCGCTCCTTATCCTTGAGGGACACCTGGAGATCAGAAACCAGAAACCGCGTCTCCATGTAGGTGATGTTGACGTCGAATTCTTCGGCCAATCGCCGCTGGATTTCGCCCAGATCTTCCCCTGCTTCGGCCCAGCCCCGCACGGCTTCTTCTTGCTCGTTGGTGAGTTGCATTGTCTTATCCCCAATTAAGCCCACATGCAGGCTGAAGGAAAGGGAGGATTTCGACAGTGGGACTTCGCTAGCGCAGCAGAGAAACCTGCACCTCCTCAAAGGAAAAGTCGCCGCCACCGCTGTTGGCGATCCGAATCCGGTCAAAGCGCAGGCCAGGATCCATGGTCACTTCCAGGACCGGAGCGCCGCTGACACCCCAGCCGCGGAAGATCTCCACATCACCGGTTTCCTGGTGATAACGGATCGTGAAGGACTCTTCCCCGCCCTGAATCTGCAGATCGTGATTGGGCACCGTCTTCATGCCGGGTTCCCCATCCCGACCATAAGGGATGAAGTTCCAGGAATAGGAATCGTTCGATTTGTCACCGAAGAAGAAGCTTTCGTGCTCGCCATCAAACACGCTGATTCCGGCCCAGCCTTTGGAGTGAAACAGGTTCTCCGGCGCCCGAGCCCGCAAATAAACCAGCATCACGCCCGCACCCCCGTGGATCGCTTCTGAAAAATGCCCGTAGACCATGGTATCCGCTCCCTCGGTGTCCATCTTTCCATCCCGCACCCAGGGATCTCCTTCCACCACTTCCCAGGAGCCATTCATTGGCTGGCGTTCACTGAACCGTTGATCCGGCACATAGCTAAGAAGGTCATGGAACAGCACACTCGTCTCCGCCTGTTCCCTCAAGTGAACCAGGGAGGTGTCGGATTCCATCTCGATCTCCTGATTCCGCAGACAGGTCAGAGTCTCGCCTTCCACCAGCAATTGAGGATGACCCAGAAGTTCCGGGTGATGCACTTCCACGGTGCCCTGCTCCACGTAAACCCGGTTGGCCTCCTCATCGGCTCCCGTGCTGAACACGGTTCCCAGATCCACGACTTCCAGCCAGGGCAATTTCACCGTGAACCCCGTCGCGGCATCCGGAACCCGGAAGGTCGCGCGTCCACGATCCAAACGCAGGCGGTTCGGCCCCTCGATCGCGAAGCTGGAGGGGCTTTCGATCACGGCTTCCGCGCCGCTCACAAGTCGCACGGACACATAACCTTCCCGCAGGGCCACGACGTCGCCTTCCTGGATACGACCCGAGTCGCGATCCTCCGGCAGTTCCGCATCAAAGAGGGCATGAGCCGCGAACTGGAAGTCCGGCTGTTGGACAGAGACCGTGGACGGCACCTCCGTGGTGGGTCCCATCCAGACAAAGAGCAGCATGAAGGCCGCCGCCATCGCGCCTGCGACGACCAGCCAGCGGGAGGGCCCGGCCTGGGGCATCGGCACCACCTTGGGCGCATCCTGCTCCGCCTCTTCCCAAGTGCGCTCTTCCAGCAGATGATGTGTCCGCACGATCTCCAGATATTCCCGCAACAAGGCCGGCTCCGTCTTGAGCCGTTCCTGCACCAAGGCAAACTGATCCGGCGACAATTCGCCTTCAATCAGCGCCTGCAGCACTTCGCTGGAATCAGAAGATGGACGGGTGGAACTCATGAAGGCGGATGACCGATGCGTTTCTCGATACACTTGCGCAGGGCGGCACGGAGCCGGAACAGGCGAGCCTTCAGTGTCCCGGGCGAGACGCCCTTTCGTTCAGCAAATGTCTCCAGCGAAGTTTTGGTTGCATACCGGGCGTTGAGAAGTTCCCGCGCCTCTCCTCCCAGCCCTTTCAGACAGCCTTCGAGCGCGTTCTGCTCCGCCTCCAGGCGATCGGATTCCGGGATCAAAGCGGCAGGTTCGAGCCGCTCCAGCATCTCTTCGTCAAAGATGAGCCAATTCCCTCGCATCAGCTTGCGCCGTTGATTGAGCACATGGAGCTGGGCGACCCGGAAGGACCAGGCCCGGAAATTCGTGCCAGGCTCGAATTGAAGCCGCTTGTTCCAAAGAGTCAGCAGCACCTCCTGGGTCACATCATCCGCCCCGTGATAGCCAGGCAACAGCGAACGCACGTAGTAACGGACCGCTGCCTGATGTTCATCAAGCAACAGCTCAAATTCACGCTGCTGTTCCGCTGACAGATCCGTCGCCATCCTGAGGGGTTACGTGGGGCTCTCCAACTTAAGCTTAACGGAACGGGTGGCGATGAAAAGGGGCATGTAGGAGTTCATGGGATGGGCCTTGTCTTCCCAGTCATCCTCATACAATCCAGTGAGGATGAGTCCGGCCTGGAGTTGGCCGCCGATTTGTTCCTCCAGGGAATGACTGAACTCCAGGGACTCGCAATGCCTGCGCCGCAACTCCAACTCCTCCGGTTTCAGATGCGTGATGTCCTTATAGGGAAGCCGGTTTACGATCTGCAATCCTCCCTTCTCCTGATCGATCAGGAAAGAAGCCGGGTTCAGGAATCCAGCCAGGAGCACTCCTCCAGGCCGCAGCACCCGATGGCACTCCCGCCAAACGGGCAGAATCGTCTCGGAAAACCCGTTGGAGCAAGCGTGAAAGATAAGGTCAAAGCTCTCGTCCTCCAGGACCGATAGATCCGCCATATCGCCCTGAACGGTCCGAATCTCCAGGCCGTCGCGCTCGGCAACGAGCTGATCCCGCGCCAACTGCTCGTCAGACAGGTCGAAGCTCGTCACCCGGGCGCCAGCCGCTGCCAGAATGGGCGCCTGTTGCCCACCACTGCTGGAAAGGGCCAAGA
>JBHIXE010000095.1:0-15607 GCA_041984905.1 Verrucomicrobiales bacterium | reverse complement strand
GTGACTGGCCAGCAGGATAACCAGGAACTCTTCCGCCTCATTGAAGACCGTCCTTACACCATGTCCATCTCTGGCCATACCCACTGGCAGGCGCATCATTTCCTGGACAAGGAAGACGGCTGGGAAGGCGAGAAACCGCATCATCACGTGATCAACGTCACCGTCTGCGGCAGCTGGTGGACCGGGGAACCGGATGAGAACGGTATCCCTCACACCACCATGAGAGACGGCGCGCCGAATGGCTACTCCATCATCACCTTTGATGGCCAGAGCGCCACGGTCGATTTCAAGGCCGCGCGTCGGCCGGCCGACTACCAGATGAACATTCACACGCCGGAAGTCGTGACCTCCGCCGATGCGCCCTCCCAGTGGATCTACGTGAACGTCTTTGGCGGCTCGGAACGCTCCACGGTGGAGTTTCGCGTAGGAGCCAAGGGAGCATGGCAGACGCTCGAGAAAACCGTGGAGCAGGATCCCTACTTCGCGATGCTGAAAGAACGGGAAGCCTCTATGCCTGAAGAGCACCTCAAGGGGCGCCCCCTGCCGAAAATCATCTTGAGCGACCACCTCTGGAAAGCGCCATTGCCCGAAGGGCTCGAACCTGGCGTGCATCGAATCTACGTGAAGACGGAGGATCAGTACGGGCGCGTGTTCGAAGCCAGTCGCGTCATGCGGGTGGAGTAATCCCCCCATCGGGAAGCTGATGGCACAGGGTCCGATTCGCAAGTCCCTCGCGCGTTACCGTATGCGTGATTGGGCCTATGAACGTGGCGGTTGCCACCTTGGTTAGAACGCCAGCAAATGCTGAATCCGCCCTCATACCAATCCAAGAGAGACGTGTATAGGCTCATCGATGATGACCTATTCTATAACGAGGTGGATTTCACTCTTGAGGAGATCTATTCTTATGAGCCTGGCGATTCTGAAAACGAATCGCTGCCAGAACAACTTCCCAGTGATATTGAGGGGCTTTTGAGATTGGCGATTGCTGAATTGCGAGAGATGGGAAAAGCCTTCTTCTTCTACCTTATCTACAGACCAGCTCTCCGCTGTCCTCCTTCACCGCAGCGCCAGACTGCGATCTCCATGCATATGCCTCTCCGACTTCCATGCATATTCCCCCCTCACCACGGTTAAGAAGCGCGGAGCGCTACGTTCTTCAACAGAAAGCGCGAAGCGCCGGGACAACATAAAGCGCGAAGCGCTGTGGACTTCAGTAGCCGGGGAGTGACCGAAGGGAACCCCCGGAATCGGAATCCAACGACGTGCCACGCAAGTGGCGGCAGCATCGGTTGAGCGACGCTCGTCTCGCCGCTCGCGCGGCTGATAATCTTTTTCAACCTTCCCGGGGGTTCCCTTCGGTCACTCCCCGGCTACTGAGGTCCACAGCGCTCCGCGCTTCATGCTGGCCCAGCGCTTCGCGCTTCATGCTGGCCCAGCGCTTCGCGCTTCATGCTGTCCCAGCGCTTCGCGCTTCATGCTGGCCCAGCGCTTCGCGCTTCATGCTGGCCCGGCGCTTCGCGCCTTCTGTTGAAGAACGTAGGGCTCCGCGCTTCCAACATGGCTGTGGATATTGTCGATCGTCTGCAAGACAAGGGCACCATGGAACGCGGTTACCTGGGCGTCCTCCCTGGCGAACTCAGTCGCGAAAACTGACGCACTACGACACGCCCTCAAGAACGGGCGACCAAGTCCAGTCGCGTCATGCGGGCGGCGTAATCCCCCGTCGGGAAGCCGATGGCACAGGGTTTCGTTTGCGAGTCCAGCCGTCCTCTGTTAGCGCGTGTAGGTATGACAGACCTCCGCAAACTCCCCATTCTCACGGTCATTCTTGGCCTGGCCACACTGTGGGCCCTGCCCCTACAGGCTCAGGACGCCGCCAAGGAGCCGAGCGCTGAAGCCAAGGCCGCCGCGACGGAACTCTTCGAAGTCATGGACCTGGAGATGATGATGAAGGGCGCCACCGAACAAGCCCTGGAACCCCAGCTCATCCAGATGCGCCGCGCCGGCATCAGCGAGTTGGGCATGGCAGAACTGAAGAAGGAGATGCTGGATTTCATGAACGAAGTGATGGCCTGGGAAGTGCTCAAACCCGAACTGGTCGACCTCTACGCCACCGAGTTCACCAAGGAAGAACTCGATGACCTGATCGCCTTCTACAAGACACCGACCGGTCAAAAGGCGATCAAGACCATGCCGCGGCTGATGGGCGAAGGCATGATGATCGGTCAACGTGCCGTCCAGGCCCGGGCCCCCGAGCTGCAACAACGAATCGCCCCAATCATTCAACGGGAACTGCAGATGCCCAAGACCAATCCCGGGCTGCCGCAAACCCCACCTTCGGCTCCCGGTCAGTAGCCTGAAAGGCGCCCAGTTTTTAGGGTTCGACCCCAGGTTAGCCAAGAGCTAATCTGGGGAGTTGATGCCGCCCCCTCTTCACGTCCGTTGGCTTTGGCTGACACCAATCCTTCTGGTATCAGGGCTCTGGATCCACTCCTACTTCTATCAGATCACGGCCTTCTTCCAATCCTCCGCCGGGGTCGGTCTCTTCTCCCAGTATGGAGCTGGAGGTATCGCGTTGACCTACTACCCTGGAGATAAGCAACGCACACTCCAAAGTGTACCCATTGCCGCTTCGGCTGCTGACTATCACACCAGCCCCTACCATCCCTTGGGCGGCATCGTCTTTCAATCCGCTCGCGATTGGTGGGGCTTTCTCTGCCTTCCCTACTGGATGCTCTGGCTGGGAGCGGCAGTGCCATTCTTCCTCTCCTTTCGTGAGAAGCCTACCTGAGACAATTGAAGGGGCGTCCTTGACCCGGGAAGCGATCTCACTAAGGCTATCCTTCTCCCCAGCATTGACCTATGTCCCTCTTCCGAAACCTCCTCTTCACCGCCCTGGCTCTCCTCACTTCTGCGGCTTCTGCCCAGGATCGCCCCAACATCCTCTGGATCGTTGCCGATGACCTAGGCCCTGAACTTGGCTGCTACGGCGATACCGTGGTGCGAACTCCGCGCCTGGACCAACTCGCCGCCGAAGGCCTGAGGTTCACCCAGGCGTTCTCCACCAGCCCCGTCTGCTCCGCCTCGCGCAGCGCCTTTATCACCGGCATGTATCAAACCAGCATTGGCGCCCATCACCATCGCACCATGAAGCTGGAGCCCCTCCCTGAGGGGGTAAAGTCCGTGCCGCAACGCCTGCAGGAAGAGGCCGGGTATCGCACCCTCAATATCAAGGGACTCGGCGCGAACGGGAAGCTGGACTTCAACTTTGAGTTCGATGCCGACCAATGGATGCCCACCGCCAAGCCGGAAGCCATGACTGAGGGCGACGCCCCTTTCTTCGCCCAACTCAACTTCCACGAGCCGCATCGCAAGTTCGTGGATCAGGAAGACGGGATCGATCCCGCCGCGGTCCAGATTCCGCCCTACTACCCGGGCCACCCCATCACTCGTGAAGACTGGGCCCAGTATCTCGATTCCGTGGAAGTGGCGGATGCGAAGACGGGCGCGGTGTTGGATTGGCTGAAGGAACAGGGCCTGGCCGAAAACACCGTGGTCTTCTTCTTCGGCGATCATGGCCGTCCCCACGTGCGAGGCAAGCAATGGCTCTACGAGGGCGGCATTCGCGTGCCGCTCATTGTGCGCTGGCCGGGCCAGATCGAGGGCGGCAAGGTCAGCGAGGATCTCACCAGCCTTATCGATGTCGCAGCCACCTCGCTCCATCTGGCGGGACTGGCGCTCCCGAAATCCCTGGAGGGCCAGCCATTCCTCGGCCCTGACCTACCCGCGTCCCGGGATCACATCATTGCAGCACGGGATCGCTGCGGCGATGCCCCGGACCGGATTCGCGCCGTGCGCACCGATCGCTTCAAGTATATTCGCAACTACATCCCAGAGCTGCCCTACTACAATACCAGCCGCTACAAGTCCATGGGGTATCCCGTGCTCCAGCTCATGAAAGATCTGCAGAAGGAAGGCAAGCTGACGCCTGCCCAGGCCCTCTTCTTTGCCGATTCCCGGCCCGAGGAGGAACTCTACGATCTGGAGAATGATCCTCACGAGATCCACAACCTCGCCAAAGATCCCGAATACGCCACCAAGCTGGCCGAGCTTCGCCAGATCGAGCAGAACTGGGTGGAGACATCTGGTGATCAAGGCGCCATTCCCGAGCCTCGCGAACTCTGGGATGCCGCCAACGCGTCCAGTCGCAAGTCCTTCGAACGGCGCGGGTTCGTGCCGGATGAATGGGACGAAACGGTGCAGGAGATCCGCAAGGAACTCGGCATCGAGTAAGGCTTTTGGCTGCGATAGAACGTAGCGGAATCCGTGAGGATTTCGACTGTTAGCCAGTGCAAAGCCACCGGCTCACGCCCCATAACTGGCGGTGTCTCCCAGCTCGCCCATGATCTCACCGGAGACCTGGGCCAGCTTCTCCTTCAACTCCTCCATGGCCGGGGCGGCTTGCTCTAGCACCAGCTCCACCTTGTCGAAATCAAGGATCCGCGTGCCGCCCAGGTTGGGCCGCACATAAATGGTCGGCGGACGCTTCTCGATCATCGTCGATGTGATCCGATCCACCAGGATATCGAAGATTCCCAGCGTCACATCGATCAAACTGGGTTGATGATCGCCCTCATCCTCACGGGGCGGGTTCACATCGATCGCAATGGTCACATCGCACTCATCCATGAGCAGATCGTAAGGCAGATTGTTCACCACACCTCCATCGACCAGGATCCGGCCGTTTACTCTCACGGGAACAAACACGCCCGGGATCGACATGCTGGCCTGGATCGCCGGCATCAACTCCCCTTCGTGGAACACCACCGGCGTGCCCTTGTAGAAGTCCGCCGCCACGACCCGGAGCGGGATCTCCAGTTCCTCGAAGCAGTCCACCTGGATCTCCTCCATGAGGAAGTGCAGCATCCCATCCGCTTTCAAAAGCCCGCTCGTGCCCCAGGAGGGCCGCACGATGCTGAGCCACTTCAGCAACTCCCGCTTCTTCCGGTAGACCTCCTTGAGTCCGTCCCGCTGCATGATGATGCGTCGCTCGATGAGCTCACGCATCTCCTTGCCGGTGAATCCGGAGGCATACATGGCCCCTACAATCGCGCCCATACTCGTGCCGGAAATGACAGCGGGACGAATGCCGCAGGCGTCCAGCGTCTCCAACGCCAGCACATGCGCCAAGCCGCGGACCCCTCCGCCACCTAAAGCGAGCCCCACTTTCATATCGAGGTTGTCAGCATCCAGCCTCTTCAATCGCCCCTCCCAGAACAGAAAGCAAGTGACGCCCCTTTCAGGCACGTCCTTCCATTCCAGGTCACGCCCGAAGACAGCCCGAGTGCGCCCACCAGCAATTCTTCACTAGCCCAACGGAGTTCCAGCACCCCTCTTCCGCTTTATGAACATACGCAGCGCAACCGCTCACACGCTTATATAGAACACTTATATATTATTTTATACTTGTTTATCCAGAAAGCCCACCGCAATATACGCCCGAAACCTTGGACTAACACAGCACCGGCAACCACTATCCATGTTTGATTATTTAAAGTGGAAGGATAACCAGAAGCATCCCCGGAATGGAGACTCCAAGGAGCCTGACTATGACACTGCCGCCAAGCTTGTCGGTCTCCAAGTACACTCCAGCGCTATCTCAGAAGCTGGCAACCCGGCCCTCGCGCAAGGGATGGTCGAAGGCTTTCTGCTGGAGTACGGCCGGGATCAGCGGATCGCCCCCCCGACGGAAACGGAACTAGCACAGCTATGTTATGCCTTGGCTTATATCACTCTTCCTGATCTAGTCTACCGGCAATGGGAGCGCTTTCAGGAACTTTGGATATCTCCCTTTCCTTTCCCTGTCTTCTTGGCCCTGCTCCGGGCCTGCTATCTGGATCAGCACCTCTCCAGGGAGCAGATCCAAAGGTTTCAGCATCGCGACGGGCAGTTCCCTGACGGAACCATCTACTACTTGATCACCTTTCCCGAACCGCCTCTTCCCGGCGCTCACGCCAGTGTGACGGTGCAGGAAGCGCTAGAGGACAAGCCCGATCCATCGCCGCACAACCACGACCTGCTCGGCCCGCATCACCTCGCCGTCACCATCAGTCCGGAGGGGCAACGCGGCCTCTACGTGCTCGGTCAATCGCCCGGTCCCTGGACCACTTTCCGCATGATCACCAGCGATGACTCCAACTGCAATCTCGGCCAAGGCCCCGAGCGTGGCGAAGACGCGTTCTTGCGCTGTCTTGAGGAGTGGTTGTCAGGCGCGGGGTATTGGTGAGAGGGCGTTACCTTATAACCCACTTCCTAACCTACTCCTATCCCGCCATCCCCTCTTCTGCCTCAAACACTGCTCCATAGAAATCCATGGGATGACATTCGGGAGGCAGGCCGGCAGCACCACCGTCGTTTAACTCGATCAGGATCAACTCCCCGTCTTCCTCTTTCCGGGCCACGTCCGCGACGAAGAAGGGCGAATCGATGATCTCCGGTAGTCCCTCGAACTTGGAGAAATCCGTTTCATTGCCGCCCAACTCTTCGTGATAGCGGTCTGCCAGGATCAATTTTCCCTTCCAGAAAATGAGCCGGTATTCCTCAAAGATGGGCATACCAATCCAGTGCGCGCCCAATTGCACCAGTGGTACATAGGGACGCACTACGAATCCGCGCGTGAAGGAATTGCCCCGGCGATAACGTAGTTCCTCACCGATATCCCGAAACTGTTCGTAGCTGGCACCTGCCGGTACATAACAGGCCTCCAGCCAGGCTTCCTTGGCGCTCTTGACGTGATCCTTAATGATATAGGGTCCTGGACCCAGGGTCTGCGCGAGTTCCCAGGCTTCCTCGATGTCCGGATCCCAGGTCCAGACAGCTGGCGGCGTGAGATGCTCCACCAACTCGTGATAGTTCGGCAGGCCCGTGACCAGCGCATACTGATAGCTGGAGGTCAGCAGCGAGTAACCCCGGTCCTCCAGACCAGACTCCAGTTCCGCGTAGTCTTCGTCCGGCATGATCCAGCCGCGATAGACCAAGTTGGTGCCTTCTCCATCCGGCAGGGATTCCAGGGCGCGGTCCAGATCCCCTTCCAAAAGGCTTTCATAGTCGATGCTATGACAGGTGTATCCGAGGTCCTCCGCGACCTCCGCTTCGGCGCGCCAATTGATTTCCTGGGAGTAGCCGGATTCCCGAAGCCAGCAATAGAGCCATTCCATAAAATCCGAAATCCGAAATCCGAAATCCGAAATCCGAAATCCGAAATCCGAAATCCGAAATCCGAAATCCGAAATCCGAAATCCGAAATCCGAAACCAGTTCAGTAGGCCGCCGCGTAGATCTCCTGGAAATCGATGGCGCCGATGGGAGCCGCGTTGAATTGAGCGGTCCACTGCTTGGAGGCGTCTCTCGCAAGACCCGGAAAATCCGACTCCGGCACGCTCAATCCGCTCAGGGTCCGGGGCATGCCTGCGAGTGCGAGAAGATGGCTGAGGCGCTCTTCCAGGTTGGGGAGCAGCGCGTCATAAATCGCAGCCGCTTCCGGATTCTTAGCCCGGTTCCAACTCACCACATGCGGGAGCATGAGTCCCACGGCCTGGCCGTGAATCACGTTGTATTTGGCCGTGAGAGGATTCGCCGTGGCGTGTGCCGCACCCAGCATGCTGTTCTCGATAGCCGTGCCGGCGTAGGCAGCACCGAGTTGCATCCGGGCCCGAGCATTCAAATCCTGGGGATCGGCCAACACTTGCTCGAAGCCGGTATTGAGCAAATGAAAGGCGAGTGATGAATAGGCGGAGGAGATCTCACTGCGCGTCCGGCAAACGGCCGTTTCCAGTGCATGCGCGATCGCGTCGATGCCGGTGTTTGCCGTCACCTTGGGCGGTTGCGTAATGGTCAGTTCAGGATCCAGGATGGAGAGCGCCGCGGCTGCCTTCTTGTCGCCACAGGCCATCTTGACATGGGTCAGTTCGTCCGCAATGAGGGCGAAGGACTGGCACTCGCTTCCGGTTCCCGCCGTGGTGGGAATGGCGATGAGGGGTAGCATCGGCTGCTTGGCCTTGCCCTTCCCCCAGTAGTCCTGCATCCGTCCCCCGTTGGTGAGAATGAAGTTGGCGCCCTTGGCAGTGTCCATGCTCGATCCACCACCCAGCCCCACGATCATATCGATCTGGTGCCCTTTGGCGACGGCGACGCAGTTGTCGACATCCTTGGTAGTGGGATTCTCCCGGACCTCATCAAAGACAAACACCTCGATCCCCGCATCGCGAAGGTACTTCACGGTGCGATCCTCGTGCCCAGCAGTCTTGAGCCCGGGGTCCGTCACGACCAGCGCGCGAGTGCCTCCAATCGCTTTGGCTTTGTCCCCCAGCTGATCCAGGGTTCCAGGCCCGAAGAGGACCTCGCCACCCGGCACGTGAGCAAAGTGAAGCACGTCCTCCGGCGCTCCCAGGCCAGCGCAAAGCTGAGAGATGGTCAACGACACGGAGTCTCCAGCGGTCTGGATCGGTTCCGGTTTGGAGTCGCGGTTTCCCTTGAGGAGGCGTTGGAGGAAAGACATGCGAACGGTCAGCCTAAGCTATCTTCTCAATCTGGAAGGACCGGCGCATGTAGAGGAACTCAAAGAGGTTACCTTCGTGGGGTTGATCCCACTTGAGCCGGTTAGTGGGCACGTTGCCGATATTGAGCCGGTCAATCGTGGGATGCGCAAAGAGCTGGTTGATCCACTCAATGTCTTTGGTAATCGCGGTGACCACCAAAGACTTCTCCAGATGCGGAATCATCTCGCTTTGCGGGCATTCGATGAAGCTGGCAAAGGGGAACAAGAACTCCCGCACGGCCAGTTCGGCATCCCAACCTGGAACCCTTACCACGGTGGGCAGCAAATAGTTCATGCCGTCCCGCTGTTGGAAGCGCGGTTCGTCCGGTCCACGCAATTCTGCGGTGACATCGCGAGCGCCATTCTCTTTCAGCCCGGATTCCACCGCGTCGTTGATCCATTCCGCAAACTTGGGATTGGCGAAGCCGGAGAGCTTGGCGTCCGGATCGTCCTGAGCAAGCGGCTTGATGGGCAACAGCTTCTCCGCGACTGCCTTGGCGATCTCATCCGCATACTTGGGAACGACCACGACAGAGACATTGATACAGCTCCGGCCGCTGTTGGCGCTGATGGACTCCACGATGGTATCCACATAGTTCGGCCAGTTCTCGATCTCGTCCTCGCCAATGAGGATCTTGGAGTAACCGGTGCCATGCACTTCCACCCGGGGATCGTGCTCATATTGCTTCACGGTATCATCACCGCCAAAGAGCATCACACGACCTGCACGCCGGATGATCGCGCCAGAGCCATCGTGCTGGGTGGGATAGAAACTGAAGGCTTCCGGGGGAGCGCCTGCCTTGATGAGCGCCTGAATAATCCGGTAGGGAGTCCAGGGTTCTTCCCGCCCTGGCTTAAGCACGACCGGCACCTTCATGGCGATCGAGGGAACCCACAGTGCGTTCACGGCAGGAGAGTTGCTCGGAAGAATGACGCCCAGGCAATCAGTCGTTGGCGCGTAACTCACCGGTGCTCCACCCTGCTCGCCATAACCCGCGTCGAGGACTTCGAGGTCCAGCCCGCGAGTCAGGCCACGCAGAATCACATCCGTCTGAGCGAGCACGCCGTGAAGACGCTTCATATTCATGCGGATGAGGCTATGCGGCAGACCGCTCGTCATCGCGAGCTGCTGCACATAGTCTTCCGGGGTCTGGGTATCGCCACGGGAACCGACTGGCAGTTCGTCGTTGAGGAAGATGTCCGCCGCTTGAATGGCGATATCCACCAGATCCTTGCACTTGTAACCGCTCAGGATCTTGCGGGCTTTGCCAATCGTCAGCAGATCATGCTTGATCATGTCCGCGCAGGAGAAGCTGACTTCCACAGCGTCCGTGTCTCCAGAGACGGAGGTGACGGTCTGGACATCCAGGCTCTCGTGGATCTTGCCCTGACGCAGAATGGGAATGTGAGGAATGCTCATGGGAGGGAAAACCAGGTTTGGACGTTCCGGCTCAGGCAGCCTTAATACACGCCTTCAATAATCTTCTTCTCCAAAAACCCGAAGGGTCGGACATCTCCCACCCCATCCCAGGCAAATTTGGCGTGAGACGGGCGGCGGATCGCTTCATCGCGCTCCAGGAAGCGAGGCATGAAGAACTCCTTGGTCAGAGTGGTCAGTTCGACCCGGCCATACTCGCCGTAGTCCATGGTCTTCTCCGTGTTCTCAGGATCGACGATGCGAAGCACGGCACGGGGCTGAGGCGCCCAGTAGGTAACGCTGTAGTTGTTCGCCTTCAGTTCGCTGGGAACGCTCATGGCGAGGCCCATCAAGGTGTTGCCGTAAGTCGGCACGAACTGGGCCTTGTCTTCCAGGACTTCTTCCTGGAGGAAGCGGACGTATTCCGGCGTCATGGAAGTGCCGCCGCAGAAACAGCCCTTAATGCCGTGACCCGGGATGGAGATGCGTTCCCCGATCTGGGCCAGAAGACGTGGTGTGGTGAAGATGCAGCCGATGTCCCGGTGCTTGATGATTTCCACCGCCTGCTCCAGTGCTGCTGGTAGCGCTCCACCTGATCCAGCTCCTTGCGGCCGATCAGCTTCTTCACCCAGCGAGGATCCAGGTCCACGTGATAGCAGGATCCGCCACGGACGTTGGCCAGGTGCTCGACAGCAAGGCGCAGACGGCGCGGACCGGTCGGGCCAACCATGATCCAGTTGGCACCCTTGGGGAAGAACTCATCATCCAGATTGTCGCTGAACTGCTCGTAATCGTGCTTGTAATCATCCCAGCCAACCCGCTGCTTGGGCAATCCTGTCGTGCCGCCCGTTTCAAAGATATTGAAGGGACGACCACCCATGCCCTTGGGAACAAACCGCTCGTTCTTCTCGTCCCGCAGCCACTCGTCCTGGAAGTGATCGAACTTCACGATGTCCTCGTAGGTCTTCACCTCTTCACGCGGATCCCAGCCGACTTTGGCCTTCCAATCGAGCCAGAACGGGCAGCCGGTCTCTTCGCTGAAGTGCCATTCCAGGATCTCCCGCATGTGCTGGTTGAGTTGTTCCTTGGCAGCGGTGATTTCCGCGCCCGAGCTGGCAGTGGTGGAGTCTTGCATAACAGACGGAGCAGATTCGAGGTTAGGCTTCTCTTCTACAGGGACAGAGGGTTGTGGAGATGGTTGGACGGGAGCTGGATCCGCCGTGGCAGCCGGAGCCGCGCTCTTCTTTTTACCGAGTCTAAACAAGGCAGTGTACGTTGAAATGATTGAGTTGCAGCCTTCCTAGGAGAAAAACTTTGCGAGGGTTTCTTCTGAAGGCGGTTTCGACATGAGTGAACCGATAACCATGGCTGCGGCGCTGGCGAGGAAAATCCAGGTCACCGGCATAACCCCCATCACGAGCGATTCTTCCCCACCCGCTTGGAAGAAGAAGATCAGCCAGGTGAGGAAGGTGGCAATGATGGAGGCATACGCGCCCTCCTTGGTGGCCCTCTTCCAGTAAAGCGCGGCGAAGACGACCGGAGTCAGGCCGGCGAATCCACTAAAGCACCAGACGGCCAGGTCAAAGACGTTCTTGTTGATGAAGATCATCGCCAGAATGTAGGTCAGGATCACCACAGCAACCGTGAAACAACGGGCAATCAACACGATCTGTTTGTCCGTATACTGATCCTTCTTGGCCCGATGCAGCACGATGTCATTGGTGAAGATGGTGCCCAGGCAGAGGAACTGGGAGTCCAGTGAGGACATGATGGCCGCCAACACGCCGGCGATCAGGAGTCCGGTCAGAAGCTCGTTGCCAACCAGCTGCGTCATCATGCCCGACAGAACGGCCGCAGGTGGCACGCCCCAGGGTAAGAGCCCGGTTGCCCAGGTGCCGATAAGCACGCAAGGCACCCACACAATCATGATGCAGAGCGGGTGCGCGATGACCGTCAGCCGGAAGCTCTTGGCGCTTTTGGCAGTGAGCCAGTGCTGAAAGAGGTGGGGGAACATCCCCACGCTGAGCGGGATGAACATGTAGGAGACGAACATGAGGAAAGACATGCCTACCTCGCGGTGGGAATCCACCAACGCCCCATCCGGAGTCTTCACCTTGTAGGTCACGTCGACCGGATTCCGCGCCATGTGAGGCTGCTTGCCGGCAAACTTCTCGGCGTCCTCTGCAGAGACCGAGCCGATGACCTTGGGTTCCTCCAATTTGATGACCCGGTGTGAGTCCGGATCAAAGGAGTAGCGCTGCACCACCTTTCCGTCTTCCTGAATGATGGCGGGGATCTCACTGGTATTCTGCAGCCCTCCCATGGAGTTCGTGATGAAGATAAACGCCACCACCCCCATGACCATGAACACGATGGTCTGAAATGTATTGGCCCAGGCAGCCCCTCGCGAGCCCCCTGCAAAGATGTAGGCCAGAACAACGCCACTCACGACCAGACCCGTCAACCAGGGTGGCACTCCTCCCGCCCATCGGGGATGGGGAAAGAGATCCGGAAACGCTCCCGCGGTCACGGGTTGGATGGTCTTGCCTGCGCCGATGATCCCAATCAGGAGATAGGGAATCACGAGCCCCACGAGGATGGGAAAAAGGACGTAGCCCAATTTATCCGAATCAAAGCGGCTGCGAAAGAACTGGATCTGCGTCACGAAGCCATGACGCTTGCCATGCATCCAGATGCGGATGCCGATGGCAAAGAAACAGGCCGCATGAACCAGGCAGCTGATGGAAGCCATCAGTCCATAGGTGCCAATCCCCCGCTCGAAGGATTTCCCGGTTGATCCCACCAGCGCGAACGCGGTCATGGTGGTGCCGAACACGGACATCAAGAGCAGGAAAGGCCCAATGGAGTGGCTCGCGACGAAGTAGTCTTTACTGGATCCCCGGAACTTGGTGCCGGAAGCCAGGCCCAACCCTACCAAGAGGCAGAGATAAATAGCGATAACGATGAGGACGGTCATGGAACGAGTCTAGGGTCGAGTCAATCTTCAGGGGTTTCCTCGGCCTTCTTCTCCAGTTCATGGGGCCAGGCATAACGGATTGCGGCCCATCCAAGCAGGGCGCAGAACAGCGAAAAGACTGCGTGATAGGCCAGCCCAACTGGCATGTAGCCAAAGAGGAGAGCGTCATTGTCCCAGGACCAGAAGTCCTGGTGGATGAGGAGTAACACCAAGAAGGCTGCGATGACCGCCAGTTTCATTGAGCTAAGAGTGCAGGATCGATGAAACCGGGCGAGTGAAACCCGCCCGGTTCAGTGGGGTTTTGTATATGTAGGGAAAGTGAGTCAGTTAGAGGACTACTTGTCCATCGCAAACGCGTAAAGGTGCGTTTGGGTGGTGACGTAGAGCACGCCATTGGCAGCCACCGGGCTGGAGTAGATGGGAGCCGGGAATTCAGCGATATAGAGCGCTTCATCCTCGTCCACTTCACCGTCGCCATTGGCGTCCGCATCCTTGGAGGCCTTGATGACGATGATTTCACCATCTTCGTTCCCGAGGTAGACCTTGCCGTCCGCCACCAGGGTGGATCCCCAGATGTGGCTCAGGGTGTCGTACTTCCAAAAGAACTCACCGGTGTTGGCATCCAGGCAGTGAAGGATCCCGGAGTAGTCCGTGATGAAGACCAGCCCGTCATCCGTCACGGAAGGCGTGGAGATGGTGCGCAGAATGCCGTCATAGGTCCAGATGGCATCTTCCGGCTTCACGAGCCCTTCAGAACTGGCGTCGATGCAACTCAGGAGACCTACGCCCTCCCCGTGTTCGGGGTCCTGGCCAATGGCAGCGTAGAGCTTGCCATTGTGATAGACCGGCGTGGAGATCAGCTCGCTGGGACCAGGATAGGTCGCATACTTGATCGGCTCACCGGACTCATTGAAGCGGTATTCCTTCTTGTTGCAGTCATACTTGAAGAGTTCCTTCAAGATGTCGAACCCATCGGCGTCCTTCTCGGTTTCCGGACTCAGGCCGTAGAGGTAACCATCGCCAGCGCCAAAAAGGATCATCTTGCGGCCTTCATGCTCCACATAACCAGGTGAACTCCAGTTGCAGTGCATGATTTCTTCGCCCGGCACGGAGTCTTCTTCCCCGATCAGTTCGCCGGTCTTCTTGTCCAACACGATCAGGCAGGGAGCCAGCGGCGCGGGCACGTTGATGTGCGACCAGTCGACCCCATTGGAGGTGGTCACAAAGATGTGTTCTCCATCCGTAGCCACCGAAGAACTGGTGACGTTGTGAGGGAATACTCCGAGTTCGCCACGCATGTCGTAGCCCCAGATGATGTCCGCATCCGTATCACCTGCTTCAACGGCCTGCGCAGTCGCCATCCCATCCAGGCCAGCCGCGAGGTATTTGCCTTCATCCATGAAGGGGCCATCGTTGCCGTCAGCCATGCCGTCGAGATCCAGGCAGAGCACTTCACCGCGATTGGTCACGATGTAGGCCGTCCCGGTTTCTTTGTCGACCAGAGCAGAGGAGCACATCCCGAGGAACTCCCAGTCCGACACCTTACCTGCACCCAACTTCTGGGTGGTCAGTTGCCATTGGAAGTCTCCGTTCTCTTCGTTGAAGGACATCACCACGCCACGGTCCCCAATGATCTTCTCATTCCGGGGCTCTTCGTTGTTGGTGCCCACCAGGACCCGGCCACCAGCGATGGTCGGAGTGCCGTAGGTCTGAGACCCCAACTGGACGACCCACTTCAGGTTCGAAGCGGAACTCATGATCTCATCAATGGATTCCCCTTCCCCCGGAGTGAATTCGGTGGGCAGGTTCGTCTCTGGAGAGACCATGTTGTTGGAGTTGCTTCCCGCCCACTGTGGCCAGTCTGCCGCGGAGGCGATCGAGGTGCAGACCGCTAGCACGGTCAGGATTGGAAGGGTGGATTTCTTCATGATCAGTTTGCTTGGAACGCGCAAGAGCATCGCGAATCAGTTGTTGGGGGTAATGGAGAGATTATCGACAAAGACACTCTTCTGGCTTTGCGGCGAGAACCCGAAGATTCCGGGGGCGCCCTTCTTGTGCGCAATCTTGTGGTTTACTTCAATGGTCCAGGCATCCGGTTCGGCGGAACCTTTCTCCCACACCTTACCACGGATGACACCGGACCCATCTTCCGCCACATCGACACGCATTTTCAGCGTATACCAGGTATTCGCGGCCACAGTGAAGGGAACCGACTGCTTCACGCGTTCGTGGTTGGAGCTGACTTCCAGGATGTTGGAGTTGCCCACCAAAGCGCAAATATAGCGCTGATTCACCAGGCCCACCGTGCTCTTGACCCGGCGATTGCCGTCCGTCATGACATCGGCAGAGATGGTGTAATTGCTGGCATCGGGATGACCGATGAAGCTCATGGAGCGCTGGAAGAGAATGTTATCCAGCGTCTTGGCCAGCACCTTGTTGCCGTCCAGTTCCCAGACTTCCCATTTCAGACGTGCACCAATCCAGGGCAGTGGCGGGTAATCGAATTTCTGGCCCGTTGGGCTGGCCTCGGTCAGCTCGTAGGCTTCAAAGTCTTCCGCGAAGGGGATGGACTCGAGGACGCGGCCCCGGGCAAATCCGGTCAAGCCATCTGCGGT
>JBHIXE010000094.1:0-15709 GCA_041984905.1 Verrucomicrobiales bacterium | reverse complement strand
TCCTCCGTGTTTTCAATTCCGTCGAGGCCTCGACGTTGCGCCACGTAGCTTTGTGCATTGGCCAGGGGACACTCACAAACTGCAGAGATGAGCTCTGGATTGGCATCGGCGAGATCAAGACGCCCATTCCCCCAAAGTGTGAATGCTCTCTGCCACCCGGGCCTGGTTGCGGCTACCAGATCCATGCCCCGCACTTCCGACATTTCATCCAGGGAAATAAATTGTCGGTTCAGCGGATAACCTGGCGTTCACCTGCGACGAGCGTAGCATTGATATTGATCCTGCCCGTCTCGCTCTCGATGGTTGCCTCATAGGCTTCGGTGTCGCTCAAGCATTGCGTTAGGAGCTTGTCTCCTGGCTTGATCGCAGGGTGACTGGCAATGGCAATTCCCATCTCCGCCAACTGTTCCGCTCGATAGAGCTGGCTGCGGGTCACACGGCTCTCTACATCTCCGGTGAGAATCGTAGCTGTGGTAAAGACGCTAAGGCTCAAGAGCGCGATCACCCAGTACACGGCGATCAAGGCCGAACCCTTCTCGGTTGCCTTTCCTGGTTTCATCCGTTGCTCTCCTCCCCTGCATTCTCGTTGCTCTCCTGGTCCCCTTCGCCCACTGGGTCTTGCGTTTGAAAGGTAGGCGTCGGCCGCCGCTTTGGCACCCAAAACACGACTCGATGGGGTGCTTTCTGGGGCGGCACCTGAAGCCGCAGTTCGACAAAGCCCGGCCGTCGGAGGGGATCGTCCCATTGCGGTTTCCACGATTGATCGCGGGAATCAAAGAACCGCCATTGGAGGCGTTGCACATCGCGCAGAAGAGTGATCTGCGGTGCGTCCAACTGCTGAAGTTTCGCTCCTCCTTCGTACTGGAGTAGACGTTCCTGATCCAAGTAGTAGGCCCGCACTCGGAGATTGCCGCCCCCATCCGGGAGTGCTGCCAAGACGACCTGCTCTACCTCAATCTCGTTTCCGCCGAAATTGAACGCCAGTGGACTATCGACAAAACTCAGCGCGGTTCCCCCTCCCAAGTCATCCGAGATCCCCGTGAGCAGTAGCGATCCGGAAGAAGGAAGTTGCTCGAAGCTATGATGACAGAGTTGGGTGAAACGACTGCGAGCCAGCTCCGTTCGATCCAGTTCTTCCACCCGGTCCATCAATTGGATGGATCCATCCGCCAACGCAAACATCCCTCCTACCAGGAGCGACAAAATTCCCAGGGTCAGAGACATCTCCAGAAGGGTGAATCCGGTAACGTCGCTTGAGGTAACTGATGGGATTGCCTTCATTCCTAGCGCGTGTAGAGAGCCTGATACCGGTAGGTTTCTGCTTCCTCGACGACATCTCGTTCGCCACCCGGCACATCCTTGAGCGCTCGTACGGCCACTCGATACATGCCTTCCAGCAATGCGCCGTCCTGGTTCTGCAGTTCCACGGGCTCAATCTCAATCTGGATGATGAATTCCGTGTCTGGCAGCTTGATCTCCCGAACTCCCTCTTCCAGTTCCGTCCCTTTGGATGCCTCCGTGAGGTAGGAGTTGACCAGTTCCAGTTGGCGAGCCCGCAGCGCAGAGTCCATGGCCAGCAACCCAATCTGGTTCATCGCTACCGTCAGGGAGACCGCCACAATGGTGAAGACAGCCAGCGCTAATAGGACTTCCAACAGGGTGAACCCTTTCTCCTTGGATGGTAGTTGATGGACACAGACCGCGTTCATGGCAGATACGATCGCCGTTCGTCCACGACGCCGGTCAGGGGATTGAAGTCGAGTTCGATGTAGGATTCGCCCCTTTCCAACCGGACGCTTAACGGCTCCGCCAGGCCCGTCGCCGCAAACACCCAGTCTGTGCCTTGAGGCACCACCCATTCGGTGGCTTGCCATCGCTTGATGCTCAACTCCACATCTTCCCGAAGTTGGTAACGTCCCTCTACCCGATCCGAAGAGTCGTCTCCCGTACCAGCCACCACGTAGAACTGCTGCTCTTCAAAGCGAATTCGATATGCCTGATCTTGAGTCGTGGAGGACCGGCTCGCGCGACGCGCCAGTTGCTGAAGTTTCAGGGAAGGTTCCCGCAGCGCCTCATCTTCCGCCAACTCTTCGTAAGCAAAGAACATGAACCCCGCGAGCAGCCCCATGATAAGCATCACCATGACCAGTTCCATCAGGGTGAATCCCCCTGCCTGACTGGTCTTTGTCCTGGCTTGCCGCAACTGCATCGCCTGTTAGATCAGGACTTGGTCTCCCAGTTTCCGATATCGTCTTCGGTGTTGGCTTTCCCATCTGGCCCAACCGAGAAGATGTCGTAGGACTTGGGATTCCGTTTGCCTGGATAGACATACTCGTACTGGCGTCCCCATGGGTCCATGATCCCCTCTTTCTTGGAGGTCTGTTCCCAATTCTTGGGCTGCGGCGCCTTCTCTGGTTTGGACACCAGCGCCAACAGACCTTGCTCGGTGGTGGGGAAGGTCTGGCTGTAGCTCTTGTAGCGAATCAAGTTTGTCTCAATGGCGCGGATATCCGCTTTGACACGGCCTTGGTCAGCTCCGGACATGACCCCCACCATGGCGTAGGTTCCCACGCCAAGAAGCAGCGCGATGATCCCCAACACCAACATCATTTCCATCAGGGTAAAGCCCGTCTGGTTCGTTGCTCGGTTCTTGATCTTCATAGGTATGGATTCGTTACGTCAGTAGTCGTTGGCTTTGTGTTCTGGATTTCCTAACGAGCCTGCAAAAGGGAGATGGTGTCGTAAATGACCGACAACATGATGTAGGCCATCACTCCGACCAGACAGGCCATCAGGACAATGATAAAAGGTTGGATGAAGGCGCTGATCTGCTCGATGCGCCTGGAGAGTTCCTTGTCAAAGCGTGCTGCGGCCTTGGTCAGGGCTTCGTTCATCTTGCCGGTCTGCTCCCCCACTCGTACGAGATCGATCAGCATGGCCGGAAAGACACTCGCCCGATCCATGGAGCGCGAGAGCGAAGCACCGTCACCCACCTCATAGGTGATCTGTTGCAACTTCTTGGTCAGGTAACGATTTTGAGTGGTGCCCTGAGCCAATTCCAACGCCTTGAGTAGCGTCAACCCGTTGCCCGTGACATTGGCCAGCGTCTCCAGGGTTTGCACATAGAACCGGGTCAACTGCAGGTTCCCAAAGAGCGGAAGCTTGAGCTTCTTGCGATCCCAGATCGCCCGGTTGGCCGGGATCTTGATGAGCGCCTGAAAGCCAAAGACTGCACCCACCAGGACGGCGGCGATGAGCCACCAGAAATGCTGGAGGAAATTGCTCGCTCCGATCAAGGCCAACGCAATCAGTGGAGGATCCCCTCCTGTTGAATCCATCAAGACGGTGAGCTTCGGAATGAGGAAGGTGACGAAGATGATGGTCACGACCACGGCCGAAGTCAGGAGGAAGGCGGGGTAGATCATGGCCGTAAGCACCTTGGCCCGGAGATCATTCATGGTGGAGAGATACTCCGCCTGACGCTTCAACATGATTCCCAGCGAGCCACTGACTTCTCCCGCGGAAGCGAGGTTGCAGTAGAGCTCGCTGAAGCTGGGCGAGGTTGCCCGGAGCGCTCGCGAGAAGTTGACCCCGTCTCGCACTTTCTCGCGCAGTTGCTTGGCCACGATCTGAATTCGAGACTTCTCCCCACGGTTTTCCATGGTCTTGAGTGCCTGCTCCAATTGCAGTCCTGCGGAGAGCAGATCACTCAACTCTTCCGTGAAGAGCACCAGTTGTTTTCCGTTCAGGCGAACGCTGCCGCGAGTTCCCTCCTTTTCTTTCGAATCGGACGGCGCCTTGGCTGAAGACTTTTGGTACCTTGATTTGGATGGCTCAACTGCCGGAGCTGGCGCGTTGCCCGCCTGCAATTCGAAGGGCTGAAGCCCTTTCTGAGCCAGAATTTGGAAGGCTTCATCCCGGTCTCGTGCAGAAACTGATCCCGTGGTGCGCTTTCCATCGCGCCCCACTGCGCTATAGCTGAAGACCATCGCGCTCATCCCACATCTCCTGTTGCGGATACGACCTCGTCCAAGGTAGTCAGTCCTTCGAGGACCTTCTCGTATCCGTATTCTCTCAAGCTCTTGAAGCCGCCCATCCGAGCTTGATCCTTCAACTCTTTGGCGCTCGCGCCGCGCACAATCAACGCCGTCATCTCTTCCGTGATGGTGCACATCTCATAGATGGCGAGCCGACCACGGAATCCCGTGTAGCGGCAGGCTTCGCAACCCGAGGGGTGTGCCGTGTAGATGCGATTTGCATCCGCAGTGGTCAATCCGCAGGAGATCAGAAGCGCCTCCGGCACTCCTCCAAGAACCCGGCAATCCTGACACAGCTTGCGCACCAACCGTTGGGCCATGAAGGCTCGCACGGACGAGGCGACCAGGAATGGCTCCAGCCCCATGTCCACCAACCGGACAATTCCGCCAATCGAGTCATTGGTGTGCAACGTACTAAACACCAGGTGACCTGTGAGCGCAGAACGAATCGCGATCTCGGCGGTTTCCAAATCCCGGATTTCCCCCACCATGATCACGTTCGGGTCTCCTCGAAGAATACTGCGCAGTCCACTCGCAAAGGTCAGGTTGATCTCGGGTTTGATCGCGATCTGAATGACTCCATCCAGTTTGTTTTCGACCGGATCTTCAATGGTCACGATCCGCCGGGAGTCCGTGTTCAATTCGGAAAGAAAACTGTAGAGCGTGGTCGATTTGCCGCTCCCGGTCGGGCCTGTCACCAGCACAATCCCGTTTGGCTGCCTTAACAGCGATTCCACTCGTGCCCGAAGGTCAGGGGACAAATTGAGCCGGTCGATCGTGAACCGTTCCTGGCCCAGTAAGCGAAGACTGACACTCTCGCCTTTCACCCCGGGAATGGTCGCGACCCGGACATCGATGGCCTGACCTTCCATCTGGAGCCCAATGCGTCCATCCTGGGGTAAACGTTTCTCCGCAATGTCCAACCTCGCCATCACCTTGAGCCGCGCGATCACGGAATCCTGCAAGGCTCGAATGTTCTCCGGAACCGGTGCACTGCGGAGCACCCCATCAATGCGGTAACGAATCCGCAGGTCTTCTTCCAGCGGCTCTACGTGAATATCCGTAGCACGTTGATGCAGGGCATCCCGAATGATCTGATTGACGAACTTGACCACGCTGGCTTCCTCGTCGTCTTCATCGAGGATGTTCACTTCTTCCCGTAGATCCAGGGAATCGGTATCGTGTTGCCGGCCGACCAGCAGTTCTTCAAACACGTCAGCGCCGACCCCGTAAAATTCCTGAAGCGCCTCGATCATCAATCGGCGTGGCGCCAATGACCAGGCGATCGGATACCCGACATGTTTTCGGGCCGCCTGACGTTGCTCCAAGGAGAAGGGATCGTAGGTGACGAGCTCGACCTTGTAGGCGGGATCCCCGTTCTCGTCATCCATTCCATTGTGGAACTTTAGCGGTATGAAGCGGTTTCTTACACCCACCTGTGCGGCACAGACTTTCTTGAGATCCGGGAGGGACTCCGGGTCAGGCCGGACCTGATCATGCCACCCCAAACCGAGCTCCTGACTCAAGGCGGCGAGGAACGGATCTTCCTCTACCAATGCACTATCCAGGAGTTCATCGACCACGGACCGGTTCTGTTCCAACGCTTTGTCCACCAACTCGGTCAACAACTCTTCGTTAGTGCAACCGGCCTTTGCCGCAGCCTGAAGAACGAGAGCCCTCATCCTCTCCTCCTTCCCGCTTTCCGTTGCACTTCCTCCAGCGCATTCTCGTTGGGTCCATCCGTCCCCAACTCATAGCCGCGTTCCTCGAGCCTGGCGCCGATCAACGTGAGCACCTCCTCCAGGTTCATTTCGAGAGAGTTGGCTTCCTCCGTCAACCCTCGATCCAGCTTGAACTTGATGGAGCTGTAACCGGCAAATCCATGACTCTCACTATCATTGGGATACACCACATCGCTTTCGTCGTCGGATGCCAGGACGTAGCCGCGGAGGAAGGGCGCCACCTCATACGTGCCCACTTCACCATTCCGGGTTGCCGATATGGATCCGGTCACCTCGCCGAAGGCCAGGTAGTAGGCAATCGCAGTCTCGGTCTGAGCCGTGGCCCGGACGACCACTTTCCGGATGGCCTGGTCCCAAGTCAGGAAAGTCTGAGCCGTGTCGACGGCCATAAAGTATTCATCCCCTTCAGACTTCGCCCCGGCGCCATCTCGAGTGAACACGAACGAGCCATACTCGCTTTGTCCATCCATCACGAAGTAGCCCCCATCGAAGAAGCCAAAGTTGATACCATCGGACTCCTCTCCCAATTCCAATTGGTAAACGGCTACCTGCGCTGAAGCGGCCAGCGGTACGCCCCAAAGGAAAATGGAAATCATTCCCTTCCATACTATCCGCCCAATCCTGAACATGTCCTCCTGCACCCTCATCCCACCTTACTTGGAAGTTGAAATACCTCGCTTATCCTTCTTACGGAAGATCTTGGGAATCACGGAACGACTTGCTGGTTCCACTTCCACCACCGGTTCCATCCGCGCGAAATCGAGCACCTCTTCAGCGGACTCTGTCCGGTGCTTGATGTCGGTTTCCATTGCCGCCAGTTGCTTCTCATCGGAGATAATCCGTGGCTGAATAAAGATGAGCAGCTCTTCCCGGTTGTTCTCCTTGGCGGTGTTCCCAAACACCGTTCTCAGCATGGGGATGGAGGTGAAGAGCGGGAACCCAGTGTTGACGTTGCGGCTGTCTTCCGAGATCAAGCCGCCCAGCAGCACAGTGCCTCCATCCGGGATGATCACCGTGGTAGTCAGTTGCTGGGTACCAATGGTTGGGATATCGTTCCCGCTGATGTTTTGGCTGCCAATGATGTCCTCGTTTCGCTGCGCAATCTGCAGCGTCACTTCATTGTCGGAATTCACCAGAGGTAACACCTCGATCTGCAACAACACCTCTTCAAAGTCGATGTTGGATGCGACTGCCTGGTTCAGATTTCCTGGATCCACGGTTGAAACCGTACGTCCTGGAACAGCGATTCTTTGACCGCTCTGGATCTTCCCCCACCGATTGTTCAGAGTGTAGATCATCGGTCGAGAGAGAACCCGGAAACGGTTCGTGCTCTCCAAGGCAGTGACATAAGCGCTGAACTCATTGATCCGGCCGTAGATGGTCAGGCCGCTGGCTGCGGGAAGGAAGTTCGCCACGTCGTCCAGCGAATCCAGGTCCAGGATGGAGCCCGTGCGATTCCGCGTGATGCCGGCAATGGTATTGTCCTTGTTGGGCGAACTGATAGTGCGCAGCAGATCGATCCCAAACTCGAAGTCATCGCCCAAGGTCAGCTGCGCAATCACAGCGGAGATCTGGATCAGCTTGGGTTGACGATCCATCTCATCAAGAAGCTGATCAATCATGACCATGTGTTCCTCCGGCCCTGATGCGATCAACGTGTTGTGGAGATTGTCCGCGATGAGCAGGGTCTTGCCAATCACTAGAGATTCAGGGCCGACATCCTGACCGAACTGCGCCTGCAGGCCTCCCGTTCCACTGGAGCGCCCCCGGCTGCTGCTTCCGCCTCCCCCGCCGGCACCTCCCGAGTTGGAAGCCCCCGCGCCAGCTCCACCCAGGTTGGTGGCCACTTCACCGCCGCGAACACTGCCTTCGACTCCGGCCTCCTCGACCCCTGGCAGGATGGCGTCCCGGACAATCGGTAAGAAGGTCGAGACACTGATGAAGTTCAGCCTACGCATTCGCAGATCGCGCATCGCGGCGGGTGAATCAAGGAACCCTACCAAGGTCTCGATGTAGGCCATGTCCCGTTTCTGCGCGATGGCCAGGACCGTGTTGGAGCGAATATCGGCGGTAACCTTAGGCGAAATGGCCAGCGTGTCCGGCGACAGCGGCTCCACACTCGCAACCAGCTCTCCGCCAGCCGCCCCGGCGAGTCCCCCGGGATTCGGGCGATTGGTGGGCCGGGAGGCGTTGCCACTTCCCTGTTTGGAAGATTCCAGCTCCAGAAGTTCCGTGACGGATTCCACGACTCTCTCAGCATCTGCTCGCTCCAGCGGGAACTTCCGGATCATAACTTCCAGATCCGTAGAGGGGACATCCAGGTATTCCTTTAAGTCCAGATACCGGCGAATGACCGAGGTGCTGTCCGTGATGACCACAGATGCCGCCTGGGGAAAGGGCAAGATATTTCCGTAGCCATGAGAAGGAAAAACTTCGCCCAATGCCGCAGCGGCATCTTCGGCTCCCAAGTGATCAAATTTCATCACAAACGTGACGATCTGGTCCGTATCCGGAAGATCCTTAGGAGTACTGTAGATGGGAGTCCCTTCGCTACGCGCTTCCCCTTGTTTGCCTGGCACCACCACCACTTTGACGGTTCGCAAATCGCTGGGAACCATCGCATAACCGTTAAGCAGGAGGCTCTTCTCGATGAACTTGGCGGCTTCCGCCCGTTTCATCTTGCGATTGGTCTGAATCGTCAAAGTCGCAGTCTGAATCGCCGATTCCTGAATCACTGTGAGACCGGTCAGCTTTTCGTAGGCCAGCAAGATCTGGGGTAGCGGCATGTTAGGGTATTGCACACTCACCATGTCTTCCCCTCCCTCGGGACCACCCGGCAAGACACTCTTCTGGCTCCCCAGCAATCCCATCGGAGTCCCTCCACCGGGCTTGGCACCGCCCTGGTTCGGACCACCGGGCTTGGCACCACCCTGGTTCGGACCTTCGGGCTTAGCGCCGCCCTGGTTCGGACCTCCAGCCTTGGCACCACCCTGGTTCGGACCTCCGGGCTTAGCGCCGCCTTGGTTCGGCCCACCGGGCTTGGCACCACCCTGGTTCGGTCCACCGGGCTTCGCCCCTCCCTGGTTCGGTCCACCGGGCTTAGCGCCACCTTGGTTCGGTCCTCCGGGCTTCGCGCCGCCTTGGGTCGGACCGCCAGCCTTGGCTCCGCCCTGATTCGGTCCACCGGGCTTCGCACCACCCTGATTCGGTCCACCGGGCTTAGCGCCGCCCTGGGTCGGCCCATCAGACTTGGCTCCACCTTGGGCCGGGGAAGGACCACCGGAACCTTGAGCATTTCCCTCCGTCCTGCCGCTATCAGAGTTGGCGGAGGATTGAGACCATCCTCCCACAGACAGGATCCCTAACAGCCCCAAACAGGTGGCAGTTATGCACAGAACTCTTGCAGCGCCGTTAGATAATCTCATAGCAGGACCTTCAGAAGTAGCTCCGCCCCTAACAGCATTCTCCATTCCTTTCCAGTCGAATTTTAAAAATAATTCGACACCGCCTCTCTCTAACACCTTCTTTTTTAGGTCAATGGCCCAGGTATAACGATCTTCAATCGTTCCTTCGGCGTCGGAGGTTTTCTAGGTGGCGTTTGACTTGGCGCCTTCGGCCCTTTCTGCCCTCCTTGGTTATCGCTCGAACCAGCCGTTCCACTGCCATCCTTTCCAGCTCCACCATTCTTAGGAATTGTAGGCTCCATCCCCTCAGGGTTGATGTTTTTTGCACCTGGACTTGAATCTGGCACGCTCCCCTGCTGCGTGATTTTGGGACTAATCCCCCTCAGGGCGGGGGTAGTTGGGAGATCGCCCCCTTTACCACCACCTCCCACTGAAGGTCCTTGGGCAGGCCCTTTCGCCATCTTCGCATCATACCCAATAGTGGCTTTCGCCTTACCCTTTGAGATCGTCACCTCCACCTGTGTTAAGTCCTCATTCTGAACTACTTCCACTAGTTGAATCCCCTGATAACCCTTCTTTGGCCCAAGCTCGAAATACTGATTGTTCGATCGATCTCGAATCGTTACATTGGTAATTTTTCCGATTTCCAAGACACCTGCTACAGTTAGATTTTTCGCAAACTGCGGCTCCACTTTCGGCTTGGGTGGCGGCGGCGGCGTTTCGATCTCGAATGGTGAATTCTCCCAAACCGGCTGATACCGCTCCATGGCATAGGGCTTGGGAATCGCCTCCTGAGCTGTTGCAAAATGCGGCGACGCAAGAGCCACAATGATAGCCCACATGCTCTTACTCCGAATGGTTTTCCTCAGCACAGTGCTACTAACAGGCGACCGAAACAAAGATCAAATTTCTTTTGGGTGGAAATGGGCCAATTCTCCATCTCTGAAGCGCCGCTTCAGAAAAAACTCTCAAAAAATTCCTATGGCTTATCAGTGCACCAACTTTGCTGTGCGAGTATTAAGCTGAGAGTTGCAGGCATCTGAAGCAGACAACGCCGCCTCTGAATTCCTTGGGCTCATCGTATCTTAGTACCGTATATGCCTCATGTGCAAGCAGCTACCTTGGCATACATAAGACGTTACCTCATCTGATTGAGAAACAAGGTTTTCTCCCATTCTTCTTTGTAAGAAAAGAAATAACCACGCCCGTTGGAAGGAAACTGTAGCCCTAACTCAATATCTGTATCAAATTGCATCAAATTCCTCCAGGCCCCAAGATAGGACGACCTCAACCTCTCCCGCTCTCCTGATAACGCCCCTTCACCGTCGTACACAAGCTTCCCTATATGCCCCAAATCTTCTGGCTCGTGTAAATATTCTGGAAAGCCGCCAAACATGTGGAGCACATCTTTCGACCGATTCAATTCCGTTAGATAAGTCGCCGCCCAAAAGGCATCCCAATCGGTTGACCTAATCCCCGCAAACCTGTGAATCGAGTCAGGGAGACAAACGACCCTTTCGAAACCCATTTTTGCAACTTGAATTGCAGCGATCTCAGAGGCCATCATGTCGCACTCCTCAACTACCCAGTCTTGAACGACATCAGGTAGACTTGGCACCTCACATCGAGAAAGTTCGACCTCCGGCTTCACATAATAGACCCTCCACTCGTCAAAAGGACTGGAAATAGCAGAAAGCGCCTCGCGATGAAGCGCCGCAAAAAAAAGTATCAAGCCCTCGCCTGGCAACCACTCAAACGACACCGGGATCTGAGAAAGGTTAATCTGGCCAATGAACCAGAGCGGGGATGCTGCCGATTGAGCTTCAGAGAGCGGCATCCTCTGCCTATTGGATTCAATTTCCGCGCACCATGGCCAGCTGAAATAGATAGGAACATCAGGCGCTCCGCCAAACTTCGAACCCCCTACCGGAATCACTGCATCGTCCGAACTTCCACCTATGATCTGCACCCCAAAAGAAAGATAGGGGCGCACCAGAGCTTCGATGTCATCTCGCAATGATTCTAAGACAATCTCGCAATCCGATGGCGTGTAAAGCATACAAAGTCCAGGCTAAACATAATCAGGCATTTCGGGCCTATGCTTGGCATAGAATGAACGGAGTATCTCCTTCTGCAGTTGAAACTCAAGCGGAGCTGCGCAGTCATCCAATTGCTCTAAAGATCCCACATCAACCTCCTCCAGACCGGTTGCCGAGCTCAACCGTAGTCGGGCAGGCTACTTTCGCCAAAGTATAGTGGGTGACGAGTCCCTTTCAATCTCCCCCCCCAGTAGGCAGCAGTCCATATCCATCTCCTCGATCCTGGCAAAAGACTTCGACATCATCAGTCCTTGTTGATTGCGACTTCGGAAAGATGCCATCTTGAATTTTGATCGTTCTGGCCAAGCAACCTCTCCTGCGTAGAAGTTTGGGCCTCCACAACCTAACGAGGCGAAGAGGAACTCGATACCCACTCTGCTGTTGGGGTCGCCTCGCTCATGCACTTGAATGGCCAACATTGCTCGAATTCGGGAATGCGGTCTTATTCGACCGCCCGAGCGGTGAGGGTGGGATTCGAACCCACGGTACCCAGAAGGTACGCATCTTTAGCAAAGATGTGCTTTCGACCACTCAGCCACCTCACCAAATCGGTCGAACATCTCTGGGGCGCCAAAGACGGTCCCAAAGCGGAGGGTAAACTGCCAGAGAGTTAGGAGATCGTCAACACCTGGATTGCTCGAAATCTTCCCCGTTCAGGAATCCGAATCCTCAGCACCTTCTTCGGCCAAACTCGACTCCGATTCCGCCGCGATGCCAGGAAAGGCGCGCTCAGGAAAGCGCTTGTTCCATTCCACCATGCCCCGCTGGATTTCCGGAGTCTTTTGCCGCTCATCCAGATTCCACACCAAGGGCACCTCCAGGGGTACATGCTGAAGCAGGGTCTCAAAATCCAACTCACCGCGAAACGGGACCAGCCCACCCGGATCCGGCCAGATATGATCCGAGACGTAGCAGCCTACCAGGTGCGGCGCGAGGTCCTCGAGACATTCAGCATGATCAATGAAGCCAAGGTTCTCCTTGGACTGCACATGAGCAAAGTTGTGCCAATACCCGAGCGCGGAGCCTTCGTATTCCTTCATGAGGATGCCAACCTCCCGCTCGCTGGGAATGCCTTCGAACTGATCCCCGCTTTCGAGAGCAATCCGGATGGGAAAGTCCGCCGCATAGTTCAGGATCTCGTCCAAAGATTTCCGGGCTCGATCAAGATAGCCGCCGACCAGTTCTTCCCGCATCTTCACCGCTCCCACCTTGGTCATGGTGTATTTGCGACGGAACTGTCCACCCCCGCGAACCAGGCGAAGGAGCTTGGCGGTGGGAGCATTGAGGGGCAGCTTGCCCATGCGCAGAATCACGGCTTGAGCCTTCAGTTCACTGGCAAATTCAATAGTGCGCCGGAGCCGGTGGAGCGCCTGCTGACGATCATCCCCCTCTCCTAACAAGGCCGAGGAGTCGAGCACTGCCCCACCCGGGATCGGAGACTCCGGAGCGAAGGCCTGCACGCTGACCACGCTCATTCCTCTGCGGACCATGGAGTTCCGCAGGCCGGAGATCGCGGAAATGGGGAACTCCGCAGCCAATGCCAGATGCTCGAATCCAAGTTTATAGATCTGGTTGGCCATGATCACGCCATCCGTGTGGCGAGAGCCATTCCAGGAGGTCGAGAGAGCAATCATCAGCAGGGGGCGGGGCCGTTTTCCGGGAAGCGGAACTGTTGGTGGCAGCTGACGGACTCGTCAATGATTTTTGGCGGCGGAGATGCTCCACGGGAGAAGGGTCCAGAAACGTCTTGAACTGCACCTGGAGGCCCCTTATGACGAGGATCAAGATGTCGCAAGAGACCGCCAGCACCGAGTTGATTTCCGAAGAGACCACGCCTCCCCTGGATCTGACGGGATTGCGCGTGGCGATTGTCCTGCCGGCTTACAATGAGGAGGCCACGATTGCGGGAGTGATTGCGGATTTTCACAAGCACGCGCCCTACGCCACCATTTATGTGGTCGACAACAACTCGAAGGATCGCACTTCGGAACTTGCCCGGAAAGCGTTCGCGGACGGAGCCATCAAGGGGAAGGTCATCTTCGTGAGACGCCAGGGCAAAGCCAATGCGGTCCGGCAGGCCTTCCGGGAGATTGATGCGGATATCTACGTGATGGCCGATGCCGATCTGACGTATCCCGCCTCGGATCTGGAGAAGGTCATGCGCCCAGTCGTCGAGGGCCGGGCAGACATGGTGGTGGGAGATCGTCTTTCGGGAGGGCATTATCAGGGCGAGAACAAGCGCAGTGGCCATGAATTCGGCAATCGGCTCGTGATCAACCTGATCAACACCCTGTTTCACGCTCAATTGAGTGATGTCATGAGCGGTTACCGGGTCATGAACCGGCTTTTTGTGAAGCACTTCCCCATTCTCTTCGAGGGATTTGAGCTGGAGACGGAGACGACCTTGTTTGCCCTGGATCGCCGGTTCCGAGTGGAAGAGGTGCAGATCGGTTACCGTGACCGGCCCGAGGGAAGCGTCTCGAAGCTGGATACCTTCTGGGATGGAGCCCGGGTGTTGATGACGATCTTTCACATTCTCAAGCACCACAAGCCGATGCTCTTCTTCGGGTGGATCTCCGGAATTCTCATCGCCATCTCCCTGGCGTTGGGCTCCCTTCCCATCTACGAGTTCATCCTCACCGGCTACATCTACCGGATCCCAACCGCGATACTGGCCAGTGGAACGATGATTCTGGGCTTTCTCATGTTTGGGATTGGCCTGATCCTGGATACGATCAAGGCCTACGACCGCGCCAACTTTGAGCTTGCATTGTTAGGAGGCAGCAGTAGGGACGGTGGGTCCGAAGAATCCTGAGGGGTTCGCGACTTGTCAGGAATGGATCAACTACTTAAGCGGTTCCCCGGGATTGAAAAGCGCATGCGTCAGGCGCTGGAGTTTCTGCACCGGATACGCTGGAAGCCGGTGCTGGTGCGTTCCACCGTCGCGCTTACAGCGCTTTGGATCCTCTTTGTGTATCAGAATGTCACGGGATTTTTCTTCCCCTATCAATACGATATTCCCAAGGATCAGATCCAGTTCTACGAAGGAGAAGCCTACCGATTCAAGCTGCCCGGTCACGCCGTTGTTTCCAATCGCTCCCACGCCGAGCGCAAGGTCTACGAGGACGGCGAGGAACTCTACGCCAGGGATGAGCGGAAGTACATCATGGACCAGGGCAACGGAAGCTGGCTTGGCCAGGGAGAGAACATTTACTTCTCTTCCAAGGACGGCGCCCCACCCTCCAAGAATGACAGCGACTATGAAGTCACCATTTCCCGGCGGATCTCCGATGAATTCTATGACTTCGTATTCTGGGGAGCGGTCCTGCTCTGGATCCTCGTGGCCTTCTACCAGCCGGCCCGCCAGGAGTTGAGACGTCACCGGCGGGAAGTTGGGCAAGTTGGAGCAGTGCTCTTCGGCCTGTGGGTCATTGCAGAAGCCTGGCTCTACCGGGGAGAAGCGGCCTGGATGGTCTATTTCCGCCGTGATAGCGCCGGATACCTCGGCGCGGCACTCAGTTTTCTTGAGGAAGGCACCTTTGATCTCTCCTGGAAACGCCACTACGGCTACCCAGCTTTTCTCACCCTGGTCCTGGCCATCTTCCACAATATCAATGGCATCCTGCTGGTCCAGCGAATCCTTTCCTGCGCCAGCGCCCTGCTGTTGTTTCTGACGGTCCGGCGCATGCGGCCGACCCTGACAGGCACCTATCTCGGCATCTTTGCGGCGCATCTGTATCTCCAATCGCCTGCCGTCATTGTGAATGAGCAGTCCATCATGGGCGAGTGCCTCTGCCACTTCCTGATTTGCAGCACCATCTTTCTCTCCACTCGGATCCTAACCCATCGCCGAGAAACAGCGCCTTGGGGGCAATGGCTCCTCCTCTGCATCAGCTCCAGTTTCATCTATTTTGTGAAACCCAACTATGGAATGGGGATCGGCATTCCCGTCCTCGTGGCCATTGGCTATCTGCTCCTCCACCCAGGGCGTTTCTGGCGACCCGCCCTGACCGCCGCGCTATCTTTTGTTCTTATCTCTGGCGCGCTGTTAGCGTTCGATAAAGTGAGTCGAACAGAGGCGGATGACTCCTCCACCTTTTCTCTCCAGGTGGCCTTTCTTTGGCACTTGAACATCATCGCGCCCTTGTTGGAGGAAGATCTTGCAGAGGGGACGCAGGCCCATACTGGAGCCATTCGCGAAATTCTGAACGCTTATGAGGTCGAGGTTGAGCGATGCAGAAACGGGGGAAAGAATGCCTATCCCCGAATCGGCTATGACCCCGACAATCTGATCCGGGGTGACATGACTCATCCCTCGGACATCATGGCAAGTGAGGGTATGAGCGTGGAGGAGCAAGACGCTTTTCTGAAGAGCTACATCCTTCGCAGTGTCCGGGAATCGCCCGGCGCATGGCTTGGCCAAACCC
>JBHIXE010000093.1:7706-15735 GCA_041984905.1 Verrucomicrobiales bacterium | reverse complement strand
ATCTGGGCATAACTTCCCGATCCATATCCACTGACATACAGGATCCCAGAAGCCCCCTGCATGGTGGTATCGACGGTGATATCGCCCGCCAGTGATCCAGCTATGCCCCGACCGCCATGACCAATCTGGGCTTCGGAGTTGGTGGCGGTGCCTCCTTCCACATTCAGTCCGCCGGTCTTGGTATAGACCAATATATCTCCCACTGCGCCAGCTCCATGATAGCCAACCTGGGAAGCCGCGTCGTCCGTGCTGTCACTCCCAATGACGGTCACCCCGTAGCCCAACAAGCTGGTCTGGCCCCCGAGCGAACCAATGGCCACCAACTGAGTGGACTCCGTGATTGAATTGCTGCCAATCTCGATGAGACCTCCGTCGGTGGTATTTCCCCAGGAATTGATGTCGCCCATGATGGCGCCCAGGCTGAAGGTTCCGCCTGCGTCAGGCCCGCTTCCTCCGCCCCAACCGGTCGAACCATCCCAACCGGCAATGAGATTCACGGCACCTGTCCCACTGTTCTGCAGGCTGCCATAGGCCCTGATATTCCCGTGAGCCAAGAGCGAGAGGGAATTGGCGTTGGCCCAATCCACATCGGCACCCGTCTCAATCGTGATCAGTCCATCGCCTGCCCCGGCGCCCGTGGCAATGACATAGTTGGCCGTGGTGAGCGCCAACTCCAGAGCCGCTTCATCAATGGTATTGGGGCCGCCACCCGGCAGGTTCGTGATCGTGAAATTCGTGGGGTCAAGCAGCACAGTTCCGGTTTCGCCATCTGCCGCCAACGCGTTGACCTCCCCGCTAAAGGTCAAGTTGCCTTTGCCGGAGACTTCCACAAAACCACCGTCCCCCGTGCCCAGGCTCTGAGCACTGATGCTGCCCTCGAATACCGTGTTGCCGTCCGACCACACGATCACGGTTCCGGCATTGCCAGCTCCCAGGGCATCTACACTGATCTCCGCTTCCGGAGCGATCGTGGTGTAGGCTGCATTCCGAACGCTGGAGTCGCGCCCCTGAAATCCACCTCCAATCCGGATGGTGCCGCCTCCGGTCTCGCCATCCGCCCGAACCACGCTGCCGGGCTCCAGGCTGACTTCGTCACCCAGCAAATCAATCTCACCTCCCTGGCCGGTGCCACCGATCGCTTCGATCTCAGCGCCGGAGGTGATCGCTCCAGAACTCTCGGCGACAATCGAGCCTCCCGCGCTGCCACCGCCTGCATTCAAATTGGCGTTCTGCGCCATGACGACCGCCTCGGTGACTTCGTCCTTGCCGATCCGGATTTCCCCTCCAGTTCCAGCCGCGCCCTCCGTCGTGAGTTCGGCGCCTTCCATCACTTCCACCGAAGAGCCGACGATCTCGATCTTGCCCCCGTCCTGGTCTCCACTGGCATCGACCAGCCCCCCAATTTCCGCCATGCCATCACCGGCATTGATCGTGATCTCTCCCCCGTTATCCCCATCTTTGGCAATCAGCTCACCGGTGTTGACGATGTTTCCACCACCCGTCCCGCCCACGCCATTGGGGCCGCTGGAGCCTGCGCGAAGGAAGATCCGGCCACCACGATTCACCACGCTGGTGGCTTTGACCGTGCCCTCGTTGTTGATGGCGGTTTGATACAGCCCGCCCTTGGCCTTCAGCTCCGCGGAAGCGGCGTCAATCAGCCCGGAATTGTTGACCTGACCTCCCACTCCCGAAGGTCGCACGAAGATCCGTTCCCCATTGGCATCTTCCACGGCCAGCAAGAGCACTTCCTGTCCTGCGGCCAATCCCGTGGTGCCATTGGGAGTGGAGATCTCCCCCTGGTTGTCCACAGTGCGGGAAATCAGGAACACATCCCCCGTGGGAGAGGAGATCCGGCCCATGTTGATGACGGCCCCTTCGCTCTCGCCCTTGAAAACCATGTCTCCACCAGCCATGAACTCGTCATCGTCAACATCCAGGGTGGAGGCGATGAATCCGGCCGTGTCCACCACGCCTTCGCTTCCGATGACGATGCCATTGGGATTGATGAGGAGGACTTTGCCGTTCGCCCGCAGGTCTCCCATGAGCTGGGAAATCGCACCGCTGGTGACCCGGTTCAACGTCGCTGAATCCTTACCCGGCTGAAGAAACTGAGCCAATTCACCCGCATCGATCGAGAAATCTTCCCACTCGATCACGGCGCTGTCGCTCTCCTGCAGGATCTGCAAGACCCCTTCGATATCCTGGATGATCTCGGCCGAGCCCTTGACCACCTGCCCTCCCGAGGGGTTGGCGGGAAGCGCGATCGGCCAGAGCATAAGCCCCGGGCACAACAGCATGAAAACCAACTGTTTGTAAAAGCTTGTGCGGCGTAGTGCTGTGACAAAAACCATGAATCAAAATGGAGGGACCCCATTTGCCAAACGAGCGCGAGTCCGCGAGAACTCCGGCTTAGGAAACGTGGGGAGGGCTGTAATTACGTCCAGAGGGGCCGCGAAACGGCCACTCTCAACCCTGCAACGCTTCGCATATATCGCAATCAGAATCGAGAAAAAGAATGCGCCAATTCTCCCAAATTTAGTCTCTGCGCAGAGTATCTGTAACTAGTGCTCAAGCCCGACGGAGTTATGACGTTACAAACCGCCAAAATCAAGGCTCCTAGCACCCCCATTAACTGGGGCATTTTCGACACAATTTGAGCAATCGGAAGACCAACAATCGCGCATGGCGATGGTTCGAATCCAACTCCTTCTTCCATCTCTCATTTCAGTTCGATGCTGAGGCACTCATGAATAACACTATCACAGCCTCGCCGGCTTTCTCTTTGAGGCCCAGAGACCACGATCGACACTCTCCCCAGATGAGATAGTGGAATCCACTAAGCTTAGTAGGGATGGATCTTTTTCCTGCATGAGTTCAAGCACAGCATCCATGGGTACCACCACGCAGTATCCGGTGGAAAGGGACCGCTCGCCTGACTCGTCAGCAGGGATAGACTGAGAGATTAAACCAACCAGGTTGAAGTGGGTGGAACCATCCGGCAGGGCGATTATCTGAACGACTGGTCCACCGCTATTTCCAGGGTCAATCTGGCAATCCAGAATGACTGCAGCCCGGTCTACATCCAATCCAGCAATCATACCTTCCCGGGCCGAAGGCAGTCTTCCCCCATTACCGGTGGTCCACTCTCTGAGAATATGAGGAAAGCCACCCACCAGAACTGGATCTCCCTGGCGAAGGGTGCGGAGCGTGCGAATGATCCCGGGAGGCACAATGGTGATTCCCGGGCCGTCCAGTTCCACTCCATTTGCGTAGTCGATCGATACTTCCACTCCAGTCCCATCTCCAGCGACGACGCCGATCTCGATCACTGCTGCATTGACATCGGCGTGAGCATGAACCCGTCCCTGCTGGTAGAGTGCGTATAACGGAATCTGAATCGTCGTTTGAAAATCACGAACCGGCTTCCCGTAGAACGCATTCACATGCAATGCTTCCGCCTGGAGAGAATTCGTCTCATTGAGGATTACGTGTCTCGCCGTAACAAGATAGATACGATCTTCGTATCGAGCAAAGAATCCTGATGCGCTATATCCATCCTCTCGATGGATTTCCACGGGATAAGCTAGAATGGGTTCCGGCACTCTAGCATAGCAAGATTCGGTCATTGGAATATAGACTCCAATCCATAGCAATCCTATCCCTATAACATCTAATCCCCTCATGAGGTGAACTCCTCTTTTCATCATACAAAATGAACGTTCTGTCAGGATGGATGAGCCGTCATTTTGCACCCCGGTTTTCCCCTCCATTCTCAGCACAATCCAGGCCAATCAGAATTCAAGAACTGCCGATTTCAGGAGCCGTTTTGGTTAGGGGCTGTAGAGGCCTCGCCCTCAGCCTCTTGTCTCCCCAAGCGATTTCAAGCCGGCTTCTCCCAGCGCTGTTCAATCCGAATCAATCTTCCTTAAATGCGCGCCGAACGCCCGCATGACCCAGAGGTGGATGAACGCCTGGGACCACTGATAGATCAGCCAGGGCAGTCGTGGAGGGTATTCGTGAATCGCCGCAATGACGGATTTTCCCCGGTCCACAGTGCGAAATTCGAACCGTCCTGGAGGCTCCACCCCCGTTCGGGCAAGGGCTCCCCCATTGATGTAAAAGACTCGCCGATGTTCTGAGCCTCTGGTCAAGGGCGAGGGATGCAGCTCCAATAACGTTGGCCGAAATCCGCGAATGCCAAAACGCAGCACGCCCTGGTCGTCCCTGGTCACATCAATGAGGGTTCGCGAAGAGCGGGTGAGCCACTGGCCATATTCCGCCGCCACATCGGCAGCACTCCATCCTTGCGGGAGTGTCATGCGCTGGACCGAGCGCACCCGGCGGGCGCTGCGCACTTGACGTCGTTTCTGCCGGCGGACACTCAGTGTTGGATAGCCAGTGGGCCGGCCTTGCTCGTCCAGGGAATCGCGAACCGATTGCTGAAATGGCACTGCCTCCGCTTCCAGAGCACTGAGCAGGTCATTCTCTCGGGCGACCATACTATGCTTGAGACTTGCGAGGAGCGGGTTGACCAGACTTGGCGAGGTCTGACTGATCAGAGCCACCCAAAGTTTCGAAAGACCAATACAGTCGGCGGGAAAATCGAAGGTGACCGGCCGCTTCCCCAATACCTTGGCCGATTGGAGGATCATCTCGCGGTAGGTCATCGGCGGATGGCTGGCCACATCCCAGGTGCCGCCCTTGTATAGCTCCTGTTCCAGGCAGAGCCGGAAGGCGCGGGAGATATCTCGAACGTCCGTGGACTGGGTCTTCTGCCGGGTCCAACGTGGCAAGAGCATAATGGGCAACCGCCGCACCAGCTGGATCAGGATGCGCAGCGAAGAACCGCCCTTCCCCAGGATCAATCCGGACCGCAACACGGTCACGGGAGTGGAGCCACTCCGCAGAACTTCTTCCACTTCCTGCCGACTGGCCAGGTGCTCGGACAAATCCCCCTCCACTTCTCCCGGGATGAGTCCTCCAAGATAAATGATGTGCTCCAAACCTGCTTCTTGGGCTGCTTTTGCAAAATTGTCCGCCAGTAGCAGATCCAGATCCCGAAACGAGCCCTGCACCAGGCGGGAACTCGGAAGCATGGAGTGCACCAGATAGAAACCCGTGCGCGCGCCCTCCAACGCCCTGGTCAATTTGGGAAGCGAGTAGAGGTCTGCCTGACGCCACTTGAGATGGGGGTGCTCGCTTTCCTTCTCACTCCGAGAGAGCCCAAGTACGGTGTAGTCCTCCACCAATTCCCTGATGAGCCAGGATCCCACAAAGCCCGAGGCTCCCGCGATGGCAATCGGATCTGGCGAGGACTGGTTCATTCAATTCGACGACATGGAACTTTCGGCCAAGGGTGCCTCTATCGAAGGCGGAGTGCAACCAGGCCACTTGGACCACGTAGCGCCTGGCGCTCGCCCTTCGCTAGAACGGTTACGAAGCAAAACACCAGAAAGTTGAAAGGTCTCCTCTCTGGTTCCGTGAGAGAAATGCAAAGATGCATTTAAAATACATTTTTTATCTCCTCGCACTCATGATTGGGATTCCAACCATTGGGTTCGCTGTTGATATCGAGGCCAAGCCTATCCATTACTGGACTCGCCCATCGAATGACCGGCTTGCCCAGTTGCAGCGCAGGCTTGAGTCCGGGGAAGTGAGCCTGAAGGCGCCGACTTCTCAGGAAGCTTTGCGGAAGCTGCTCCATCTTCTGGAAGTCCCGGTCGAATCCCAGATTCTCGTCTATTCCAAAACCAGCGCTCAGAATTCCCGCATCAGCCCGGAGACTCCTCGGGCGATCTATTTCTCGGACAATTGCTATGTCGGCTGGGTGCAGCATGGGAGCATCGAAGTCATTGCCTTTGACGAGCATCTCGGCGCGGTGCTCTACCTCGTGGATATCACCAGGATGAATGAGGAGGGCAATCCCCCCATCGAGCGTCCCCAGTCCTGCCTCAACTGTCACCAGCGCTCTTCCACCTCTGACGTGCCCGGCACTCTGGCGCGTTCCGTCTTTCCCAGCGAAAGCGGCTTGCCCTTCTTTGGCGCGGGATCTTTCTACGTGGATGATTCCACCCCGCTCAAGAACCGGTGGGGCGGCTGGTATGTCACCGGCGATTCCGGCGACCAGATCCATATGGGCAACTCTCTCGCTATCGAGGACAGAGCGACGGACACCGTCAGCCTGCATCCCATGGGCAGCGGCATTCAGGTGGAGCATCTCTCGGACATTCTCAACACCAAACCCTATCTCACCAACACCAGCGACATCGTGGCCCTGATGATCTTTGAGCACCAGGTGAATGTCCACAATCTGCTCGTGGAGTCGAACCTCACCGTGCGCCAACAGCTGCATCGCTCGGCCGAAATCCAGAAGATCTTCGGCGAACCCGCAGACGAGGAACCTGAAGGCGTGCTCAAGTCCATCATCGAGAGTCGTGCCCGTAAGATTGTCGAGGCCTTGCTTTTCCGGGAGGAACACCTGTTGGAAGGAATGGGTGTCGAAGGTGGCGAGGCGTTTGCTGACGCTTTTGCTCAGACCCGCCGTCCCGCCAGCGATGGTCGTGCGCTCAAGGATCTCCGGCTCTACGAACGGCTCTTCAAGTTCCGCTGCAGTTACCTGATCTACTCCGAAGTTTTCGATCACCTGCCCGCCGTTCTGAAACAGCAAGTGTATCGGGAACTCCTCACCGCCCTGACTGGCCCCAATGGAACCGAGCTCTCCGATCACCTCTCCTGGACCGAGCGCGAGCGGATCCGGGATATCCTGGCCGAGACGAAGAACGATCTGCCGAGTGACTGGCCGGAGCCGGAAGACTGAAGGCTGAAAGAGCCACCAGGGCTACGAGCCAACGCCCCCTTCCACGCAACCAGCGAAAAACTCCTCCGCACCGTTCCGCAGGTTGCGCAGGTTGTAGCCGCCTTCCTGAATCACGATGAGGGGCAACTCAAGCTCCATCAAGCGACGTCCCAGGATGCGCATCGAAGCTGGGCTCAGGGTGAAGGTCCCCGTGGGATCTCCCCGCATGATATCGAAGCCCAGGCTGACAATGAGGAACTCAGGCTTGAATCGTACGATCCTGTCCAGAGCACGACTAAAGGCGGCCAGATACTTCTCCTGGTCCGTGCCGGGCGCCAGGGGCAGGTTCAGGTTGGCCCCCAGTCCGGGACCTTCCCCCGTCTCATCAGAATAGCCCGAGAAGTAGGGATAGGCATAGTCCGGGTGCCCATGGACAGAGAGGGTCAGCACATCCTCACGATCGTAGAAGATATCCTGGGTGCCGTTACCATGATGGAAGTCGATATCCAGTATCGCGGCCCGACCTTCACCGACCAGATACTGCGCCACAATCGCCGCGTTGTTGAAGTAACAGAATCCGCCGTAATACCGCTTACCGGCGTGGTGCCCGGGCGGCCGGCAGATGGCGTAGACCAGACGAGTGCCGCCCAGGAGTTCATCCGCCGCCGTCAAGGCGGCATTCACGGAGGCCCGTGCCGCCACGTAAGCGTTCGGATACAGCGGCGTTCCACTATCAATACAGTAGTAGCCCGCCTGCACCGCCAGTTCCTTGGGTCTTCGGCTCGATTGACGGAGCGGAAAGGTATCCGGATAGACAGGGCGTGGCGCCTTCAAGGTCGTGCACACTGTGCGCAGGAAATGGACAAAGTGCCGGTCATGAACCGCCAGGATCTCCTTCTCCTGATGCTTCCGGCAGGTGACTTCCCGAAACCAGCCTCTCGGCTCCAGGGCTTCGCGGATCGCCTGGACGCGCACGGGTCGCTCAAAATACCCCCGTTCCTTGACGTGATGCAATTCGTGCCGGGGCGTGGCGACCAACACGAAAGACTGCAGGAGTTTCCGATTCGGCGCCTCAACCGAAGCTTCTTTGGTGCGGGACGTCGCCGCACGGCGCTACAGCGACGTGCAGCTCAGCGCCTTTCTTGCCGCCTGCGTGGGCGATCGACTGGCACCTGACGAAATCGTGGCGCTGACCGGCGCCATGGTGGCAGTCGGCGAGACGCTCACCTGGGA
>JBHIXE010000093.1:7391-7696 GCA_041984905.1 Verrucomicrobiales bacterium | reverse complement strand
TGCTTGAACCCGTCGATGACGGATCGGACGTAGGCAGGATCTGCCACATGCCCGAATCGTTGAGTCAGGATCTTCATGGTGGCGTCCTGGGCTTCTTGACGTGTGAGCGGCTCGGTTCGGCCCAAACCATCAAACAGCAGGTAGGCATAGGTGGGGGGATCACCAACCGGTGCGGAGTAGGCGCGATTCTCCACCACTCGAACCCCATAGCGTTCGTAAAACCGGATTCGCTTGCGGGCGGCATCGAGTTGAGCCGGATCCGGCGTCAGGGTGGCGTCATCGGGTTGCACTTCCATGTAGAGAGC
>JBHIXE010000093.1:274-7381 GCA_041984905.1 Verrucomicrobiales bacterium | reverse complement strand
CCGTGGTCCCCACCGGCGACACCCTGGTGTCCCTGGAGGCCATCAACGGGCTGCGCAGCGTCGACGCCGGCGCCCTGCGCTTCGGCGCCGGCACCCGCATCGCCCAGGCCAGCAGCGAGGCCTGGGCCCACTCCCTGACCACTTACGCCTGGGCGAGAAGCGATGAAATCCAGGAACACCATGTGCTGATCCGGGAACTGCATCAGAAGCGCAAAGGCATCCACCCGCCCCAGCGCCCCTTCCGCAATGAGCAGTGCGGAGCGATAGCCATGACGGATGGGATCCCGTAGCAGAGACGGAATCTGCTCCGCGTAATGAGCCAGATGAGGGAAACTTGTGCGGAACAACTCCTGCACCTGGTTCATCCGGTCTTTGGAAAGGTGAAAGGCAGTGCCCTGAATCGCGTGAATGCGGATCACGTGGGGATTCTATCACGAACCAACACGCTGGCGAGAGGGACTTCTTGCGGAGCACCGAGCTCAGACAAGACTTGCCTTAAGCAGCCAGCTTCGACTCAATGGGACGGTCGCTTCGGCTTTCCCTTTTCAAACTCCCCCCCTTCCCATGCAGTATATCCTTATCGCTTATATGGTTCTGTTTGGGGGAATGGGGCTACTCATGACGATTGCTGAGTTACTCTCGGAACCACAGGACAGAGATCCCATCTGGGAAACCGCTGTCGACGCCATGGGAGTCGCCATTCTCTTCGCCGGGATGCTCTTTCTGTCGCTGGGTGTCTCAGACCCTTCACTAAAAGCAATCTGGCTGTTTGCCGCGCCAGCAGTAGTCGTTGCTCAACTAGTGATCAGTTGGCGTGCCCGCAAGAATGCGCCCAGGCAGGAAGCTAAGAAATCTGCTGTGTTTGCTGATCTCGGCACTCTCGCTCTCATGCTGCCAGCCCTTGCCTTCAATCTCATGTTCGCCCTCTCCGAATCGTAGCGAACGCTCAACTCAGGATCTCTCTTACCACACGCGGTTTTTCCACTCCAGTGAGACGCTGGTCCAAGCCCTGGAACGGGTAGCTGAAGCGACGCTCGTCGATCCCCATGCAATGCAGAATCGTCGCATTGAGATCGTTCAGATGGACGGGGTTCTCCACGATGTTGTAGCTGAAGTCATCCGTCTCTCCATAGGTGATCCCGCTCTTGACCCCGCCTCCGGCCATCCACATGCAGAAGTTCCGGGGATGGTGATCGCGACCGTAGTTGTCCTGGGTCAAGGTGCCTTGGGAATACACCGTCCGGCCGAACTCTCCACCGAAAACCACGAGGGTATCGTCGAGTAGCCCCCGAAGCTTCAGATCCTTGATCAGGGCTGCGGTCGCCTGATCCACGTCCTGGCACTGGCCCTTGATGAGCCGGGGCAGGTTGTTGTGTTGATCCCAGCCGCGATGGAGGATCTGCACGACCCTCGTGCCACGCTCGATCAATCGGCGTGCCAGGAGCGCGCTGGAAGCATAGGAGCCCATCTTCTCCACATCAGGCCCGTACATCTCCAGGGTCTCTTTGCTTTCGCTGCTGATATCGGTGAGTTCCGGCACGCTGGTCTGCATCCGGAAAGCCATCTCATACTGAGCGATCCGAGTGCGGATCTCTGGATCGCCAAACCGCTCGAAGTTTTTCTCGTTCAACCGATTCAAAGCGTCCAGCATCGTACGACGGTCCCCCGACTTCACGCCTGGCGGATTCTGAATGTATAAGACCGGATCGCCCGTGCCGCGCAGAGCCACTCCGTCGTACTGAGTGGGCAAGAAGCCACTGCTCCACATCCGGGTGAACAGTGCCTGCGCCTGGCTTGCGGCGGGAAACACGGGCGTGAAGACCACAAACGCCGGCAGATCATTGCTCACGCTACCCAGCCCATAGCTCAGCCAGGAACCCAGGCTGGGCTTGCCGGGAATCTCGCTACCGGTCATGACAAAGGTACAAGCCGGATCATGGTTGATCGCGTCGGTATGCACCGTCTTGATCATGGCGATGTCATCGGCAATCTCGTGCATGTGAGGCACCAACTCACTCATCCAGGTGCCACTCTGCCCACATTGCTGGAACTTGAAAATCCCCGGCGCCACCGGAAAGCGAGCCTGACCGCTCGTCATCGTAGTGATCCGTTGGTTGTTGCGGATCGAGTCCGGCAGATCCTTATCGTAGTACGCCTGGAGTTGCGGTTTGTAATCGAACAGATCCAGCTGCGAAGGCGCTCCGTTCATGTGCAGATAAATCAACCGCGACGCGCGGGGAGCGAAGTGCGGAAACCCGGGTAAAGGGGGATGGACCTGAGCTGACGATGCCGCAACACGTTCTCCGCTCCCCATGAGGCCCGCCATGGCGAGACCGCCCAGTTTCAAGCCCGCGCCCTGGAAGAACTGGCGGCGAGTACTATGCTGATGATATTCCAAAGCAGGGTCCATGGCGTCTCAGTTTTTGGTTACCGCTTCGTCCAGATTCAGAATCAGATTCCCGACCAGCGTGTAGGCGGCCAACTCAGCCTGGTCCAGATTGGTATTGGCCTTGCTCTCACCATAGCCAAGGAGCTCGGCCGCGGCGGCCTGGTCGGCACGATAGCGGTTCAGGTGTTGCGTCAATGCCTCTCCCACGATTGATAGCTCGTCAGCACTCGGGGCCCGTGAAGTCACGCTTCTCCATGCCCAGGTAATGCGTTCGTCCGAAGTCTTCCCGCCTTCCGCGAGAATCCGCTCTGCAAAGTTTCGAGCCGCCTCCACGTGTTGCACGTCATTCATCAACTGAAGGGCCTGCAGAGGTGTGTTGCTGCGTTGCCGCATGGCACAGCTTTGTTCCCGGCTAGGCCCATCAAAGGTGGTCATGAAAGGCGGCGGCGCGGTCCGCTTGAGGAAAGTATAGAGGCTGCGACGATAGAGGTCATCTCCCGTACCTTGCTTGTAGTAGCGTGTGTTGCTGTTGCCGAACCCGACCGGTTCCCAGATGTTGGGTGGCTGGTAGGGATTCACGCCCTTGCCGCCGATGTCGGGAACTAGAAGACCGCTCACGTAAAGGGCCTGATCCCGCAGCATCTCTGCATCCAGCCGGAATCGCGGCCCTCTGGCGAGAAGGCGGTTCTCCGGATCCCGCTCCAGCAATTCCGGAGTCACCTGAGAGGCCTGCCGGTAAGTTGCGCTCGTCACGAGAAGCTTCACCAGTTCCTTCACATCCCAGCCCTTCTCCACGAAATCCACGGCGAGATAGTCCAATAGTTCGGGATGACTGGGAGGCGCACCCTGCGAGCCGAAGTCTCCACTGGTCTTGACCAGGCCCGTTCCAAAGAACTGTTGCCAGAAGCGGTTCACGACCACTCGCGCCGTTAACGGATGCTCGCCACTCACCAGCCAATTGGCCAGATCAAGCCGAGTGTAGTCGCTGCTCCCTGACTTGGCGGGCAAGGGAGGAAGAAAGGCCGGCACACCCCGGGTGACAGGTTCGCCCGGGTTGTCATACTGACCGCGCAACATCACGTAGCTCTCTCGAGGTTGCTCCATGTCTGCCATTACGAAGGTGATGGGAATCTCCTTCTCAATCTGTTCTTTTTCGGCGATCAAGGGAGCCTTCTCGGCTTCCAGCGGAGCCAGCATTTCCCGAGCTCCCGCATAGAAGTGGGTCAGCCAGAAATCGCGCACCTGCTGCGCCTCCGCATCGCTCCAGGCCTCGGGTTTTTTGCCCCGGACCAATTGTCGCAGCCCCTCAGGGAGATCGTTGTTACGCTTGCCCTGGTTCCGCTTCTTCCAGGCTTCGAAGGACCATGCGGGATCGTTCACCGGATTGGTCTGCGCGGCCACCCCAAGCCGGTCCCAGGTCACGGTCCCGGCAAACTGCGTAAAGGCATAGCCATTCACCTTGGCGCCGCTCTTGAGCCCCATCGATTTCGCGTCCACTTCCAGCCGCACCCATTCGCCGCTCTTGGGCAAATCCCCCATGAGCACTTTCTCCGTCGTATTTGGCTTGCCGAAGCCGATCTTTGCCTCCGCTCCCCAGACGGCCCGGTGCAGCCAGCCGGAAGTGTGGAACTGGATCATGATGGTCTCCGGCGGGTCATCGGGATCGAGAAAACAGTAGGTGAAGATCTTCCCATTTTCGGGAACCACGAACTCAGCTCCACCACTGAAGAAATCCTGCTCCACTCGATCGCCGGCCTGTCGCTGCAGAGCCAGATTGCCACTGAAGACTTCCGCATCGCCTGCCTTCACCAACTGAAGCGGAGCCCCGGAAGCCTGGGGCTTGGACCCAGCCGGAAACCCGTCTTCAAACCATACCGTCTCCGTTTCCTGAATGGGTGGAGGCGGATTCAGCGTGGCTGGATCGACATAGGCCAGTTGGGAAACTTTGGCTTCGATGCGTTGGTCGATCTCCGCGATCTGAGTATCCAGTTGCTTGAGCCGGGAATCCTGCGCGGGAGTGGTCAGCTTCAGGATCGGCGGCGTATCGATCTTGTTGCCGTCCATGGCCGGGTCGGCTGCATTGTGGAAGAAGGCGTAGAGCGAGTAGTATTCCTTGGTCGAGATGGGGTCGAACTTGTGATCGTGACAGACTGCGCACCCAGCGGTCAGCCCCATCCAGACTTCCACGGCCGTAGTCGTACGATCCACGGCATAACGGTAGATCCATTCCTCATTGATGCTCCCTCCTTCGCTGGTGGTGACGTTGCAGCGGTTGAAGCCGGAAGCGATGAGTTGGTCCCGAGTAGGATCTTTCAGTAAGTCTCCCGCCAACTGCCAACGGGTGAAGTCATCGAAAGGGACGTTCTCATTGAAGGCCCGCACGACCCAGTCGCGATAAGGCCACATGGACCGTTCGTTATCCAGGTGCAACCCATGGGTATCCGCGTAGCGCGCGAGGTCCAGCCAGTAGCGGGCCATGTGCTCTCCATAGGTCACCTCGCCCAGGAGCCGATCGACCATCCGCTCGTATGCCTGCGGCGATGCGTCGCCCAGGAACGCGTCCACTTCCTCCAAGGTTGGAGGAAGGCCGGTCAGATCCAGCGTGACCCGGCGAATCAATGTCTCCCGGTCCGCTTCCGGCGAAGGCTGCAACCCCTCCTTTTGGAGCCGGTCCCGAATGAAGGCATCCACCGGATTGGCAAGACCAGGCAACTGAGGCGCCGCGGCCTTTTGTGGAGGGATGAAGGACCAATGCTGCTCATATTCGGCGCCCTGCTCGATCCAAAGTTTGATGAGGCCCTTCTGTTCCGCCGTCAGCGTCTTGTGGGAGTCGGGTGGCGGCATGATCTCATCCGGATCCGCCGTGATGATCCGTTCCCAAGCCTCGCTCTTCTCTGGAGCCTTCGGGAAAATGGCCTGGTAGCCGCCCAGATCCGCGACCGCTCCTTCCGCCGTATCCAGACGCAAATCTGCTTTGCGTTCTTTCGCATCCAAGCCATGGCAGGCAAAACAGTTATCGGAAAGAATGGGCCGGATATCGCGATTGTAGGAAACGCGCTCAAGACGCTCCTCTGACGCTCCCGCGCTGAGGGAGGCCGTCAGGATGCCCCATCCAATGAGGATCGCTATGGTGCTGGGTTTCTTCATTCCGGGGGCGTTGTTCCAATGAGTTGGCGAACAGTGCGACAGCAAACCGTCTCCAGGCATTGGTTCTCGGTGTCGTACACGTAGGCTGAGCCTCCGGTTTTTCGACCATCAGCATTCGATCACCTTCTGGAAAAAGCCCCGATGGAAAACCCGCAAACGGAGGACCACCTGATCGCTCCCTGACTGGACCGAACGTCCTATTCGATCGGCGACAGGAGTTCGAGGCCACTAAGGGCTCCATTGAGCTCCATCAACCGGCCACCTGTGGCCAGCGAGCCAAGTGGAACGGGATGCAGCCCGAGTTCCGAAATCAGTGTTTCTATCGTGGCGACTGCGGATGGATCATCCCCTGCCAAAAACAGAACTCTTCGAAAGTCTGTGCCAAGGGGCGCAAATAACTTGTCCATAGGGAGGGTGTTGAAGGCCTTCACCGTGCGAGCGGAGGGCGCCATCCGAGAAACAATCTCACTGCCGGAATCGCCGCCCAAGTCATCGATGCGAAAGTCGGGGGCGTAACTCAGAAAGATATTGGTGGTATCAACCAGAACTCGCCCGGCCCAGGGCATTTCCGGCGTCAGCACCTCATGGATCTTCGGCCAGGGGACGGCCAGAAACACGACCTCACTTTCACAAGCCTCCGTGACGGATGCAGGATGGATTCGAGCATCAACTCTCGACAGCTGATCTCTCAAACTCTCCGGCCCACGGCTGTTCGCAACCAACACTTCGTGACCTACTTCTACGAACTTGACTGCCAGCGTCATTCCGACAGCTGCGGAACCGATAATGCCAATCTTCATCTTGGGTTCTCAATCTACTTTAGAAAGACACACAAGCGACCTTGTGCGGGATAGGATAACGACCTGGCTGCCCTGCAGCCTCGGATTGTCGATGACGCCCTGTCTAGATTTGTGCCAAGCCCCCATCCACGAAGATCTCCCCACCTGTCATATAACTACTGTCATCCGAAGCAAGGAAGGCCGCCACAGCCGCAATCTCCGCGGGATCCCCCATGCGACCAAGCGGCGCTGCATTGCCGAACCCCTCCTTTGCAGAGTCGTCCAGCAACTCCATGAGCTTGTCCGTTCTGGTAGCGCCCGGGCTCAGGATGTTGACTCGGATATTGCTGCCTCTGAGGTCCTGGGCCCAGCTCCGCGCAAAATTTCTCACCGCTGCTTTGGAGGCGCTATAAACGCTAAAGGCCGGCGTCCCCATGGAACCCACGGTCGATCCCGTGAGAATGATGGAACTCCCGGCCTTGAGTAGAGGGAGCGCCTTCTGCACCGTAAAAAGCGTGCCTTTGACGTTGATATCGAAGGTGTAGTCGTAGTGCTCGGGCGAGATCGATCCGAGAGGGGCAAACTCCCCAACCCCAGCGTTTGCCATCAGGATATCCAACCCGCCGTGATGTTGTTTCACTTCCTGAAACAGCCGGTCCAGATCTGCGTCCTGGGTGATGTCCGCCTGTATGCCTCGCGCCTTCTCACCTAGCTGGGCCACCGCCTGCTCCAGTGCGTCCTTGCGGCGTCCCGAGATGTAAACGAAGGCGCCCTCTTCGATGAAGCGCTCTG
>JBHIXE010000093.1:0-264 GCA_041984905.1 Verrucomicrobiales bacterium | reverse complement strand
CGACTAAAAAGCCAAAAGACCCGCCCTTTATTTGTGGCCTCGATGCAGCGCTCCGGATCATCTCCGGCAAGTGGAAGCCCCTCATCCTGCACTTCTTATATCACAAGACAAGACGCTACGGAGAGCTCCACCGATGCGTTCAAGGCGTCACCCATAAAATGTTGGCTCAACAACTCAAAGAGCTCGAATCAGACGGCGTTGTGCTACGAAAAGACTACAAAGAGATTCCTCCGCGGGTGGAATATTCCCTCACCGCACTTGGCA
>JBHIXE010000092.1:0-15746 GCA_041984905.1 Verrucomicrobiales bacterium | reverse complement strand
CTGAGTGCCGGTGCGGGTCCGCGCTGTGTGTCGGTGCGGGTCCGCACTTTGTGCCGGTGCGGGTCCGCACTTGGTGCCGGTGCGGGTCCGCACTTTGTGCCGTGCGGCGCCGCGCTGTGTGCCGATGCGGCTCCGGCGCTCCGTGGCGGTTTTACTCCAAGCTCCGTGGCGGTTCTGCTTCGCGCTCGCCTACCCCGTATGCCTTCGGTGCACACCCGCGTAGCATGGCAAATGCCGTGTATCGTAATCGGTGAGCACGGACGACACCTAGGTGCCGCAATTGCCAGCTACCACCGAAAAATCGAAGGGGATCTGCTGCTCCGAGACAGAGCACTATCCCGACTACTCGGAAGCTTCTTCAGCGGGCGCTCCCTCAGCGTCTTCGCCACCACCGCCTTGAGCGTCAACACGCAAGCGCAGGTCGAAGGTCACATCGTGATGCAGCTTCACCGGAATATCGAAGGATCCAGTGGACTTGATGGGGCGCTCCAGTTGGATGGCGTGACGATCAAGCTTCTCGCCGGTCTTTTCTTCGATCGCCTTCACGAGGTCGTTGACCGTGATGGAACCGAAAGCCTTGCCGGATTCGCCCGTCGCGAGTTCGAGCTGGAACTTCACGCGCTTGATCTTGGAAGCGACCTTTTCCGCTTCCTGAAGTTCTTCCGCTTCCCGTTGGGAGCGAGCGATCTTCAGAGCCTCGATCTGCCGGAGATTGCCTTTGGTGGCCTCGTAAGCCTTGCCTTGGGGAATCAGGTAGTTCCGGGCATAACCACGGCGAACCTTCACCACATCGGCTTCTGCGCCGAGGTTCACGATTTTCTCACGGAGGATGACTTCTGAATGCGCCATGGTCGTAAAATGCCTTTTCTTGGGTTTGATCGAGAGGGCAGGTTCGTTACCTCTCTTTCGGGGATGTGTCAAAGGGATTTCACGCCAGCGTTTGGCCGGCGTGAAATCCGAAATCCGAAATCCGAAATGGCGGGGTGCTTAGGCGAAGAGCTTCATCGCGGCCTGCGCCTTCACCAGCTCGCGGGGCTGGTTCAGGTGATTGTAGACGATCGTTTCCGGATCGATACCCATGCTGTGGTAGATCGTCGCGAGGATTTCGCTCGGATGCACCGGATCGGAAGCCGGAGCGGAACCGGTCTTGTCGGATTCGCCATGGACGTAGCCGCGCTTGACGCCTGCACCACCCACGACGGCGGTGTAGCAATACGGCCAGTGATCCCGGCCATCGGCGCTGTTGCTGTTGCCGGACGTGCTGACGCCGCGTTCCGGGCTGCGACCGAACTCGCCGATCGCGACCACGAGGGTCTCGTCCAGCATGCCGCGCTCATCCAGATCCTCGAAGAGAGCGGACAGGCCCTGGTCCAGCATGGGACCGGACTGATCCTTCATGCGCTTGGGCAGCCCGGTGTGGTGATCCCAGCTGTGATCGCTGGAGTTCGCCACCTTCGGCCAGATGACTTCCACCACTTTGGTGCCGGATTCCACGAGACGGCGGGCCAACAGGCAGCTTTGCCCGAAGGTATTCTGTCCGTAACGCTCCCGCATCTTGTCGCTCTCTGCTTCGATGTTGAAGGCCTCACGAGCCCGACCGGACACGATCAGATTCAGGGCCTGGTCGTAGTATTCGTCCAGATTGTACTTCTCGACAGCCTTGTCGATCACGGGCATTTGGGCGGTAACGGCCTCGCGAAGCTTGGCGCGACGCTTCAAGCGCACGCTGAAGACTTCAGGGCGCAATTGCAGGTCATCCACCTTGATGCGAGCCAGCTTGTCCATCTTCATGTCGTCCCCATCTGGGAAGAGGTAGTAGGGATCGTAAGCCTTGCCGAGGAACCCGGCGGTGCCGGCCTTGTTGACCACGTTGGACTCCTGGAGCGGACGGGGCATCATCACGAAGGGCAACATCGGCTCATCGGTCGGTTTGAGACGGATGATGTTGGAGCCAAAGTTCGGGAAATCCTTGGGACTGGGTGGTTCCAGCTGACCGCTTGGGCTCACCTTGTCCGTGGTGTAGCCGGTCATGATCTGATAAATCGCTGCGGTGTGGTTGAACAATCCGTTGGGCGTATAGCTCATGGACCGGACCATGGTGAACTTGTCATTTACCTTGGCCAGTTGCGGCAGGATCTCGGTAAAGTTCACGCCCGGGATCTTGGTAGGGATGGGCTTGAAGATACTCCGCACGTTGTCGGGAGCATCCGGCTTGGGATCCCAGAGATCCAGGTGACTGGGACCACCTTGCAGGTAGACCATGATGACGCTCTTGGCCTTGCCCCAACCGGGGGAACCGACATGACTGCTGGCTGCGCTGGCGCTCTGAACGGCGAGAATGTTGTTCAAGCTCATACCGAGCATACCGGCGCCACCCACGCGAAGAAAATCGCGGCGTGACGGTTTCAAATGAGAATCACAGAGATCCTTGGCAACTGCTCCTGGAATTCTAAGCATGGTGGATACGGGTTAGAGAGTGAGGTCTTTAGAAGTGGTAACAGATTAGTGATTGAAGAGGAAGGCCGGACTGTTGATGAGGGCCCATGACAAGTCCTGGGCCGCTGTCAGGCGGCGGTTGGCCGTCTGGTTGATCGAGTAGTCCACATCCTGCCGCAGTTGCAGCAGGGTGGTGTCTTCCTGAATGGGTTGTTCGGCGCGGGTCAAAGCGGCCTTCAGGCTGGCAAGTTTGGGATCACCGGGCAGAGGACGCTTCTCAGCAGCGACCTTGAAGTAGCGATTCGCGTATTCCTCATCGTTGTCGCGGACGTACTCGCGCAGTGTCTGGATCTGTTCCTTACTCCGATTGGAGGGAGCCACGCGGACGGCTTCAGCGATTTTCTCAGGAAGCCCAAACTCGAGAGGGCTGGCGGAGGTGGTATACCAGACTCGGAACCGGCCCAGCGGGTAATCCTGGTTGCTGTAGCGGCAGAGCACTCCGACCGTCAAGGTGGCGCCGGCTTTGTCGCCTGCCATGGGTTTCTGGAGACTGAACATGGCGCGATGACGCATCTTCAGGTTGGAACCGGAAAGTGCCCATGCCTTGTCACTGCGGTCCACCTTGCCGTTGATGGAGTTCTTCACGTTGAAGCCGTTCTGGTTGAAGTCCGCCTTGGCATCTGCAAAGGCGAGGTCATTCTGCTTCTTGGCATCGGCCTTGGTGTTCCAGCGAGCCTGCACCTCGGTCATGACGAAGTTTCCGTTCGGGTTGAGCCCAGCACCAAAGCCGGGGAAAGTCTCATCTGGAATGGTCTCAATCATGATGCCGGTGATGTTCTGATCCGTGAAAGAACCAGCCACCAGGAAATCGAGGTTCCGCAGGTTCAACTTCTTGGCCCGCACGGAGCCATCGGGCAGGATCTCTGCTTCCGACTTGTCAGAGAGCGTCACCGATTCGGGCTGGAGCACCTTCCAGGTGGTGTAGGTGTCCTGCAGGGTGATGGACTTCTCCCATTCCGTGGTCTTGGCGGGAATTTCCTTCTCGTATTCGGCCAGGCTGTTCTCGGAAGCCTTGATGCGTTGCTGTTGCTCGGCTTCAGCTTCCCGCTTCTTCTTGTCATGCTCGGGCATGTAAGCGGCGAGATCTGCCTGCGCCTTGTTGATCGCTTCCACTCGGGCGACTTGACGCTTGGCGCGCACCGGAACCCAGGCCGCTTCCTTGGCCGCCAGTTCCTGAACCAACAGGTTGTGGTCGTCATCGATCTGATTCATCGAGTCGATGGCTGCCTCGATCTCAGCTTTACTCGGGGCGCGGTTTAAGACGCGATAGTAGATTTCCCGGATCAGTTTCTCGTCATCGGGTTCCTGCTTCACGAGTTTCTCCAGGGCACTTTCTTCCGCACCCACTGCATCAGCCACGGCCGGGCCGGAGAGAAAGGCCATGACGGCACTCATCTGCAGATCGTCATTGCGCTCGCATTCACAGGAGCTTTCTCGAGCGGGACGACCCAGATTGGCGAGGAACCCACTCTTCAGGTCCAGCTTGGCATCGGATAGTTGGCTGGCGCGCACTCCTTTTCCGGCGCCAGGAATGTTGGGAACCGCTCCGGTGACGGCATAGACGGCGTCATAAAGCACTTCGGCAGGCAGGCGCTTGGCCTTGGCATGACTGAAGTTCTGTTCGTCGTCCTCGTTCCACTGGTTGGTCTTGATGGACAACTGATAGGTGCGGGACTTGCAGATCAGCGCCATGAGCTGCTGCACATCAAAATCACTCTTGATGAACTCGCTGGTCAGGTAGCTGAGCAACTCCGGGTTGGAAGGCGGATTCCCAGCGCGCACATCGTCCAGAGGCTCGATCACCCCTGTGCCAAGGAGATAACCCCAGACACGGTTGGCGTAGGTCATCGCGAAATACTGGTTATCCGGGCTGGTGATCCAGGCGGCCAGTTCTTCCCGGCGGGTCGGGTTGCCCTTTTCCTGGAAGCTGACCGGAGCCAGATCCGCTTCGTAGGGGAATGCGGGAGGTTGAATCTCTCCCGTCCGGTCGTGGCGGATTTCGCCTTCGGTCAGGTCTTCGACAATTTCATAGAGAGGTTTGGCGCCCTCCACGGCGGTTCCCCCAATATTCTGTTTTGGAGCGTTCTTACCGTCCCGCTTCAAGCCCACCTGGCCGAAGTAGGCCGCGGTTTCGTAATACTGATCCTGGGTCCAGCGTTCGAAGGGGTGATCGTGGCACTTGTTGCAATTGAACCGGGTCGCCAGGAAGAGGTGGGTGGTGTTCTCCATGAGGGCGTCCGGTTCCCGCAGGATCTTGTAATAGGAAGCCGCCGGGTTTTCCTTGTTGGAACCCGTCGCGGTGAGAATCTGGTAGACGAACTCATCGTAAGGAGTGTTGGCCGCCACCTGCTCCTTGATCCAGTCGCGGAACAGCTTGGTGCCTTCCGCTCCGAGGAACTTGGAGTTCACCTGGAGCAAGTCCGACCATTTGTTCGTCCAGTAATCCACGAACTCGGGAGAGCCGATCAGCTTGTCGATCAAGGCGTCCCGTTTCTCACGGCTGGCAGTCTTGTCAGCTTCAAAGGCGCGCACTTCCGCAGAGGTTGGTGGAAGACCGGTCAGGTCCAGATAAATGCGGCGGATGAACTCCGTATCCGAGGCGAGCGGGCTGGGTTGGATCTTGAGCCGTTGCCACTTGGCAGCGACGAGTTTGTCGATCTGGTTGTTGGCCGGTGGTTCGATCCAGGTGAATCCATCGCGATCACCCATCACGGTGATGGTGGTCGCGGCATAGGCCCCCTCGTAGCGGGCCAGGATAGGCGCCTCACCCCGGCGGATGGTGGTCATGAGGGCGTAGTCATCATGTTCGGCGACTTCCTTGTTGCCGCTCTCGACGAAGGCTTCGCTGGTGACGTCCCGAGACGTGCCGTCCGCGTAGGTGGCAACCACCCGCATTTGCTGGCGGGATCCGATCTCCTGGATCACCGGGTTCTTGGGATAGAGCTCGATGGAGGTGACTTTGGGCGTCTTGAGATTGAGTTCGGCGCCATTGGAAATCCAGTCGCGCACGATTTGATAGTAGGTGGAGTGTTGCTTGGTCAGCTGCCCACCTTCGTGAGGCACTGCCCCGGTCATCTTGAGCAGCATGAGGCTATCATCCGGAGAGGCGTAGTTCACCCGGCGGCTCTTGAGATCATCGGTGAAGGCCCGGACGTCGTAGAGCGGATCGTAGCCGCGGAGGGAGAGCTTGAAGCCGTCTTTCCCGTCCTTGGAACCATGGCAGGTTCCCATGTTGCAACCCATCTTGCTAACTACAGGGTTCACGTCTTTGAGCCAGTCCGGATGAATGGGGGAGTCAAAGCCCGTCACCGTCACCGGGGCGGTTACCGTCTTCTCACCGAGGGTGACCGTCAGCACGGATTCACCAGGTTTCAGGGGCAGTGCTTTGCCCCGTTCCGTGAATTTGACAATGGGCTCGGAAGTCTCGAGCGCCACCATGCGAGTGACATCGGCGCGAGCGCCAGAATCCAAAACGGCGGTGACCACCAGTTGCTGGTAGCGAGCCGGTCCATCAATACGCAGTTCGGTGGGAGAGACCTCCAGCTTGGCGATGCCTTTGGGGAGCTTCTCTTTGTCCCATTCCACGCCGGGATGAACATCGCCATTGGGGTGATCCTGAGCGATGGAGGTGGGATCGGTAACTTCGACTGGCACCACTTCCTTGGTCACTTTGTAGGTGGTGGTATCGATGAAACGGAGGATGCCGTCGTCTCCCGTGGCCACGATGGTCTTGCCGTCGGGAGAGTAATCCATGGCGTAGATGGCGGTATCAAACCGGAGTGCGGCCAGTTGCTCGGCGCCCTGGGTTTGCCACTCATCAATCATCTGTTGCTCCTTGGACTGGTTGGAGTCCGCATTGCGCCTTGCGGTCTCCATGGCCTTCTTCAGTTCGGGAGAAATGGTGGCGTCGTATTCAGACTTGTAGAAACCGATCATGCCCTTGCCATTCAGGCTGGAGCCCGCCGCGAATTGTTTGCCGTCCGGGCGGAAGGCAGTGGCCCAGACCCGTCCTTCCAGAGCTGGGTACTTGCGGATCAGGTTGGCGTTGTCCCCAATCTTCCGGGCCGTTTCCCGCTTGATGCGATAGATCTGGGGCACGCCATCGGAGCCGCCGACCAGGATGTGATCTTCCTTGGGATGGAGCACTACGGAATTCATGCCGCCTTTGAGGGCTCCTGGAGTGATGGAGGTGATGTTATCGACGAAACGCTCCGTCTTCACCTCGGTCAGCTTGGCCGTCATGTCGCGACCTACGGAGATGAGGTGATCGCCGGTCTGGTTGAAGACGGTATCGAGCACCCAGTCATTGTGGCCGCCCATGAACATCTCCTGTTTCCCGGTCTGGGAATTGACGGCCCGCACCGTGTTGTCACCCATCCCGAAGGCGATCTGGGAACCATCTGGAGACCAGCTGGCGCCATAGATCGTGTCGTATCCCATGGGCACGGAGAGATCCAGTTCCCGCTTCTCGACATCCCAGACCTGGAGTTCGCCCATCCGCTCGGGAAGACCACCCGTGACGGCGAGACGCTTGCCATCGGGAGAGAACTTCACGCTTTCGATCCGCTCAGCCAGACCCACAAGGCGGCCTGCAAGACCCGAACCGTCTGCATGATGGAGCAGCACCTCGTGGAAACCGGCCACCGCGATGAGCTTGCCGTCCGGAGAATAATCCACCGAAGTGATCACCGGAGGCTTCACATAAATAGGGGGATTCTCCGGCGAATAGCGCTCTACGGCATTGGCCGGCGTGTCATCAATCGCGCCTTCCGCAATCCAGCGTTCGATCAAGGCGACTTCCTCTGCCGTAAACGGATCTCCCTTCGGAGGCATCTCCGCCTTGCCATCGACCAGGGCAATCTGCTCGACCAGATAGCTCTTGTCCGGGTGTTTGGCGATAATGGCCGCATCGGTCTCGCCGCCCTTGAGCAATTGCTCGAAGGTGGTCATTACGTAGTCGCCCTTGGCCTTGGCGGGTTGGTGACAGCCGTGGCATTTGGCCTGGAAGAGGGGACGCACGTCCGAATAAAAGCTGATCGCCTTGTCCTCTCCCTCCTTTTTCATCTCGGCCGCCTTGAGCAGCGGCGTCGAAAGTAGGAGGGCAAGAAAGATGGGGATGTTGCGCAGCATCGTCATGAAAGAAATGGGGATTTCCGGAGTTGTAGTTGATTGGCCCGCGAAAGATGGGAATCCATCCATGCTAGAACACGCCCTAAAAGGTGAGGGCTTTCAGCAAGCATGTGGGAGCCTAGAGAAATCTTACGCTGGTGATCCAGCTTTTCCTGAGCGTATGCTGGTCAGAACACGGAGATGAAGGGGAAGCATCGGGGAATCGCATTCTATATTCTTGGAAGCCTGGCATTTGTGCTCATTGCCGGTTTTACGGCGCACTACCATTACCGGAGCCCCTGGCATATCTCTCCGGCTGAACCTCGTCCGCCCATGGATCCCCAGCTGGACTACTGGGAGCAGGCTCAGCGCCATACCCCCGTGGTCTTCCCGGAGTTGCCCCGCGTGTTTCTGCACATCGCCGTGCATCGGTTCGAGGACTCGCTCTTTATCGATCGGGAGTTTGTGCCTGGACCAAGACCGAGAGGACATCTGGGGGCGGACCGGTTGTTAGCTGAAGGGGCGGAAGTTGCCCTTCCTGGAGGCGAGCGGGTTCAACTCAAAGCGGTTGGACTCAAGGTCCCTGGAGAGAAAAGAGCTCGTTTTTATGACCCTCATCAGATGGAGCTCCTGCCTGACCAATCCATCGAGGACTGGGCTCTGGATGAGGCCACCACTTCAGATGCAAAGTCCCCGCAGCTCCAACTCTTCTTTGAAGGGGACGCGGCCTATCGGCTCGAAAACCTGCAGATCTTCGATGCTCGCTGCCAATGGCGGGTCGGCGGTGGAGACATCCACGGTTACCAACAGGGCAGACTGGAGAGGTCCGGCCTCAGCTATCTCAGCGCAAATCTGGCGATCTGGCACGACACGCCGCTGGCGATTGCCGTTGAAGTGCCCTGTGGCAACCCCATCGTGACACCTCTATCCCTGGAAGCCGACGAACAGCCCATTATCGAGGGAGCATTTCGTTACCAGTTCGCCGCTGCCGGGGCGGGTGAAGCCCTCTTGATTGGACGGCACGGAGAGGACTGGCGGATCAACCCTGAGGTTCCGGGGGTCTTTGCGATCTCTCGAGTCGCGCCATCAGGCTGGGCGCCCCAGTTCTTCTTGGGCCTGGATGGCCATCCAGAGGTCGTTCCCAAGCCCATGGACGTCCGTCCCATGTTCCAAACCGTGCATCTGGATGCAGATCCCGCACTCCTCAAGCCCGGCGCCCTGACCTTGAGTTTCTACCCAGAGCGCAAGCGGGTGTGGTTCGATCTAGCGGCACTCCCGGGAATGCCCAATGGCTCGGACGAGAATCTCTTCACGGTGCGCTTTCAGCCGGACATGAGCCTTTATCCGAACCTGATGGAACTGATGGAGCAGGCGGCGACGACTATGGAGTTGAGTCTCGCCGTCACGACCCGCGTGAACACGGTCTTCACCTCGAAAGGCAAGGTCAGTGAATTGGCGACGCCCACGGAGCAATCCGTGAAGCCGGTTCAGGAAGCCATCGCTGATGAAGATGGCTACGTCACGCCGGAAGCCATTCTCAAGCAATGGCTCGCGGTGAACCCTGCCTATCGCGCCAAGGTGGACACCGCCAACAGCGTGTTGATGCTCTCTCCACGACCACCCAGCTGGACGGATCGGGCCGTCCAGGCCTGGGCGCAATTCTGGGACCGGTTCTAGTCTGACTAAGCCTGAGGCTCGGTCATGCTGAGGGGATCCAACGCTGCGGTGAGTTGATCCGCGGGCAAGACCTGGCGCTCTTCGCAGATCTGCCGCACAGTCTTGCCGGTGGCCACGGATTCCTTGGCGATCTGGGCGGCGACATCGTAGCCGATGATCGGCGCGAGGCTGGTCACCATGGACATGCTCCACTCGATCAGGTCCTTGCAGCGTTCCTCATTGGCCGTGATGCCCTTGACGCAGAACTCGCGGAAGATGTGGCTCACGTTGCCGAGCAGTTCCACGCTCTCAAGGAGGTTGTGGGCCATCATCGGCATCATCACATTCAGCTCAAAGTTCCCGTTGGCGGCGCCCCAGGTCACAGCGGCGTCGTTGCCAATCACCTGGGCGGCGACCTGCATCACGCTCTCGCTCATCACGGGGTTGACCTTGCCAGGCATAATAGAGCTGCCGGGTTGGGTGGCGGGCAATTGGATCTCGCCGATCCCGCAACGCGGACCCGAACTCAACAGACGGATGTCGTTGGCGATCTTGAAAAGAGAGGCGGCAATCGCCTTCAGCTGACCGCTGGTTTCACAGAGTCCTTCCTTGGCGGACTGAGCTTCAAAGTGGTTGGAAGCTTCCACGAACTCGATACCGGTCTTGGACGCGATGAACGCGATGGCCTTGCCAGGAAATTCCGGGTGGCAGTTCAGACCGGTGCCCACGGCGGTTCCCCCGAGAGGAAGTTCCTGGAGCGTCTTGATGGATTTGTGAACGCGATCCACGCACTTCTCCACGGAGCGGGCATAGCCCCCAAACTCCTGACCGAGCCGCACGGGCGTGGCGTCCATGAGGTGAGTCCGGCCAATCTTGAGCACATCCCAGAATTCGCGGGACTTGGCTTCCAGGGCCGCCTGCAAGGCTTCGAGCTGAGGCAGGAGATGATCCTTGAGCGACTCCGCGACGGCAATGTGGATCGCGGTGGGGATGGTGTCGTTGCTGGATTGCCCCATGTTTACGTGGTCATTGGGGTGAACCAGGCTCTTGGAGCCGACTTCCTGACCGGCAATCTGGGTCGCACGATTCGCGATCACCTCGTTGGCGTTCATGTTCGTGCTCGTGCCGGATCCGGTTTGAAAGATGTCGACGACGAAGTGCTGGTCCAGCTTGCCTTCGGTGACTTCTTCCGCGGCCTGGGTGATGAGCTTGTGCACCTCGGCATCGAGCTTGCCCAGAGAAAGGTTGGCCTCCGCACTGGCCCATTTGACGAGGCCCATGGCGCGAATCATGGGGCGGCCGAATCCGCGTCCGCTTACCGGGAAGTTCAAGACGGCGCGTTGCGTGCTGGCGCCATAGAGGGCTTCGGCCGGGACTTCCATTTCGCCCATGGAGTCTTTTTCAATGCGGGTGCTCATAAGGATCGATTCGTTTGGGATTGATTTAACGGGGCGGACTTTAGGATGGGGTGTGACGGATGGCAACGACTTGCACATTGCTAATTGACGGAAATCGCGCCAAGACTGCGGCATGCAAATCACGGATCTCAACCACGTAGCGATCCATGTCGCGGATCTGGAGGCGAGCAAGCGTTTTTATGGGGAAGTGTTAGGTCTCAAGTCCAAGGCCCGGCCTGCCTTCGATTTTGAAGGGGCCTGGTATGAGCTCGGCCCGACCCGGGAGTTGCATTTGTTAGCCGGGGGCGAGGTGAAGGTGGTTTCCCATCACCGGGGTGCGCACTTCGCCTTCGAGGTCCCGGACATCCAGGCCGCCGAAGAGGAATTGCGAGCCAAAGGGGAAAAGATCGTGCTCGGTCCGCAAACCCGTCCGGATGGCGCGGTGCAGATCTTCCTGATCGATCCCGACGGCTACTGGGTGGAGCTTTGTGATCTGTCAGGCCTGAAGGCTACTCCTTCCTCATAGAGATCCGGATGGAGCCAAGGATGAGATCGAGGCGGTTATTGTCTTCTTCGATCCCCGTGACCTTCGCTCCTTGTAATCCAGTCCAGTCAAGCTGGTCAGGCTTGCTGCCATCGTCCCTTTTAGACTGCGAGGAACTTGTCGATCCCAGGCAGGAGGTAAGAGTCCACGGGGCGGAGATCCAGATCTGGCCAGCATCAGCAGAGCTGAGTTGGGACAACTGAAGGATCAGGCGCGCGGAGTGGGGGATGACTTCTACGGCGGCTACCTGTTTTCCAATTGCCGCCGTCCAGGGGAGCTTTTTGCCGCCTTGCTGATAGAGAGCCAGGGTAGGGGCGTCCCCATCAATCGGTCGAGGGTCCTTCGTCATTGTCCTGCAACGGCATGGAAATCGTGAGGGCCGCGACTCTATCCTCCAGGCTTGTTCGAAAGGGGACATGGCACTTGAGGCACTCATTGTGGAGTTGGATCGCTCCAGCATAGCGATAGCTGTTGGCGTCGGCGTGTTCGATCTCGAGAAGTCCTTTGGTGAAGGCCCGGACGACATCCTTATCGAATGCATCTTCAGGCTTGTGATCGCTATCCATCACCTTCGCGTTGACCGCCATCCAACGAATGGAGACGCCCCACTCAGATTCAATCACATCGAACACATCTTCCAAAGAAGCAGAGGGAATGAGCGAGGATCCATCCGACTCAAAGAAATCGCGGTGCATCACCTGAAGAGCGCCGCTGATTGCCTCATTCAGGAGACGGGCGCGACTGCGGGCCTCTTCCAAAGAGCTAGGTTCGGTGAACTTTGGCAACGGCTCTGGTCCTTCGCCTTCCACTGCAAATAGGGAAGTGATCAATGAGCATGGAATGATGGTAGCCAGGAAAAAACGCGAGATCATATGGCAAAGAGTAGCGTGGCTGGGGGTAAGGATCACAGAATGAGAGTGTACCGTTGTTAACATGCATTTAAAATGCATGTTATTTTGCTGTCAACCTGCTTCCTGTTCGGTGAGCGTTTCGGTCCCTGAGGGGATACCGGTTTCTCAGCGAAAGAGCCAGCGTTGCACAAGCTTGGTGTAGCGAGGCATGATGAGATAGATCATGACCGATACCGCGACTCCACTTACGAAGAGGGCGTCGAGATAGCGCACCGATGGGATACCCAGGCGGTGGATGATTGGCGGGACAATCAGAGGCAAAGACAAGACCAGAGGGTAGATCGCCGACCAGGTAATCAGCAACTGCTTCCACCTCACGGGAACCTGCGCAGGCGCGCCCTCCGGCGCGAACCAAAAATCCAGACCACTGCGGATGAAGAAGTCGTCCTCATTGCAAAGAATTGGCCGGACCTTGTCGATGAGCGCTCTGCGTTGATCAGACTGCAGCCAGTTGGCGAGGTTCTCGTGGGAATCGAAGCGCATGACCACCGTGTAAGTGCCGGTCAATCCAGGAATAGGCCGGATGATCTGCACATCCAGGTGGCCTGGGGCCTGGCGGCAGAGAGGGCCAATTTCGTCCAGCCACGCTTCATAAACAGACTGCTCGCCCTTCTTTACTCTGTGGGTGATGACCGCGGTCGCTCCGGATTGCTCGGGTGTCTGTGGCTCGGGAGCATCAGTTCTTCTCAAGTCGTTTCGTTGCACTACTGTTCCGACGAAATGCACGGTCTGATGCTTTCGCTCAACAGCACCCAGCAGCAAGAGGGGGAGATCTGTAGCCCCAGTCTTTCGTGCAGGGGGCGATTCGTCATATCAAATCGCAGATTGCCGGCGTTTCATTTTCAACAGTTCTACTTGGGAGATGACCAAGATGCGAGGCGATGCCTCATCCCCCTTGCAACCCCATTCCCACTGACCCACTGATGAAAAACCTGACCTTCGTTTCCGCCGCTCTTCTCATTGCCCTGGGAGGCCTGGGCTACTTTGGCTGGGAGGCGATCGGTGCCTCCAAACAATCCATCACGGCAGCCATACCTGCCTTTGTGGGGATTCTGATGCTCGTCGGAGCCTTGATCGCGCTGAAGAGCGTGAAGGTGGGAATGCACATTGCTGTGGTGTTTGCCTTCCTGGGCGCTCTGGCAGGCACTGGAAGACTGATTCCCGTGGCAGCGAAAGGAGAACTGGACTTCAGCGCTGCTTCCACTCTGTTGATTTCAGGAATGACGCTGGTATGCCTGGTCTACACCATCTTCGCCGTTCGTTCCTTCATCATGGCGAGACGGAAGAAGTAGCCCTAAGCGAAGCCTCTCCGAGCGGTGGTCAAGGTGCCACCACGGGCACCATGTAAATGCGGAAGACGCCGAGAATCGCGGCGAGAAGTCCCACGGCGAGGATGATGCCCCAGCCCGGAACGTCTTTGAGCAGGCCCTTCTTGGCCAGCACGGGAACGGCTCCGAAGAACACCAGAATTGCCAGCTTGGACAGCGTCCACCAGTGAAAGAAGGGGATGTCGTAGCGAGCGAGCATTCCAAACCCTCCCAGCATCACCAGGAACCAGGCGACACCGTGCACGATCATGATCGGTTTGCGATTAGGGCTGGAGGCGCCCTGCATGATCAAGGCGCTCACGGCGGTGAAGACGCCCATGATGCCAAGGAGGTGGATGACTTTGTAGATGAGAGGATTCATGGATGTGGCATCTTGATAAAGGCGGGACGCAGGCCGTGCAAATCGAAAACGATTTTCCGGAATGACGAACCCTGCCGTGAAATAGGGGAAAGGGCGGTAGAATGTGTTAGAGGTCGATGTCGCATTTATACCAAAAGTGCGATATATAAGATTTTCTCATGAATTCCTCCAATTATTTCGAGGCTTTTTCGTCAAACTTCCTGACCCGGACGCAGCTCCTGGCAGATAGCTCAAGATCGGTCCTTCCATCGACCCCTCCGCGACTTCTCTCGCCACACTTCATCTGAGTCGAACCGCCAACCAAAACCTCCAGTGCGGACCCCAGGCGTTTGCCGGAGGTCGCCAAACCCAGCCCCAACAACCAATGCAACCTGAAGATATGCTCTAACTATTGACCTTCTACGAAGATGCCTTCCTCAACCACATCCGTTTCAACGACGGACCTTCAACTGGGATGGGTCACCAAACCAGTCACCTCCCGGAATCCGATCGGGTTCCAGGAGAAAGCGCAGAACAAGCGCACCTCCTCCAGGGGGATGAAACCCTGGAAGATCAAGGATCCTGAATCCCACCTGCTGACCCTGGCTCCGACCGGCGCAGGTAAAGGCCGCAACGCCATCATCCCCGCCTGCCTCACCTGGCCCGGTTCCATGGTCGTGATCGACCCAAAAGGGGAAGCGACCCAGGTGACAGCGCGTCGCCGCCGCGAGCTTGGCAACCGCGTCCTGGTGCTGGATCCCTTTGGCGTCACGAAGATGAAGTCCGACTCGCTCAATCCGCTGGACATCCTGCCCTACACGGACATGAGCGTGGAAGAGTTCTCCCTGCAGGTGCCGTCCTATCTCCACCCTGACCACGACAAAAGCTTCTCCAAAGACCCGTTCTGGGACGTGACCAGTGACGACCTCATCGTAGGCGTCGCGGGCTATGTCCTCGGAGTCGCGCCACCGGAAGAACGGCACCTGCCGAAACTGCGGGAGCTGTTCAAATGCGATGACGTCGTCTACAAGCTGGCGACCATTCTGGATACCCACAAGGATAAGCTGCCCAAGCAGTCTTACCAGAACATGGCCTCCTTCGTCTCCACGGAGGATCGCTGCCGCTCCAGCATTCTGGCGACAGCCCAGCAGCACTTCACGATCCTGGGAGATCCCCGGGTAGTGGATGCTGTGACCACGACGTCTTTCGACTTGAAAGCCTTCCAGGATGGCGAGCCCATGACCATCTACATCGTGCTGCCACCGACTCGATTGGTGACGCACCGCATTCTCCTGCGCACCTGGATCAGCGCCTTGCTGAACCTGGTGAAGCATCGCGAAGCGCGACCGGAGATCCCGACGCTCTTCATGATTGATGAAGCCGCTCAGCTGGGCCGGATGAACTCGCTGCTGGAGAGCATCACGCTCCTGCGCAGCTACGGCATCCGCACCTGGACCTTCTGGCAGTCCCGCCGCCAGTTGACCCAGATCTACGGCGATGACGGGGGTATCATCATGGACAACTGCGGGGTGATCCAGACCTTCGGCCTGACCAACCACGAGATGGCTGATAGCATGGTGACCCTCATGGGCGGTCGCTATGGCTCCAAGGACATCCTGGGGCTCGGCAAGGACGAGCAACTCATCCTGACACCCGGAGGCGAAGTCCACCGGCTCCGTCGCATGGATTATCTCAAGGACCGCTGTTACGAGGGGCTCTACGACGATAACCCCATGTATCGGAACCATCGCCCCAAGAAGCTGTAATGACTTTAGGGGACCAGTAAGGTAGGGAAACCCTTCAGGGCCTGCGTGCGAAAGCGTGTGGGCCCTGTCTGGTTCATAGGGGGAACCAGAGTAGCGAAGCCTCGTTGTCGGAGCGCGAGCGGCTCGCTCGCCGGCGTCTGTAGAGAGCAGAGCCCCTGGTTGGAGTTCACGCTTCAGCGTGCGCGGAGCCTATCCGAGA
>JBHIXE010000091.1:0-15792 GCA_041984905.1 Verrucomicrobiales bacterium | reverse complement strand
TATCGAAATTGATCTCCTCTGACACGGCATCCATGCTGGTCTCCGCGATGGTCGGTGCGTCCGCCGCCGAAATCATTCCTTGAATCTTATCAATCTCCGGGGTCAGCTTGATGGTTTCCAGGGTCTCATCAATGTCCATCAACTCTTCCGGCTCATCCTCAGCCAGGAGCTTCTCCTTGGCCGGCGCCTTGTCATCCGGCACGGGCTGTTCCTCCCGCCAGAGTTCCCGCAGGATCTCCTCAGAAACGGAGTGCTGTTCCCGGGCTGGCATCTGAAATTCCGTGCCGCTGTAGGAGCGCATGCTCTGGAGGACTTCCACCCGTTGCAAAACGATGAACAGAATCAGGTGCAGCAAGAGCGACAGGAAGACGGCGAGGGAAATCCACCAACTATAGCCTTTGGAGTTCGGATTGCTGTCTTGCCAGGTGGTCGCCATGACGGGATACTAGTGGGTTCCTCAAGGGTAACAGACCTTTGACGGATGCCAACGACAAGTTGTTCCGCTGGGTGGGAAGGATTTCAGTTGCTTCCCCGATGGCTGAGTGTTCGTTGGGCGCCACCTCTTTACCTGACCATTATTTTTAAACCACCCCAGACTCATGGCCGATCATTCCAATGCTCCCAAATCCATGGAGAAAATCGTCAGCCTTTGTAAGAAAAAGGGCTTCGTTTTTCAATCCGCAGAGATCTATGGCGGGCTGAATGGCTGCTGGGATTACGGTCCATTGGGCGCGGAATTGAAGCGCAATCTCAAGGACTACTGGTGGCGCCGCAATGTGCAGAATCGCGATGACATCTTCGGGATGGACGGGTCCATCCTGACGCATCATTCCGTGCTTAAGGCTTCTGGTCACGTGGATACCTTCAACGATCCGATGTGCGATGACCTGCTCACCAAGGCACGGCTTCGCGCGGATCAGGTCGCACCACAATCCGGCACGGTATTCCACTTCACGGGCGCCAGGCATGAAGAGAGCGGCTGGTCGGTCGAGAAGCCGTACTCCGTGCTGCGACTGGCCACCTGGGACGAGAACAAGACCCGCAAGACGGCCAAGGAATACTACGCCCAATTCCTCAGCGATAAGCAGATTTCCCCGAAGAAGCTGGAGCTGGAAGGGGAGCGCACCGAAGAGGTGACCGACTCCACCCGCTACAATCCAGAAACGGGTTCGCTCCTCACCGAGCCTCGCGCCTTCAACCTGATGTTCAAGACCACGGTGGGCGCGTCCGCGGATGAGAATGATCCGAACGCGACCGCTTACCTGCGTCCGGAAACGGCTCAATCCATCTTCTCGCAATACAAGAACGTCTTTGATACCCAGCGGACCAAGCTGCCTTTCGGGATTGCCCAGATCGGGAAAGCGTTCCGGAATGAGATCAACCCGCGCAACTTTACCTTCCGCTCCCGTGAATTCGAGCAGATGGAGGTCGAGTACTTCTGCCATGCGGACGATGGCTTGCGGCTTTGCGACGAGTGGCTGGAGGAACGCCTCAGCTTCTACGAGGACATTGGCATTCCGCGCTCCAAGCTCCACATCCTGGATGTGCCGGACGGCGAACGGGCGCATTACTCCAAGAAGACCTACGATATCGAATACGAATTCCCTTTCGGGATTCAGGAGCTGGAAGGGATTGCTTACCGGACGGACTACGATCTCACCAAGCACCAGAACGCCTCCGGCAAGAAGCTGGAATACCTGGATGAAGAGACCAAGGAACGGTTTATTCCGCATGTGGTGGAACCAAGCGCCGGGGTGGACCGGACTGTGCTCGCGCTCATCTGTGAGGCCTATGACGAGGAGACCATCACCGATGAAGAAAGCGGCAAGCAGGACGTGCGCACCGTGATGCATTTCCATCCCCGGATCGCTCCGGTGAAGTGTGGTATCTTTCCGCTGCTCAAGAACAACCCGCAACTCGTGGAGAAGGCTCGTGAGATCCAGAAGATTCTCCAGCCCCACATGGCGGTGTTCTACGATGAAGGTGGTGCCGTCGGCCGGCGCTATCGTCGTCAGGACGAGATCGGCACTCCTTTCTGCGTCACGGTTGATTTCGAGACGCTGGGCGAGGAAGAGGGCAAGCAAGAGTTCAAGGACACGGTCACGGTTCGCGAACGCGATTCCATGAAGCAGGAGCGCGTGGCGATCTCTGATCTCCTCAGCTACCTGCTGCCGAAGCTCGCCTGATCGATCCCTCCGGTGCGCTGGAAGCTGGCATACGTCGGGAAGCCCTCACTGGCCTACGCCAAACAGGGCTGCGAAGAGTATCTCAAGCGACTCAAGCGCTATGCGACCGTTGAGACGGTCAGTGTGAAAGCGGATGGGCAGGAGGCCGAGAGCGCCAGCCTGCTCAAGGCCACCGAAGGAACCCTGCGGATCTGCCTGGACGAACGCGGCAAATCCATTCGCACCGAGGAATGGGTGGAGCGGATCGACCAGTGGGAGCTCGATGGTCTGAAGTCCGCGAGCCTGATTCTCGGTGGGGCGGATGGGCATACCAAGGACCTGCGAGAGTCTTGCGAGGAAGTCTGGAGCCTGAGCGGACTGACCTTGCAGCATGAACTCGCGCTGGTCGTCGTGCTGGAAGGGCTCTATCGCTGCTATACCATCAAGCGAGGGGAGCCCTACCATCGGCCGTAGAATTGTCGGGAAATGTAGCGGAATCCGTGAGGATTTCGAAGCACTGCAAGCTGTAGAAGAGACCTACTCAAGGAACTGCCCGATGATCCTCTCGGCCGTTTCCGGGGGCAAGACCACCGGACACACCTTCAACTCCAGATTACGCTCTGGAAGCGAATCACGGGACAGAATCTGGAACAACTCTTCCTCATTGCGCCGCGAACTCAGGCCATCGAGATTCGGCGGCAACGTGGCGAAATAGGGAAGGCGAGCGTCCTCCAGGCCGCCATGATCTTCCCGGGTGTGGCAGGCATAGCAATCCTGCCGCAGGAGCGTCATTTCGAGAGGGCTGCGCAACGGCTCGGTGGATTCCGCGAGAGAGGCAATCCCGAGTTGAAGCGCCTTTCGTTGGAGCGGGCTCAAGAAGTAGTGGGGCAGCCCGCCTGGTTCTGGCTTCTCGGAGAGGCAACCAACCGGTAGCGCTTCCAGCAGGAGAAGGGGCGAAGCTTTCATGGGCTCGAGCCCTTCGCCCGTATCGTGACAGGCGGCGCAACCTTTGGAGGAGAAGAGCGCGGCACCTTGCCTGGCCAACGCCAGATCAAACGCCGGTAACCCAGGTGGATCCGTGGTCTCGTTGATGCGGAGATACACGGCGATATCCGCGGCTTCCTGTTCGGACAGGGCGAAATCCGGCATGCGCTCCGCGGGATGAGAGTGCGCCGGATCCATGAGGAAAGAGGTGAGGAAGGATTCCGGCCAGAAGGTCGCCAGGGCGATGGGCGCGGAGGCTATGCCCGGCATGTCCATCGACGTTTCCTCGGGCCAACCGGGCGGGAAATACTCCTTGCCCGGCGCGTGACAGCCCACGCAGCCGGCGGTGTGATAGAGCTGTTGACCGCGAGCGGCATCGCCCTGAGTCTGTGCCTCCGGCAAGGGTGCTTTCAGGCTCATGAGATAATGGAAGAGCGCTTCCATCTCCGCTTCATCCCGGTCTGCGGCGGCGAACAGGCTCGGCATGGTCGTGCCTCGCTTCAGGAAACGCGGATTGCGGAGCAGCAGTTGCAGGACCGACGGATCCTGGATCCGGTTGGCGATTCCCCGCAACTCCGGTCCGGGAGCACCGGTGAACTCCTCCCGCATCGAATCCGGTGGCGTATGACAGGCCACGCAATTCAGTTCGTTGAGGAGAAGCCTGCCTCCCAAGGCGAGGTATTCGGGTGGGTCGATATCCGCGAAGAACCGCTCAAATCCGCCCACGTAGGGATGCTCCAACTCCGCGGCATGAGCTGGGTGAGCTGCTCCAGTCTGAGCCGAGGCGAGCAAGATCACGCCAAGGGCAAAGACGAGTCTATGAGAAGGGTTATTCAAGGAAGTTCTGGAGCGATATTGTTAGAAATCAAAATTGGCATTCTTACTGGCCCGGCATATACGTTTTGGGCATGAAACTCTTGCAGCTCTCTCAATCGATTTCGGCTCTCGTCATGGCGTTGGGGTTGTTGGTGCCAACACTCCATGCTCAGTCCTCAGCAACTGAAAATGCTGTAGATTTTATTAGCGACAATCTTGGTTTCATTCGGGTGATGGCGCATCCGATGGTCACCCACACTAACACTAGTTGGACTCAACGGTATGAAGGATCCGACTTGATCATTCGCCTCACCTTTCAGTACGAGGGCGGAGCATTCGATAACGGTCCTGCATCCTCTTGGGCGGAATACCAGTTCGATCGGTTTGGACGCTTTCGAGGAGTTGGAGAACACAGTTTTGGAGTTTATCAGTCGTCGGGAGTTCTCCTTTGGGCATTTCTTGAGAGTTGGGCGGAGTCGATTGACCCTGATGACGACCCTGTTGGCTACCGCTTGATGAAGATAGCCGCCCAGAATTCGGATTCTGTTGGGTTTTTGGAGAATCTCTTAAAACTCCGCTAGCTAAACAAGGCGAGGTTTGACGCTGAGGTAAGGGGAGTCCCGGGCGAGGAATCGCCAGGGCAGATGCTCCGATTTGGAGATGCCGATCCGCAGGTCTTCCTGCACTTCCAATTCGGGACCGTCTTCGAAGCAAGCCTGGGGCGTCTCCACCAGAGACCGGCCGTGGTCGCGACCATCGATCGCGAGCGCCATGCTGAGTTTGCCAGGCCCGGAACAGAGATCGGCAAGCTTCTCCTTGGCGCGGCGCTCTTTCATTACCTCGACACCTTCCCTTGGCTCCAAGGCTCGGATCAGGACAAAGCCGTTCGAGCCACCGTCCTTGATCAGGACATTGGTGAGCCAGTACATCCCGTAGTTCAGATAGACATAGGCCGCGCCCGCATCATGTGCTTCCACAAAAGCCCGGGCGCTGGGGCGGAAGAAGGTATGGCAAGCCTCGTCGCCCACTTCGGCGTAGGCCTCTGTCTCCACGATGACTCCAGAGCAGCCTCCCCAGCGCAGCGTCTTCCCGATCAGTTCCCGGGCGCAGACTTCCGGGGTGCGCTGGAAGAAAGCCGTGGTCAGCATGTTGGGGAACATTCGGAGGGCGAGGGGCTACAGACCTGTGGGATGATCCACGAACTCCCATTCCAGACCAAATTTCTGGGCGAGATGTTCGGACAAGGCCCGCACGCCAAAGGTCTCCGTGGCGTAGTGACCGCCATAGATCACATTCACCCCTAGTTCTTCGGCGAGGGTGTAGGTCCAGTGCGCGCCTTCGCCGGTGATGAAGGTATCGATCCCCAGCTTGGCGGCAGTCGCCACTTCGCCTCCGCCACCGCCTGTGATGACGGCCACGTTCCGGGCGCGTTCCGGTCCGCCGGGACAGAGATGGACCTCGCTGCCACCGACCGCTTCCTTGACCTTGGCGACCAGCTTCTCTCGAGGCTGATCGACTTCAAACCTCAGGCCCAGGGTCGCGCCTTTCCAGGGCATAAAAGGTTCTCCATCGATCAGGCCCACGCCTTTGGCGAGCAGTGCGTTGTTGCCAAGATCCGGATGTTCGTCCAAGGGGATGTGCACACTGTAGATCGCCAGGTCGTTGTCCATCGCGAGCTTGAACTTGCGATAGAGGGGGCCCGTCAAGGGTTGCGCTCCACTCCAGAACATCCCGTGGTGCACGATGAGAAGGTTGGCTCCGGTCGCGATGGCTTTCTCGACCACCGGCAAGTGCGCATCCACCGCCGCGGCAATCTTGGTGATCTTGCCAGCGTTCTCCAACTGGAGCCCGTTCAGGGCGTTCGGATAGTCGGGAATTCGGTCGATGTTGAGGTAGACCTGGAGATAGCCGGTGATTTGATCGAGCGGGGTCATGACACCAGCTTACTGGCAGGGTCGGGAGGCGCAAACTTTTCACGTGCGGCGCATCGGGCTTGGCACTAGGGTCACCATCCTATGTTGCAAGCTGGAATCGTGGGGCTGCCGAACGTCGGTAAGTCGACTCTTTTCAATGCCGTGACGCGCACTCGCAAGGCGCAGGCGGAGAACTTCCCATTCTGTACCATCGACCCCAATGTGGGGGTGGTGAGCGTGCCGGATGAACGGCTCGAAGTCCTGGCGAAACTGTCCAAGGCCCAGAAGATTGTGCCGACAGCGATCGAGTTCGTGGACATTGCCGGTCTGGTCAAGGGCGCCAGCGAAGGGCAGGGCCTGGGCAACAAGTTCCTGGCAAACATCCGGGAAGTGGACGCCGTAGTACAGGTGGTGCGCTGCTTTGAGAATGACGACATCATTCACGAAATGGGATCGGTAGACCCGTTGCGGGACATCGAGGTCATCAATGCGGAACTGATCCTCGCTGATATGGCGGCGCTCGAGAAGCGCTACCAGTCGCGGGAGAAGAAGGCCAAGACGGGCGACAAGGAAGCCAAGCGAGAGGTCGAACTCATGGACCGGCTCATGCCGCATCTGGACGAAGGCAAACCCGCCCTGACTCTCGAGTTGTCCAATGAGGAGAAGGCGGTGATGAAGGAGTTCTTCCTGCTGAGCTCCAAACCGACCATTTACGCCTGTAACGTGGCAGAAGAAGAGCTGGCGGAAACCCAGAAGAATCCCGACGGCCATCCGATGGTCGCCAAGGTTCGCCAGTACGCACAGGAGCATCATGGCGCGGAAGCCATTGTGATTTCCGCCCGGATCGAGGAAGAGATGTGCGATCTCACGCCGGAAGAAGCCGCCGAGTTCCTCGCGGACATGGGCGTGACGGACAGCGGGGTATCCAGTCTCATCAAGGGCGTCTACCACCTGCTCGGCCTGCGCACCTACCTGACGACGGGAGAAAAGGAAACGCGGGCCTGGACGATTCCCGCTGGTGCAAAGGCACCCCAGGCCGCGGGCGTCATTCATACGGATTTTGAGCGTGGCTTTATTGCCGCGGAAGTGGTGGCTTACAACGACCTCGTGGAACTCGGGTCTCACGTAAAAGCCAAAGAAGCCGGAAAGCTGCGCATCGAAGGCAAGGAATATGTCGTTAAAGATGGGGATGTTGTGGAGTTCCGCTTCAATGTCTAACCAGTCCTATTTGAAGGTGGATTACCTTTGCTTCGTCTCTCTATAACCTCTACACTTTGGCCCCCTAGCTCCTGATCATGCTTCGTATCCCCCGATATTTGACGTGGTTGCCCGCCATGGCAGCCGTATTCTGTTTCTCCGGTCTCGTATGGGCCCAGGAACCTGCCGATCTGCCAGGATCTGACACCGCCGATCCGCCGCCCCCACCTTCGGAAGAGGCGACGGAGGGAGGGGACACGCCGCCAGTGGCGACGCCTCCCCGGAGATCCGCCATCATGACGGAAGATCAGCAGGTGGGTCTCAATGAAGAGGCCTACACCGCCATCGTTCGGGTCGAGAGTGAAGCCTGGGTGCCCAACTACGAGAAACCCTGGAATGCCGGGGGTAGTGGAGGCGGAACGGGCACTGGATTCCTGGTAGGCCCCAACCAGTTCCTCACCAACGCGCACGTCGTCAGCAACAGTCGCCTGCTTTACATCCGCAAGGTGGACGATCCGCAACCTCATGAAGCGGAGATTCTGCACATTGCCCACGACTGCGACCTGGCCCTTCTGGCGTTGAAGACTCCCGGCGCTTTTGATGGCGTGGAACCCTTGAAATTTGGCGGCATTCCGCCCCTGGACAGCGCCGTCACCGCGGTCGGGTATCCCATTGGTGGCCAACGGATTTCCGTGACGCGCGGGATCGTCTCCCGGGTCGACTTTCGCACCTATGCCCACTCCGGAGTGGACTCCCACCTGGCAGTGCAAGTGGATGCGGCGATCAACCCTGGCAACAGCGGTGGTCCGGTCATCCAGGATGGCAAAGTGGTTGGGGTGGCTTTCCAGGGCTATAGCGGCAGCGTGGCACAGAATACGGGGTATATGATTCCGATCCCGGTGATCATGCGATTCCTCAATGACGTTAAGGATGGCAAGTACGACTACTACCCCGACCTGGCCCTGTCTCACTTTGAGATCGTCAATCCCGCTCAACGCAAGGCGCTGGAACTACCCAACAACGGCCTGGGCGTGTTCCTCGCATCCGCTGACAGCGCGGGCTCGGCCGGGGAAGAGCTGAAGACCGGCGACATCATTGTCGGGATCGACGGCTTCCCCGTATCGAGCGATGGATTTGTCAACATCCTGGGCGCCCGCGTGAACATGAACGAAATCGTGGAGCGCAAGTATGTGGGGGACAAGGTGGAGCTGGCGATCCTGCGGGAAGGCAAGCCCATGAAGTTCGAGGTGATCCTGAAACGTTTTCTGCCTTATCTGATTCAGGCGAACCAATACAACGAGCAGCCGCAGTTTGTGATGTTTGCCGGGCTTGTATTCCAACCCGTGGACCGGAACATGATGGCGGCTCACAACATCACCAACCTCCAGGTGCGCTACCTCTATAACTACTTCAGTTCGGAAGAGATCTACAAAGAGAAACCCCAGATTGTGGTTCTCACCGAAATCCTCACCGATGAGATCAACACGCATTTGGACTCCTACCGGCATCGCGTGGTCGACGAGATCAACGGCCGGACGATCCGCACTTTGAAGGATGTGTATGAGGCCTTCCAGAGTGACGAGTCTGACCCCGAGTTTCATGTGATCAAGCTGGCGGATGAGGGGCGTCCCATTGTGCTGGAGCGGTCCCGGATCGAAAGCGCACAGCAGCGGATCATGGAGAAATACAACATCCCTCTGGATCACCGGTTAGGGGAATCCATCATGGGCGAATAACAACGAACCGAGGGAGATCGACCAATGAAACCAACTTTTCTATTTCTCGGAAGCCTGTGCTTGATGGCGGGACTGTTGACGTCCTGCAACGAAGGCCTGTCTTCCCCGATGCAGCCTTCCGTGACCGCGCCCAATCCAGACGTGGCGGCCAACTCCATTGTCCGGGTCAATTCGACGAACCAGAGCTACAACTTCATTCGGCCCTGGGAGAAGGGCAATCCGATCGCTCGCAATGGCCTGGGCGCCATTGTGGAAGGGCGCCGGGTTCTCGTCACTGCGGAGATGGTGGCGGACAGCACCTACATCGAGCTGGAGAAAGCCGATACGGGTGAGAAGGCCACGGCCAAAGTCGTAGGAGTGGACTACGAGGCCAACCTGGCGCTTTTGGCTCCGGACGATGCCAGTGCAGGGTTCCTGGATGACATGACGCCCCTCACGATCGACAGCAGTGTCGTGGCAGGGGATGAGGTGCAGGTCTGGCAGATGGAGAGCAACGGCACTCCGGCATGGACCAACGGCACCATCCTGAAAGCGGCGGTCGGCCGGTATTTTGTGGATGGCGCCTATTTCCTCACCTACGTGATGCGCGGTTCGCTTCAGTACCGGGAAGGCAGCTTTACCTTGCCCGTGATGAAGGGGCCCAATCTCGTGGGTCTCCTGCTGAGCTACAGTTCCAAGGAACAGACCAGCGACATTATCCCTGCACCGTTGATCACTCACTTCCTGGATGATTTGGACGAGGGAGAGTACGACGGCTTCCCGAACCTGGGAGTCAGCTACGCATCCACTTTGGACGATCAGTTGCGCAAATACCTGAAGCTGGACGACTACGAAGGGGGCGTCTATGTGCGTCGTGTATCCGAAGATGGACCAGCCGGAGAAGGAAACATCGAGATTGGCGATGTCATTGTGGAAGTGGGCGGGCACGCCATTGATTCGCGCGGCAACTATGATCACCCCAAGTATGGCAAGCTGAACTTCAGCCACCTCGTACGAGGAGATGCTCAAGTCGGGCAGGAACTCGCGGTCAAAGTCATCCGCGATGGGGAGCCGGTCGATCTGAACCTGACTCTGGAGCGGAAGATGCCGAAGGAATTCCTGATCGATCCGTATATGTATGATCGCGGTCCTCGCTTCCTGATTCTGGGAGGCCTGATCTTCCAGGAACTGACCCTGCCCTATCTCAAGGCCTGGGGAGACAGTTGGCCGACCCGTGCGCCCTTCAAGCTGGTGCATGCGCATGCTCACCAGGGGCAGTATGAAGAGGAAGGCCGGGAAAAGCTGGTCATTCTCAGCGCGGTCATCCGCACGCCCAGCACCCTCGGCTATGAGCGGATCAATAACGTCATCATCAACAAGGTGAATGAGGTGCAGATCAATTCCCTGACGGATCTCAAGTCGGCCCTGCAGACTCCCAAAGACGGAATTCACAAGATCGAGTTCGATGACTATCCCAAGGTGATCTATGTGGACGATCAAATGTCCCAGGCGATCAACGAGCAGTTCGGGCAAGCGCTCGGCATCTGGCAAATGGAACGGCTCGACTAGGGCTCCTTTCTATGGCATCCGACATCGGAGTCATCTTTGACTGGGATGGGGTCATCATTGATTCCCATGATCAGCACGAGTCCTCCTGGTTCCTCCTCGCCGAGGAGCTGGGCAAGACGATGACTCGTGAGTTGTTCAAGGAGTCCTTTGGGATGCGCAATGAAAGCATCATCCCGGGACTCTTTGGATGGGCGGATGCGGAGGATACCCAGCGCATTCGGGAACTGGGCGATCGAAAGGAAGAACTCTATCGCGAAGTGTTGCGGGAGACCGGCATTCAGCCGTTGCCGGGCGTACGAGCGTTACTGGAGTCCTTGCGGAACGCGGAAATTCCCTGTGCCGTGGGGTCGTCTACCTCGCGGCTGAATATCGATACGGTTATTGCCGTGGCGGGCCTGGAAGGGTTCTTTGGGGCGATTGCCGCCGCGGAAGACGTCACGCGAGGGAAGCCCGAGCCGGATGTGTTTCTCAAGGCTGCCGAGCTGATTCAGCGCGAGCCGGCCCGATGCGTCGTGTTTGAAGATGCCTTTGCCGGCATTGAGGCCGGGAAGCGAGCCGGCATGAAAGTCGTGGGCGTGGCAACGACCCATCCTCTGGAGAAGTTGGGCATGGCCGACGCTGCCGTGGAGAGCCTGGAAGGATTTGGGGTGGAACAGATTCGGGCGCTGCTTGGGCAGTGAACCTCGCGCAGAGACGCGGAGGCGCAGAGAATAGGAGTTGGGAGAGAGAAGGTGGGCAAAGCCTGAGGATCGAGGACGCCGGAGCGCGAGCGTCCCCGCTCGCTTGCGAGAGATGGGCGCGAAGACTCCCGGTTGGAGTTCACGCTTCAGCGTGTGCGGAGAATCCGGCCAAAGAATACAGACTCCCAAGGCTCTGCAGCGAATGGGCTCCGCACACGCTGAAGCGTGAACTCCAACCCAGTCCTCCGCGTCTCTGCGCGAGGCCTCAGTTCAACTCCAGCGCGCAATGCGGCTGTCCAGCTGGAACACCTGACCTGACACAGCATGGAGATCCTGAAGAGTCAGGAGAAACCTGGCCACATCCTCCGGGGTGTTGAATCGACCCAGGGCATGCTGGCTGCGAGCCCGTTCCACCACCTCAAGAGGGAGATCCCGCGTCATCTTGGTTTCCAGAAAGCCTGGCAACACGCAGTTCACCCTTACCGAACGCGACCCTGCTTCCTTGGCGAGGCTTTGAGTCAGCGCGATGAGGCCGGCTTTGGCAGAAGCATAGTTAGCCTGGCCCAGGGGCGGTGAGAGCGCGGAGTAGGAACCGATATTCACAATATGGCCGGACCGCTGCTTGAGCATCCGTCGGAGAGCCTGCTGGGAACAGAGAAAGGCACCTTTCAGGTGAGAATCCAGCACTCGGTCCCAGTCCGCCTCCGTCATCTTGAGCAGGACCTGATCGGCCAGGCTGCCGGCATTGTTGATCAGCAGATCGATAGGCCCCTCGATGCCCTCAAAGTATCCTTTCACCGCCGTGGCCGACGACACATCCATCTCCGCGCGTCCTGGAGCCAGGACTTTCCAGCCTGAGGCCCGGAAGCGAGAGGCAATGGCTTGGGCAAGATCGCCTTGCCCACCGGTGATGATGGCCGTGGGTTCCGTCAAGAGGGCCTCACTAAACCCGGAAGGTGCCTGTTAGAAAGGGCTTTTCTTCGCGGCTCCGAATTCCGTGGCAGGCACTTCGGCTTCTCGGGTCATTCGCTTGGGAGTCGCCACCACGGCATGCTGCTCGTAGCGGAAATCGGTCGCGGTCTGTTCCCCGATATACCGGATCAGTTGATCCATGGGAATGGAACTCAGCTTGAGGGTCACGCGAGCCTCCGCCTTGTCCTCGGGAGTGCCGCGGTAGATGAAGTTGGGCGTGAATTTCCCGCCAGACAACTCGGTGGCCTTCTGCCGGAGATAATCAAAGACGGAGTCCAGGTCTGCGCCATCGACCTCAAAGTCCTTGATCACCAATTGGCTCAACTGGCCTTCGATGTTGCTCTTGGAAGCACCCGACTTCAGGGCTGACTTGGTCTTGTACCAGTAGTTCCGGACCTTGGCGTCCCGAGGATATTTCTGTAGCACCGTGGTGAAGTGCAGGTAGGCCGTGTCGTAGTCGCCTTCCTGGTAGGCTTTCACGCCAGCTTCAAAGATCGCACTGTAGTCCTGGTCCGCCGCAAAAGCGGTGGTGAAGCAAAAGAGACTCAGGAGCAAGGCGACTAAAGGGATTCTAGCTCGATTCATCGCAGATTATAGGGTCTTAAGATTGGTGCAACGGGGAGAGTCCCGCCACGAATTCTGAGATCCTACCATATTTCCCGATTTTCTGTAAACCCTGCTGTGGGAGGGGGGGCGACAGTGCAACAGTAAACAGTGCGACAGTAAACAGTCAGGACCTCCGCTTGCGGGACGGCCGTTGCGTCCGAACCGTTCACTGTCGCACTGTCGCACTGTCGCACTGTCGCACTGTCGCACTGTCGCACTGTCGCACTGAAACTACTGAGCCGGCGGCTCGTCGTCCTGAAAACCTTGCTCCTCCATCTTGCGCAGCACCTCGGACATATCCTCCACTTCATCCCAGACATCCTGGGAGATATAGAGAGGGGCGTCCTGTTGGATGGCCATCGCCATGCTGTCGCTGGGACGGGCATCCAGTTCCACGATCTTGCGTTCGTGCAGTTCGTTTTCGCAGCTGATGATGAGGCGAGCGTAGTAGACGCCGTCATGAAAGTCGTTGATGACCACGCGCTCGACCTTGGCGCCGAGGGTCATGAGGATATCCGCAATCAGATCATGAGTCTGTGGACGCGGTTTGGGAGTGGACTGCATGAACATGGTGATGGCAGCCCCCACGGTCTGGTCCACATAGATCACAAATACCTTCTCGTTGTTGCCAAGGAACACCGCGCACCCTCCACTGGTAGGGAGGACGGCGCGTACTTCAATTTCGAGGACCCCGTTATTACTCATCAATCCTGGTGCGTAAACCCACCTCTAACATGGGTTAATTCTTCTTCCGTTTCAAATATTCCCGTGAGGTGTAGACATAACGCATGGCCATGGTCTTGATCCCGGCCTGTTCTTCCTCGGTGAGAGAACGCGTCACCCTGGCGGGCGATCCCAGCACCATCGACCCCGGAGGGATGACGGTCCCTGGCGTGACCAGCGCTCCCGCTCCGACGATGCTGCGAGCACCGACGGTTACCCCATCCATGATGATGGATCCCATTCCCACCAATACTTCATCCTCCACGGTGCAGGCATGAAGCATGGCGCGATGACCCACGGTCACCCAATCTCCCACCTGTGTGCCGAACTTATCCGCTACGTGGACAATCACTCCGTCCTGGATGTTGGTGTGTGCGCCAATGACAATGCGGTTGATATCGCCGCGCAGGGTACAGCCATACCAGACGCTGGATTCTTCACCGATGGTCACATCTCCCAGGATGATCGCGTTCCTGGCAACGAACACAGAATCATCAACCTTGGGAGGGGTATCCAAGTACTGGAGTGATCGGGGTTGGGGTTCCATGGGGGGATTACCTAACACTCACTCTTTCCCATGGGGTTGCAAAGAGAAAGCGGAATTGTTCCCCAGCATTGCCACGCTCTGCAGAATTCCCGCCGCCTTGTGCTGGGTTTCTTCAAATTCCAGGGCCGGACTGGAGTCGGCCACGATTCCCGCGCCGACGTGAAAATGCATACACCCTGCTTCTTCCACCACCGTGCGGATGGCGATATTGAACTGGCTCTCGCCATTGAGACCCAGGTAACCGATGGCGCCGGTGTACAGGCCGCGAGGCGTGGTTTCCAGTTCGGCGATGATCTCCCGGGCCCGTTTCTTGGGCGCGCCGGTGATAGATCCACCCGGGAAACAGGCCCGCAAGGCATCCAGCTGACTGAGCTCCGGTCGCAGGCGGCCCTGCACGGTCGATACCAGGTGGAACACCTGTTCGTAGGCTTCCAGCTTGAGGAGATCTGTTGCGTGCACCGTCCCGAACTCACAGATCTGCCCCAGGTCATTGCGTTCCAGATCCGTGATCATGATGAGCTCAGCTAGTTCCTTCTCGGAGGTCAACAGATCGTAGCGGGAGCGTTCGTCCCGCTCCGGGTCGCGGAACCGGGGTCGAGTGCCCTTGATAGGCCGGGTCTGGATCTGTTGGCCGCTCATATGGAGAAACTGCTCCGGCGATGAACTCAAGATCCTGCGATTCCCAAGATTGAGGTAAGCCGCATAGGAGACGGGTGATACGGAGCGCAGCTCTTGATAGAGCGGATATGCTGAGGCGCCATCGGTCCAGGGGGAAGAGAACCGGCGCGTCAGGTTGATCTGGTAGATATCGCCCGCTGCGATGTATGCCTTGGCCTGAAGCACCCGGTGCAGGTAGGTGGCCTGGTCCATTTCAGGCTGAAAATCGGGAATGCAGGAGAAGGGCTGCGGGGGATCGCCGGTGAGATCCGGCAAGTCCTGGGCGAGGCCGCCCACATCAATCCAGGTGCGGGATTGGTGCTGGTAGACCAGCAACCGGCGGTAGAGACCAAAGGTGAAAGCGCCATCATAGTCGATGCTTCCCATGGCTCCCCCAGTGGGAAATCCATAGTCCGGCAGATCTCCCAGCTGATGACGCCGCATCCAATTGTCCAGTGCGTCCGGCGCTGAGAGGTGCCCGCTACAGAGGGATTCGGGGGCGAAGGCGACCAGAGAGATGGCCTCTGAGGAGGATTGGGCGTTGGAGGTATCCAGAAACACGCTGCCAGGCAGATGCGCCAAATGCGCGAACAGTTCTGCTGGCTCCAAGGGCAGAGCGACGGGATGGATAGACAGTTGACTCAACAGGACGGACCCCTCGTTAGGGCAGTTACTTTGGGCACCTCTTCGGCAATGTGCAACCGCTCTGCCGGACGTTGACACTTTCTCTGGAGCCCTTAGGCTTTTGCTTATGCCTGGCAACGTCAAAACCTATGCGGAAGGAGGGAGTGCGACCTACTCCATCTTCACCCGTTTTCTCGGAGCCCTGGCAGTCATTCAGCTGCTCGCGATCCTCTGGTACGTGCTCTTTCGCTTTGACGGCCAACTCGTCGTGCGGAATCAGAATCCGGCTCTTGCCGATGAGGAAACCGCCGCCAGTATCCTCGGCACTTCCAAGGACAGGGACGAAGAGGTCGCAAGCTTTGACGAAGTGGTTGAAACTCCGGTGCCGGCACCGCCGCTCAGCAATCCAGCTTCCCAGCCCGCCAATGTGGCCCAACCCTTCAAGGCTCCGGACCCCCTGGGCGGAGCGGCTCAGGCGGCGGGAGAGGGGGATGGCCCTTCACCCCACCGAATCGATTCGCCAGATGCCAGCTTGCTGGTTGACGAAGGGCTCCGGTTGCGGGAACAGGGAATCGGATCGCCCAAGAAGAGCCCCACTCCATGCGGCCCTTTCTGGTAGAGATG
>JBHIXE010000090.1:0-15794 GCA_041984905.1 Verrucomicrobiales bacterium | reverse complement strand
CACTGCAGCGACCTCAGCCGCCAACTCCCGTTTGCTCATGTCCTGGCTTCCGTAGTTGTTCGAAGCACTCACATCGACAATGAGGAACACGGTGAGTTCCCGCTCTTCCGAAAATTTCTTCACGAAGGGGATGCCCATGCGCGCAGTGACATTCCAGTCGATTGAGCGCACCTCATCGCCGTGCTGGTACTCACGAAAGTCATCAAAGTCGATCCCCTCTCCCTTGAAGCAGGAATGATAGGCGCCAGCGATGCCATCCCGGACAAGCCCTCGAGTCTTGAGTTCAATCCGCCTGACTTTCTTGAGAACTTCTGAAATGTCGCGGTCTGAGTCGGGCGTCATAGGCGGGGTTCGATTCTGCATCACTCCGGGATATCTAGCAAACGCAAAGGCGACGGGGATTTCCAGGGAAGAATCGCCAGTGAAGCCATACTTTGCGTGTTTTAGCTTAGACAAGATCAACAAAGCGTTGATTCACTGGGAATCCCAGGCAGTCTGGGCAGGTCCGATGCTCGAGTTTATCCGCAAACCTTCATTGAACTGGTTGTTGGCCGCGATTCCGGCCTGCGCGATCTCCAACTACGGATTCCACGCCGATACCGTCACCTTCATCCTGGCCTGCATCGCGATCATTCCTCTGGCTGGTTGGATGGGTCAGGCCACCGAGCATCTCACGGAGCGCACCAGCGCCGGCGTCGGAGGCCTCCTCAATGCCACCTTTGGCAATGCCGCGGAGCTGATCATCGCGCTGGTCGCGCTCAAAGCGGGAAACATCGAGATCGTGAAAGCATCCCTCACGGGTTCGATCATTGGCAACATCCTACTGGTCCTGGGAGCCTCACTTTTCGCCGGCGGGCTGCGGAAGAAAGAGCAGCGCTTCAATGCCACGGGAGCCAAGGCGCAAGCCACGCTGCTGACGATTGCCGCCATGGGCTTCCTGGCACCGGCGGTGTTCCACCATGCGTTGGTCAATTCTCACTCGGAAAGCGTGGCCGCGGAGCACGATATGAGCGTGGCGATCTGCATCATTCTTATCATTACCTACGGCCTTGGCCTGCTCTTCTCCCTCAAGACCCACCGCCACCTCTTTGCGGGCCACGGCCACAGTATCGATGAGAACACGGGAGCCGATCACAAGCCCGGTCACTCGGAGATCTGGCCCGCCTGGGCGGCGCTGACGGTCTTGGGAATCGCGACCGCCCTGGTCGCCTGGGTCAGCGAAATGCTGGTTCATTCCGTGGAAGGCGCAGCGGAATCCATGGGGATGAACGAGGTGTTTATTGGCGTCATCGTGGTCGCGGTCATCGGGAACGCGGCCGAGCACAGCACGGCGATTCTCATGGCGCTGAAGAATCGGATGGATCTCAGCATTGGCATTGCGATTGGCAGCAGCATCCAGGTGGCCCTCTTTGTTGCCCCGGTCCTCGTCTTCCTCAGTCACCTCATTGGCCCGGACACCCTTGACCTGGTCTTCACGATTCCCGAAGTGCTGGCCGTGGCTGCCGCCGTCGCGATCACGGATCAGATCGCCGATGATGGCCGATCCAACTGGCTGGAGGGCGTTCTGTTACTTTCCGTATATGCCGTGCTCGCGGTGATGTTCTACTACCTTCCTACTGCCGCCACGCACTGAAGCACTTTCAATTCTAGATGTGATACATGGGGCCTGCGCCGTCCTCCCCCATGTCCGACAGCTTGTGGCTCTTCAGCTCTTCTTCGATCTTTCCAAACACAGCGCGCCACAACTCCACCGTCGCATGACCGGACTCGCCATCTTCGTCACCATTGACCTGCAGAAGGTGCCCCTCCGTCGCTCGAACAATGTCATACAGGGTGATTTCCTCCGGATTCATGAGCAGCGTATAGCCGCCATTTTTCCCTCTCTCACTGCGAACCAGGCCGTGATGTCGCAAATCCTTGAGAATCTGGACTAAATAATTGGGTGAAATTTGCTCCAGTTCGGCCAATTCTTCCACCCGCCGCACCTCCTTGGACACGAAAGTAGGCTTAAGTTGGATCAAAACCCGACAGGCGTATTCCAATTTGAGGGGCAGTTTCATAGACTGGCGGTTGCAAAATCCAAGGTTTCCGCCGAGAGTATCGTAATCCTAAGTAAAGCACGCAACTTAATTGTGATTCCAACCCTGAATTGAATTATGGCTACCGCCAAAAAGCGGGCACCCCGCACCAAGAGCCCCAAAACCACTGTGACTGCCGAGCATAAGCCCTCCCCCAAGCCTCAGCATTCCACGGATCTCAATGCCCTCTCCGGCAATGAATCGATCAAGGTGGATAGCAATTTCCTGCGTGGAACCCTTCTCGAAGGATTGGCCGATCGTTCCACCGGAGCGCTTTCCGCCAACGATACCCAGCTGACCAAGTTTCACGGCATCTACCAGCAGGACGACCGCGATGTCCGTAAGGAACGCCGCAAGCAGAAGCTGGAACCCGCCTATTCCTTCATGATCCGCGTCCGTGTTCCTGGCGGAGTTTGCTCACCCGAGCAGTGGCTGGAGATGGACCGGCTTTCCACGGAATACGCCAATCACACCCTGAAGCTGACGACTCGTCAGGCGTTTCAGTTCCACGGCGTCATCAAGTCCAATCTCAAGACGACGATCAAGGAGATCAACGACGCGCTGCTCGATACCATCGCGGCCTGCGGAGACGTGAACCGCAACGTGATGTGCAATCCGAACCCGTTCCAATCCAAGGTGCACGCCGAGGTGCTGGAGACGGCGCGTCTCGTCAGCGATCACCTCACCCCGCGCACCAGTGCCTATCACGAGATCTGGCTGGACGATGGTTCCGGTGAGAAGGTCAAAGTGACCCAGGAACCGGATGAGGAACCGATTTACGGGCGTCAATACCTGCCGCGGAAGTTCAAGATTGTCGTCGCCGTTCCCCCAAGCAACGACGTGGATATCTTTGCGCATGACCTTGGCTTCATCGCCATCGTCGAGGATGGCGAGCTCATCGGCTACAATGTGACGGTCGGCGGTGGCATGGGCATGACCCATGGGAATGAGGATACTTATCCCCGCCTCGCCGAAGTCATGGGCTTCTGCCGGGTCGACCAGGCTGTCGATGTCGCCGAGAAAGTGGTGACTGTGCAGCGGGATTTTGGCGACCGGAAAGAACGGAAGCATGCCCGTCTCAAATACACCATCGAAGACCACGGCCTGGATTGGTTCCGGTCCCATGTGGAAGAGCGCCTGGGCTACAACCTGGAAGCGGCACGCCCCTATGAGTTCACCGACAACGGAGATCGCTACGGCTGGGTGGAGGATCCCAATGGCAATAGCCACCTCACTCTCTTCATCCAGAACGGTCGCCTCTTCGATCGGGACGGCGCTCCTTACCTCACGGGAATGCGGGAGATCGCCAAGGTGCACACCGGGGACTTCCGTCTCACGGCGAATCAGAACGTAATCATCGCCAATATCACTCCGGAACAACGTCCCAAGATCGAAGCCCTGCTGAAGAAGTATCAGCTGGCGAACTGCTATGAGCGCGGTGCGCTTCGGCTGAACTCCATGGCCTGCGTGGCCCTGCCGACCTGCGGCCTGGCCCTGGCCGAGAGCGAACGCTATTTGCCGGACCTGGTTGGCGATCTGGAAGCGATCCTCGAAGAAGAAGGCATGGCCCACGACGCCATCACCATCCGCATGACCGGTTGCCCCAATGGATGCGCCCGTCCTTACATTGGTGAGATTGGGTTCGTCGGACGCGGCCCTGGTACGTATAATGTCTACTTGGGCGGAGGGTTTTGTGGAGACCGGCTGAACAAATTGTACAAGCAATCCGTAAAATCCGATGAGATCGTGCCACTTCTACGGCCGATCATCGTTGCCTATGCCCGCGAGCGGGAAGACGGCGAGCGATTTGGCGATTTCTGCATCCGCGCCGGCTATGTCAGCGCAACGACCAGCGGAAAGGACTTCCACACCTTCAATCTGAGCGTGTGACGTCCCCTCCCTAACCTTGTAAAAATACCGATTTTTCCACTTGACCCTAACAAGATTGCCCACTGAATAAAGGAGCCCCTGCCACCGCCTAACAAGACATACCCCCCAATACATACCAGGAAGCCCAAATGACTGACCTTGTCTTCGCAGTGGTAGAGCGCGATCCGGATCGTTTGTCGAGCGAGATTGCCAATGAATTGCCCAGTGCGGCAGTGGAAGTGTTCCGCGATTTCTCCGAACTCCAGGAGCACTTGGAAACCCAATCTCCAGATGGAGTGGTGATCGATTTTGAAGGAATCGGTGGCGATCCCGAGCTCGTTCGCTGGCTCAACAATTCCGACCTCACCTGTGGCGTTCTCCTCATTCTGCATGACCTGGAAGTCCCTGGGCTGAAGTCCCTTTATCTCAGCGGTAAGGTGGAAGTGATCGGCACCCAGCATGCGACCTCCGACACACTCGTACGGGCCTTGCGGCACTCGATCGAGAAGCGTCGTCTCAGTCGCCGGGCCGAGTTGGCAAACCGGGAGACCGAACAACTCAGCAAGGCCTTGGCCGCACTGAGCGAACACACAAGAGGCGCCGTCCTGATTCTGGACCGCACCGGCGTGATCACCTTTGTGAATTCCGAAGCCGTGCGCGTGTTCGGCGTTGAAGAGCACCAATTGCTTGGTCAGCAGTTCGAAGACGCTGTGGCAGAACTGAGAGCCTTCATCGCGACTGAGTTTGGACTCACTGAGCCCGACCGTGCCGAAGTGGATGTCTGGGCCTGGGATGGAACCTGGCTCGGCGAAGAGAGCACCTTCATCCATCTGGTGCCCAAAGTGCCGGCGTTGTAGGTCAAGGGGCTACAATCTCCGCAGACCGTCCTCCGTCATCGGATTGGGGATCTCCACGTCGAGCGCATCAATCCGCGCCATTGTCTCGGCATCGAGCACCAGGTCGGCAGCATCGAGACTGGCGTCGAGTTGGTCGATGTGGGAGGCCCCAATGATAGTCGAAGCGACGAAGTCATGCTGCTTGCTCCAAGCCACAGCTAGCGTGGTCACGGTAGTGCCGATGTCCTTGGCGATTTGATCCAGGCGCGCCGTTGTCTCCAAAGTGCGTTCGTTGACGAAGCGCACTGCCATCTGCTTTTGGCGTTCCTGCCCTCGTTCCAGGTAGGCCGTGAATCGTGCCCCATCGGGATAACTGGCGCCGTTGTATTTGCCGGTAAGGACTCCCCCACCCAGAGGTGAATAGGGCAACAGACTGATGCCTTCCCGCCGGCAGACTTGAGCCAATTCATTCTCGCAACGCCGATTGATCAGGGAAAAATTGTTCTGCACGGTGTCGTAGCGAGCCGTGTGATGCTTCTCCGCCATCCAGAGCGATTTCATCATGCCCCAGGACGTCTCATTGCTGGCGCCGATCACCCGGATCTTCCCTTCGTCCATCAACTCAGTCAAAGCCGCCAGGGTATCTTCGTATCGCCCATGATGATCCGGCCAGTGAGTCTGGTAGAGATCGATATAATCTGTCTGAAGCCGAGTCAGGCTGGCGTCCACGGCTCGCCGGATCTGGTGCCGGTCCAGCGCCGTGATCCCATGTCGCACCGGAGGACGAAACCACCCGTGTCCCGGTCCCGTGATCTTCGTGGCGATGAGGACGGAATCACGAGGCTTGGTCTTGAGCCAACGTCCCACGATCTCTTCCGTAATCCCGAACTTCTCCTTCGTAGGAGGAACGGGATACATCTCCGCCGCATCGTAGAAATCGACGCCCCGCTCGTAGGCGCGATCCATGATCTTGAAGGCCATCTTCTCATCGGCCTGTTCCCCAAACGTCATCGTGCCCATGCAGATCTCGGACACAACCAGTCCACTGGTTCCTAAGCGGCGTCTTTCCATGCGTGGAGGTTAGGGAGAATTCGCGAGGCGTCAAAGAAGAGAACGACCGAGTCAATAGATACATGTGCCATCATACGTGAGCCTGCCCTACTTGCATTTCGGACATGCGACCTCTTCATCAAGGGTTTCTACAATCGATCCTACCAGCTTGCAGCAAGGGCAGCTGAGCGAGGGCAAAACCTCGTGCATGAAGTAGTATGTACCCCACTCGGTTCCCGGTCGAACTGTGTCACTGGGCATCAGGACAATTCCAGTATCCACGGGGAGCCTGGGACCTTCTTCCTGAACAACATAGCGTATGAGTCGAAGGGGAACTCCACTCTGCGGCCCCCACCTGTTTTCCGTGCTGACGGCTTTGAACTTTGTCGAACATCCAACGCAAAGCAGCAACTGGCCAGCCTCGTGGTGACTCCAACCTGTGAGGAACTCAAATTGGCAGGCATCACATCGGAAGACCTCGCCAAACATACCTTACTCGCCTGCTGTTAATACATCCTCAAAGTGGAGGTCTCCCTTCACATCGTGAAAGCAGAAGGTCAGGGTCGGCTTGCCATCGACTCGCTCACTCGTGACGGCCAGCACGCCCCCTTTCACCCGCAGAACCTTGTAAAGGTCGTCCCTGAAATCGTTCTCTTTCCAGCCGCCGGCGTGGGGATCACTCGCAGGGCCACAACAGTATTCCCTCAAGCCAGTCTTCGGATCGATCGAGTGGTATTGCCAGTGCCGGTCGCCACAAACCACCACCATGTTCTTCTGCGCAGCGATGAACTCCCGTAACTCCTGCCCTTCCGTGGCGAATCCCTCGTTGGCGTGATTGTCATTCTTATTGCTCCGATCCGGCCCCACGATTGGCGTGGGTGAGATGAGGACGCGGAAGGTCGCATCTGATGCCTGAACCGTGTCTTTGAACCACTGTTTTTGCTCAGCTCCCCAGATGGTCTTCTCGGGGCCATCCGGCATGGGATTGGGACTACGGAAATCCCGACCCTCAACGAGCCAGATCTCCAGGTCTTTGCCCCAGCGGACATTGCGATAGGTCTTCTCACCCATGGGCACCTGTTCCCGGAAGACGCGCAGGCCGTCCTCCCAGGTGAAGCTGCCCATCTTCCCTTTCATGGTGGGATAACTATCGTTCGTCCAGGCGTCGTGATCGTTCTTGATGAAGTAGCTGCTGACCTGGGTGTGGAACTCCACATTGGTTGGCAGACTGTAGGTCCGTTGCCAGTGCCATTGGGCCAAGTCCACGTTCTTGGCCATGCGATCGTAGTAAACGATGTCGCCGGTATGCACGAAGAAACTCGGGCGGATCTTCTCCAGCATCATGGGGTAGATCTTGAACCCTCTAGGAGTGTCCTGGTTATGGTAGGCCTGCCCCGCGGAAACCGTGAACACGACCTTGGCAGATTCCGAAACGGCGGGAGCCGTCATGAAGCGTCCGGTTCGCAATTCTCCCAGGGAACCATCCGCATCCCTGGTCTCCACGCGGATCTGATAGGTGGCGTTGGACTTCAATCCTTGCAGGGTTTCCTGCCGGGTAAAATCGGCGGCAGCTTTCACAGGAACCCATTTGAGGACCGTCCAGGAATCACTCCCATTGAGTCGATAGGAAATGCGCGTCTCCCCTGGCGCTCCGGGAGCCGCGTAGCGCATGTCCTCGAAGCTCTTGCCTTCCGGATAGCGAATCTCTACCGGATCCACGTCCTTCTCCGGCTTGTCGCGACCATTAAAGACGTAGGATTCACCCGCATTATCGATGAAGGTGGGCATGATGCCGTCTGGGCCATTGCCCTCCTCTCGCAGGGTGATGCGGGTCCAGACAATGGCTGAGGAATCTGTAACCTCGCCTACTTTAAAGCCGGTCGCCTGAAATGCAGCTGAGACCCACTGAAGGAGGGCAAGCCAGACTACAAGGACGCGGACACTTGGGGTAAGAAGTGCCTTCACGAGAGATCGATGTTCAAGTTGCCGGGACCTGCCCGGTCCCTGAATCATCCCTCAGCGAGGAATTCGCCGGCGTCAACGTCGGGCTTCGAATTGGCCTTCACCGCTTCGATAATAGCCACGATCATCCGCTCCACATCACTGGGACGGAAACCCATCTGAACGGCCAGCGTCTGCACGAAGTCGACTTCGATCTGCTCAATTACTCCATCCGCAAGGGTCATGACCACCAGATCCTCCAACTGCGCCAGACGCTTGTTGGGATCCTTGGGGATCACCAATTTCACCGACTGAGGATTCTGGATCACCGAGATCGCCTGCTTCTCGCTGAGGCCCCAGTCGATTCCCCGTTGGATGAGGAATTTCTTTTCGTTGTCGTCAAAGTCCCCATCCACACATGCGAGCATGATCAGGTTCTTAAAGTGACTTTTCTTTTCCTTCGTTTCTTGTGAGTCCCAGAATGCCATGATTGATGGATACTTTTTAAACTTCAGTGAGAAAATTCCGCGTGAACGGGAACCCTAAGGGGTCATGTTAACTTGGTTGGCCAAATAAACTAGCTCTTGTTTGGAAATTCCAAATTTGTCCGCGAAGCGGAAGATCATGAGCAGTTCCGAGGAATCGACCGTCCCATCCGCCGCCGCAACGAGGAGCAGCTTTTTGACGACGTGAGTCGCTTCCTTCTTCGTAAATCCTTTCTGCTGCGCTTCGTCCACCGCCCGGTCGACCAACTCATGCCCGATCTCCTTGGGCTCCCGGTGCCGCATCGTGTCTTCGAGTTGTTGGAAGTAGGATTCCGCATCGATATCAGGGGAAATCATCCTGCTCACGGCTGACACTTCACTCTGGTCGACCGTTCCGTCCGCCAGCGAGGTGGCCACGCCGAGGTAGAACAGGATGAAGCCCTGATCGAGCTCCTGCTCTTCGAAGAGTTCGGGATAGATCTTTTGAACCGCTTCATCGATGGCGTTGTTGAACTGCGTCTGCAGGTGGCTGAACTCCTCAATGCTCATCTCCTTCCCATAGGAAGCCAGATAAGGAGTTGGACTGATCAGGTTCAGGATCTTCAGACGAAGCGGCGTCAGAGGATGGGTCGAGATGACGCTCTTCACCACGGAATCCGAGATGGTCTCATACTGGTTGAGAACCTGATCGATCCATTCGTCCGGATTGTATTTCTCAAAGGTCTGGGCATCCAGCCCGGTAGTGTACTTCAGAAGCGCCGAGGAGCACTTTTTGGTATCTCCACCGGAGGCGATGTACCCGAAGATATCGCAGGTCACCTCGCAGCAAATAGCCCAATGGAGGACTGCAGCCCGCATCTCGGGATCCTTACTCAGATCCGATTCCAGCAGCGCATGCTTCGGCACCTTGGCGTGTCCTCGCATGAAGTGTCCCAGCTCGTGGCCGAGCACTGAGACGCGCTCGTCGTCGTCCAGATTCCGCATGTAGTGCTGGCTGACCAGGACGTTCAGTTCGTCTTGGCTGTCATCGTCTCCATAGGAGAACTTGGGCATGCAAACCGCGTTCCCCAAGGCCAGTTCCACCAGGAAAATATTCATGGGAACATCCGTGCCGATGTTCCTCTTCACCCGCTCGATGACCTGCGGCATGGTGCCAATGTCATTGATCTGAACCGCGTGGCTCAGATTCAGGAAAAACTCATCTTCCTGACGTTGGATCTTTTCACTGATCTTCTCGTCCTCCTCGGCAAGCTTGGCCAGTTTGTCAGCAAACTTGGAGTAGAAGAAAGACTCCCGATTGTAGACCAGATGCTGAAAATCCATCCGGACAGTGGCAGGTGGCTGAGTCATAGCGTTGTTCTCGGCTTATTTGAGGCGGAGGCCAAGGCAAAAATTCGAACTTTTCGGAAAGAAAATACCGAACCTTTTTCACAGCCCTCATTGCCGGGCGCTTGAACGAATGTCTGAAGACCTCGGGAGAGAATTACGTGAGTAGCTTTGACGGCTCTTTCAAAACCTGGAGAAAAGGCTCCCCGTAGAGCGGCGAATCTAGTCGCATTTATACTAAAACTGCAGGCTCCACTCCAAGACCTGCCTGAATAAACGACCTAGTCTCAGGGTGCTACTTACCAAACCCACCATGAAGCTTTCTCTGCTGATGATTCCCCTCCTCCTGGTCGTTGCATCCACGGCGCAGGCAGCTGAAGAGCACACCTTTTTCAATGAAAAGGTCCTGCCCATTCTCGAAGCCGAATGCTATCGCTGCCACGGTGGCGAGGAGAAACTCAAGGGCGGGCTTCGCCTGACCAGCCAGGAAGGATTGCTCCATGGTGGCGACCTGGGACCAGCGGTCGATCTGGATCATCCCGAGGCTAGCCTCTTTCTCCAAATGATCAGTTACAAGGACGAGGACCACCAGATGCCTCCCAAAAACAAGCTGAGTGACGAGGCCATCCAGATCCTGACCCAGTGGGTAAGTCAGGGAGCTGCCTACGATCCCGCCAAAGAGATCCAGGGCGCAGTCGGCCACGGGGACTCCGTGGTACAGGAGGAAGACTTCCAGTATTGGGCCTACAAACCCGTCGAGCGTCCCACCCAACCGCAAAATGGGCAGGCACACCCGATCGATGCCTTTTTGCAGGATCGCCTTAACCAGGCGGAATTTCCTGCCAACGCCAGGGCGTCCCGCCTGACCTTGGTGCGCCGCGCCTATTTTGACCTGATCGGGCTTCCCCCCACTCCCCAACAGGTGGAAGCTTTCGTGAAGGATCCTCGTCCGGATGACCTGGCGTGGGAAGCCTTGATCGAGGAATTGCTGGCCAAACCCCAGTATGGGGAGAAATGGGCCCGCCACTGGCTCGACCTGGTCCGGTATGCAGAGACCAATGGTTTCGAGCGGGATAATCCCAAACCGGAGATCTGGAGATATCGGGACTATGTCATCCACGCGTTCAATGCGGACAAGCCCTACGACCAGTTCGTGATTGAGCAACTCGCCGGCGATGAGATTGAGAATCCATCCATGGAGAGCCTGGCCGCAACGGGCTATCACCGGCTCATGCAATGGGATGACGAACCTGCGGACCGCAAACAGCATGTCTACGATGTGCTGGCAGACAATGTGGCCACCACCACCGAAACCTTTCTCGGTTCCACCCTGGGCTGTGCCCGCTGTCACGATCACAAGGCAGATCCCTTTACCCAGGCCGACTACTACAGCTTCATGGCCTTCTTTCATGGGATCACCCCCTACAAAACCGAGGGCACTCTGACACACTGGGCAGATCCGCAGCAATTGGACGAGTTTGAGAAAGCGAAAGGCAAAAGGCTGAATACGGCTCAGGCAGAACTGAGGGCCGTGGAAGCAGACCTGGAAGAATGGCTCCGCCAGAATGGTCGGCTGGACGAAGCTGGAAAGACGAAAGTCGCCACCTTTGTGGACGACGCCCGGGGCGTTCCGGCAACCTGGGAATACACCACCAAAACACCCACTCCCGACTGGCACACGGTCGGCTTCCGAAACAAGAGTTGGTTTAAGGCTCAAGGCGGCTTCGGAACCAAAGGCACGCCAGGTTCCATTGCGACCACAGAGTGGAATACCTCCGACATCTGGATGCGCACCGATTTTGGCTTGAAGGAGATTCCCAAGTCCCTGGTGCTGGAGATCCATCATGATGAGGACGTCCAGGTCTATCTGAACGGCGCCCTGATTTTTGAGAACACGGGCTATCTCAAGGACTATGCGAGTTACGAACTCGGGACCGAAGCGCTCGACGCCCTGCAGACCGGGAAGAACGTCATCGCGGTTCATTGCCGGCAATCTGGCGGCGGCCAATACATCGACCTGGCCTTGAGAACGGGCGCTCAAAAAGCTGACAATCTCAATGAGGCCATCAAGCGGGGCGGAAAACTCCTGGTGGAAGAGTTGAAGAAGGAATTAGGCCGGGACCTGGTGAAGGAGCGCCGGGACATTCTTGGCGAGATCGATCGGATTCGCAAAGACTCCATCGGAACCCCTATCAACTGCGTGCAGGAATACGGCGCCGAGCCCCAACCCATGCACATTCACGTGCGCGGCAGCGCGCATGCCCCCGGCAAAGAGGTGGCACCGGCTTTCCCAGGAGTGTTGCTGGCAAGCTTTGAACCGGTAGCCGCGAGTATCCCCGAGCCGGGTAAGGGACAGAGCAGCTCCGGCCGACGACTCGCACTGGCCAAGTGGATTGCCTCCCGCGAAAACCCACTCACGGCGAGAGTAATGGCCAATCGCATCTGGCAACACCACTTCGGGCGGGGAATTGTCCCCAGCACGAGCGACTTTGGGGTGCTGGGAGAAGATCCCACCCATCCTGAATTGCTGAATTGGCTGGCCGCCGAATTCATGGATCAAGGCTGGAGCATCAAGACGATGCATCGCCTCATCATGACCAGCGAAGCCTATCAGCGCGCCTCGACGCCAAGCGAAATCGCTCTCGCCAAGGATCCCACCAATCGGCTTTTCTGGCGCTTTGATATGCGGCGACTGACTGCCGAAGAGCTGAGAGACTCCATTCTCGCCGTTTCCGGGATGTTGAATCCCGAACAAGGCGGTCCCGAAGTCTTCCCGCCCCTTCCCGAGGCCGTACTCGCAACGGCTTCGCGACCCGGCAAGGGCTGGCCCACCTCCAAGGGGGATGACGCCTATCGCCGCAGCATCTACATCCACGTAAAGCGCTCCCTGCGCGTGCCAATCCTGGTGGATCATGATCAGGCGGATACCGACAACGCCTGTGCCGTCCGCTTCACCACGACCGTCCCGAGTCAGGCCTTATGCCTTCTCAACGGAGAGTTCACCAACCAACAGGCGCACCACTTTGCGGACCGGATTCTGAAGGAGGGCGGCAACACGCTGGAAGAGCAGATCCGCTATGGCTTGCGACTCGCTTTGCAACGCGACCCCAGCCAGGGACAGGTCGATGCCTGCCTGGAGATGTGCTCCCGCCTGGAAACAGAAGCCAACCTGGATGCCGAGGCTCTCGTGGACCGCTTCGCCTTGATGACTCTCAACCTGAACGAGTTCCTCTACCTCGACTGAACCCATGAAAACGCCCAAACCACAGAACACCTTTTGCGGAAATACCCACCGGCGGGAGTTTCTTTCCACGGTTGGAGGAGGCTTCACCAGCGTCGCCCTGACAGGCCTGCTCGCCGGAGACGGATTCTTCAACCAGGCTCGCGCAGCCTCCACCAATCCCCTGGAGGTGAAGCCGCCTCAACTCCCCGGCAAAGCCAAGTCCGTCATTTTCCTCTTCATGTATGGCGGACCGAGCCACATCGATACCTTTGATTACAAGCCTTCCATGTATGGAATGGATGGCAAGACGGTGGACGTCAGCACTTTTGGCCGCGGAGGGCGCAAGAATCAGGGCCGCATTGTCGAACCCAAATGGAAGTTCAAACAGTACGGCGAATGCGGAAAATGGGTCAGTGACCTCTTCCCTCATGTCGGGGGATGCGTCGATGACATCGCCTTCCTGCATTCCATGACCGCAGACTCCCCCATTCATGGATCGGCACTGCTGATGATGAACTGCGGGTCCATCATCAGCGGCAAACCTTCGCTGGGATCCTGGGTCAACTACGGACTCGGAAGTGTGAACGAGAACCTGCCGGGTTACGTGGTCATGCTGGATAAGACCGGTGGTCCCATCTCCGGCGCGAAGAACTGGACTTCAGGATTCATGCCGGCGTCCTATCAGGGCACGGTCTTCCGTTCCCAGGGAGAACCGATCCTCGATCTCAAGAACAGCCAGGGAATCAACCGCAACGAACAGCGCATCATTCTGGATTCTCTGAACAAGCTGAACCACGGCCACCTTCAGGACCGCTTTGACAATACCAACCTGGAAGCCCGGATTTCCAGCTACGAGCTGGCCTACAAGATGCAGGCTCATGCGCCTGAGGCGATCGATATCGATGCCGAGCCCGAGGAAACCAAGGAGCTCTACGGACTGAACGACCCGAAGACGGAGGATTTTGCCCGGAAGTGCATTCTTTCCCGTCGTCTGGTGGAGCGCGGCGTACGCTTCATCCAGGTCTATTCCGGTGGCGCCCACAATGACGCCAACTGGGATGCGCACGGCGACCTGGAGGATAACCACAACTATCACGCCGGAGCGACGGACAAGCCCGTTGCCGGTTTGCTGAAGGACCTGAAGCGCCGCGGATTGCTGGATGAGACCCTCGTGGTCTGGGGAGGCGAATTTGGTCGCCAGCCCACTGCGGAATACGCTAAGGGCACGGGACGGGATCACAACAGTTATGGCTTCACCATGTGGATGGCTGGAGGCGGCATCAAGGGGGGCGTCAGCGTGGGACAGACGGATGAATTGGGCAGCCAGGCGGTGGAGGATCGTTTCCACGTCAAGAACCTCCACGCAACCATCCTCCAACTGATGGGCCTGCCACCCAACGACTTGAGCTTCTTCTATGGCGGATTGGACCACAAGTTGGTCGGCGTCGAGGGAGCGGATCCCATCCACAAGATTATTGCATAGACCGCCCCTATTATTTTCACACCGTCTAAACCCACAACAATCATATCAAGCGTTCTTGAATATTCATTCTAACGCTTGCACGGAACATCCGCCCTGCTAGGTTGGCCAATGCGCGCTGATTTCACAGCTATTTTGGAACCTACTGCGGAGGGCAGAGTTATCGCACGTTGTGCAGAAGTCCCTGGAACTGAAACGGAAGCAGATACTGCACAAGAAGCTCTCGAAAACCTCGCAAGTGCGATTACGGTAGTCTTTGAAGTGAATCGAGAAGAAGCCGAGCGGGAATCCAGTTCCCGGTCAAAACAATGCTTCATCACCGTTGATATTCGCGAATCCAAGTTGCTATCTGCCTCAACCGCCTGATTTCTCCCATAGCTACAACTGAGCGGACGTACTACACATTGCACTTGCACGGAGGCGGTGCCTACCTAGGATTGCGAAGCTCAATCCAACAAAAGGGTCACATTTGGCGCTGGTCGAAGTTCAGAACGCTCATAAGGTCTACCAACTAGGCGAGACCGAGATTAAAGCTCTCCGGGGAGTGGATCTTTCCATTGAAGAAGGCGAATTTATCGCCATCTGGGGTCCCTCCGGTTCCGGAAAGTCGACGCTCTGTAATTTGATCGGGGCGATTGATACGCCCACCAAGGGAACGGTCCGCTTTGACAATACGGACATCAACAAGCTGAACGACGATCAGCAGAGCGAGCTGCGGAACCGCCTCATTGGGTTTATCTTCCAGACCTTCAACCTCGTGCCGGTGCTTTCCGCCCTGGAGAACGTGATGCTGCCCCTTCAGTTTCAAGGCGCTTCTCAGGATCAGGCTCGCAAGCGCAGTCTGGAAATGCTCGATCTCGTGGGCTTGTCCCAGTTCGCCAAGCATTGGCCCCAGAAGCTCTCGGGAGGCCAACGTCAAAGGGTCGCCATCGCCCGGGCTCTTGTGACCCGTCCCAAGCTGGTCGTGGCGGATGAACCCACGGCGAATCTGGACTCCGAGAATGCCATGCGTATCGTCGAGCTGATGCGGGAACTCGATCACTCCTCCGGCACCACTTTCATCTTTTCCACTCACGACGAGCGCTTGCTGAGCCATGTCGATCGCAAGGTCCAACTGATGGACGGCCTCATTACGGAGGACACCAAGATCGATCAATCCGGGAAAGCCCCGGAAGCAAAGCCTCAACATCGCCCTCAAAACCAGTCGTCCTCCCACCGGCGCAAAGGTAAGAGCAAGCGCAGTTCCAAATCACGTCGCCTCAAGGGTTCCCGATGAATTCATGGATCAAACTGGCTCTCCGCAACCTGTTGCGGAACAAGCGCCGTTCCGCGGTTACGATTCTCGCAGTCGCGCTCGGTTTCGCCGCCGTCAATGTCTTCGGCGGATTCACAACCTACATGTTCGTGAATCTGGAAGAGTCCTTCATTTATGCCCAGGGCAATGGACACCTTCAAATCGTCGTTGCTGGGAAATCAGGCAGTCCTGTCGGGGATATGGCCGAAAAG
>JBHIXE010000089.1:0-16123 GCA_041984905.1 Verrucomicrobiales bacterium | reverse complement strand
CAGGTCTCCGGAAAAATCGCTACCCCGAACCCTTGGCATACCAGGGCTGCCAGAGTCGCCAGTTGCTCGCATTCAATGGTGGAGGCGCTGGTGTCCTGATGACAGATCTTGACGGTCTTGTCCCGCAGGCAGTGCCCTTCCCGCAGGTGCATCACTCGTTGGGTGGGAATCTCCGATATCTTGACGGATGACCGGGCCGCCAATGGGCTCGTCGCCGGCACGCCCAAGATCAGGCGCTCTTCAAAGAGCCGGGTCACGTGGACGGAGTAGCCGGTCTGCTCTGCCGAGTCCAGATCAGCGACAATGGCGAGATCCACCTCGCCAGCGGAGATGGCCCGGGTCAGCATCTGGGTCTGCGCCTCGTTCACTTCCAGGCGGATATGAGGGAGGTCCTTGCGAAACTGGTCCAGGAGTGGCGGGAGGATGTAGGGAGCGACCGTGGGAATGACTCCAAGCCGAATGGTTCCACAAAGCTGTCCCCGGCGGGAGGCAAAGACCTCCTGAATGGTCTCCGTTTCCTCCACAATCCTCTCTGCGTGGCTGAAGAGCTGCTTGCCCGCGTCCGTCAGCGTCACCGCTCTTGGATTGCGATGAAAGAGGGGCTCTCCGAGCTCTTCCTCCAAGGTTGCAATCTGCTGGCTGAGAGACGGTTGCGCCACGTGACACCTCTTCGCCGCCCGGGTGAAATTCTGAGCGGCGGCGACTGCAAGAAAGTATCTCAACTGCCGGATCTCCATAGGTTTTACCTATGCAGAAAGCGGCTTGGCTTTCAAGAATATTGGACGCTTTGGCCCAGCCCCTTAGACCACAGGCTCCCAGCCCTCGCGATATTGGCGGCCCCAGAGCTTCTCGGCTTCCGGGTTCCCTTCCACCTTGCCCGTCTTGGAATTCAACTGGAGCACGGACTTGGTACGCAGGGCGATGTTACCGAGGTGACACCAGCGGGTGCTTTCCTGTCCGATCGCGATCTCGGAGTTGAGCGGAACTCCGGCGCGAATCGCATCGGCCAGGTTTTGGAAGTGATATTGATCGCCCCCCTGGGAAGGCACTTGATCGATCTGCTCTCCCTTAAGGTCGTAGAAGGTGCCCCGATTGGAATCGAACTCGGCGAACCCGTTTTCGCAGGCAAAGCTGACGAAGGGAAATTCTTCCGGTTTCCGACGATGGCAGGAACTGTGTTCCCAGGTGGCGCCGAAATCCCCAAAGTCAAAGGAGGCCACGCCAGTATCAGGCGTCTCTTGATCGTCATCGTAGTGATAGCGGCTCCCCTGGTAGCTGACCGTGTTGGGCGTACCGCTGGCCTGGAGTCCCCAGCGCACGATATCGAGGCTATGCACACCGTTATTGGCCAATTCTCCCCCACCGAAGTGCCAATGCCAATGCCAGTTGTAGTGAACGAGGTTGTCCTTGAAGGGGTATTCAGGACAAGGACCAACCCAGAGATTGAAGTCCAGCTCTGCCGGGGGATCGGCAGGTTTCCCCACTCCGATCTCCGGTCGCTGATTGATGTAATAAGCCCGGCCAAAGAGCGGTTTGCCAATGATGCCTTCATGGAGCTTGCCAATGCTCTCAATCATCGAGGGATAACTGCGCCGCTGATTCCCCATCTGGACCTTCCGGTCGTACTTGCGGGCGGCTTCTATCATCAGTTCCCCTTCCCGCAGATTGTGACTGCCGGGCTTTTCGACATAGACGTGCTTGCCCGCCTTGCAGGCCAGGATGGTTGCTGGCGCGTGCCAGTAGTTCGGCGCGGCAATGGAGATGGCATCCACCTGGGGGTCATCCAGGATTTCCCGAAAATCCGTTACGAACTTGGCAGGCCGTTCCTGCCCCTCACGTTGCATCAAGCGAGCGGCTTCTTCATGGCGCCGAGAATCCACATCACAAAGATAGGCGATTTCCACCCCTGGTACCTGAAGCCAGCCGCGGATATGACCACGCCCACGCCCCAGGCCCATGATGCCGACCACGAGTTTCTCTGATGGTGAGTCCTGTCCTCGCACGGAACGGAGTGAGCTGAAGGCTGCCAGTCCTGCAGCGGCAGCGGTGGAGCGGGAGAACTGACGTCGGGTGATCTTGGAATCCTCAGGGGTCATGGTCTTAGTCTTGATTGGGGTTTACCCTTCGGTCCACGTGCTGGAAGCCATGGATTCTTTCCACAGAAGCCATCGGGCCGGTATTTTCTCATGGCAGGGCACCCAAATCGCCAGGCCGCCGCAACTCCATCTCCACTGAGACCGTCCAGAGCGAAAACTTCCGATTCGAAACTGGACAGGCTGAGTGAGTTTTGCGAACTTCCGCATGCATGAAGCGGGCGCCTCGAGGTCACTCATTCCTCTCCATCATCTTCATCATTGCGGGCCTGGCAGCAGTGGCCGCGATTCCGATCTTCATCTTTAACGATCCTAAGGATTGGCAATCGATTCCCCAAAAGGGGGAAGAACTCCTGGTCAACGAGATCATCCTCCCATCCACACCCGTGGAATCGACCTACTACGAAATGCGGTCCTGGGAATCCGTGTCGGGGACCAAGATTGAAGCGAAGCTGATCTCCTTCAATCAGAAGAACGTGGTGTTGAGAACAGTCGCCGGCAAGCAGTCCGAGATCCCCTTGGACTTCCTTTCCCAGAGAGATCGGGACTTCCTCCAACCCCTTCTTGGAGGCGCATCCGCCGCTCCGCCTTCTTCCGAAAAATTGGGGGAAATGCGGACCTGGACCTCCACCGAAGGAAGCGCTTCACTGGCCAAGCTGGTGAAATACTCCAAGTTTGATGTGACGGTTCGCTCCGTGGGAGGCAACGACTCTGTGATTCCGCTCCGCAAGCTCAGCCTGGTGGACCGTTCCTACCTCGCTACCCAACAAGATTTCTTCAAAGACGATCCCCCGGAACGAAAGCCTTTCCTTCAACTCAAGGCCTTTCCGAAATCCCGGTCCTCTTCCACCTCAGAGGCCATATTTGAAACGCCTTACGGCGACTATGATGCATCCGGAAAGACCTACCTCATCCAGGTTTCCAATCACGAGATGGAACCCATCTCAGAGCTGAAGATCTACTGGGCGGGAGTTTTGGAAAATAGGAAACAACTGAAGATCGGCATCCAGGGAACCCAGGAATTCGGCCTGGAGAGCCGCGAAACCTTAGAATTCGCTTCCGACGTTATTGTCGCCGTGAAAGGAGGCGCACTTGATGATCCTGAAGCAAAAAGGCTCACGGGCAAGCACAAGGGGATTATTGTCCAACTCTACTGGAGAGAGCACATGGTCGAATACTTCTTCGACCATCACACCCTGGAAGAGCTGGCCCAGCAACAGCAGATTCACTGAGCGGTTTCCGCCTTCTTTTTCTTGGCTGGTTTCGGCTTGGGCGTATTCACCACCTCCGCGTCTGCTGGGATCTCCACATCGTCGACCGTCAGGATTTTGCCCTTGGGCAGCGTCTTGATGCGGATGCTCTTGATATGCACCTCCATGGGTTGCCCCCGGTGAATCTGAAATCCTAACACGCCCTTCAGCGCGCGCCCTTCTTCGTCGAGGTCGATCACCTCAGCGGTGATGATGTCATTGGCCTTGTGGATGATGTGATTCCCTTCCGCGCGAATCGTGTAAGTGTTCCAATCGTAGACATCGATCACGCCAGGGCCGCCTACTTCGCCGACCTTCAGCTTCTTGCCTTCGGGCGAAATCACGACTTTCTGACCGCGAGTCGCGAAGATGCCCCGCCCTTTTTCTTCGTAGATCATCGCGGTGTAATCCGGATTGGGATGGATGTCGCACTGGTAACCTGACACCACATCCGCCCCCACTTCCGGAAGAAACTTGGAGCGGTATTGGATCCCGGAGTTGTTGTCGCCCACAATCTTCAACTCACAGGTGAGTTCAAAGTCCTCCAGCTCTCCGCCCTTCCAGATGAGGAAGCGATTGAAGGGAAGAGGATCGTCATCGGAAGTCTTGCCGACCACGACGCCGTCTTGCATGGACCAGTGCTCGCTCGCGATCCAGTCGCTGAGGTCGCCCTTGGCCAGAGGATCAATCACATCTTCAGCATGCAGCGCCGCCACCACGCCAAGGAACAGAACGGAAATGAGGGATTTCATATGGGTCCTAGGCTTAGCGCGGAAGTTCCCCGATGGCAAGCAAGTGGGATGAAATCCGAAATCCGAAATCCGAAATCCGAAATCCGAAATCCGAAATCCGAAATCCGATGTCCGATGTCCGATGTCCGATGTCCGATGTCCGATGGACGTTTCATTCAACCCTTTCGGGTTTCGGTATTCGGATTTCGGATTTCCCTCTACTCACCGTCCCAGGGCAAAAGTCGCACCATCGTCGCGCCCCAACTTCCCTCAGTATGATCTCCGGTCCGGTAGCTTACCACATCGGGTGAGCGCTGGATCAAATCGATGACTCCCTGACGCAGCATTCCCTTGCCTTTACCGTGCACAATTCGGACTTCCAGAATGCCGCGCTGGCGACACTCCCGGAAATACTCGGGGATCAGGGAACCGATCTCGTTGGGACGAAAGGTGTGGAGGTCCAACTCATTGGTGATCGGCACTTCCACCGGCTTATCCTGATCGAACCCTTCCGGATCATCCGCCATAACTGCCCCTTTCTATCGTCTCGTAACGGCCTGCTCGGGAACGTCCGGCGAAGTGGTCGCTTTGGCCATCATCAACCCGTGACCGGCCATGATTCCGAGGAACAGGGCAAAGAGAATCGCCGCACCTCCCAAACTGGCCCAGGCGATGAGCCAGGAGCGCTTGTCTTTCTTGAGCGCTTCCAAAACACCAGCCGCTCCCAGCACCACACCTCCCAATAGGGTGCTCACGGGAATCATGATGCCCAACCAGGTCAACGTCCGGGGGAACCATTCAGATTCCAGGCGGTTCCCAGGGCCACCAGGATGGCGAGAATGACCAGGGAGTACTTAACCCAGTGCGTCACTCTTTTGCACCAGGTCTCCACGAGAATCTTGCGCTCCGCGAGCCTGCGCTTGGCATGACAGACGCCTTCGATATTCGGGAATACCTTGTTGAAGGCGCGCACGGCTTCCACACAGAAGGGATCCAGCGGGTGGGCTTCAAAAATCAGCTCGGTATCCCGATAGGATTGGACCACTTGCTGGCTGATGGGCAGTTGCCCTAGCACCGGCAGATCTTCCACTGGCCTGGCCCGGGATCGCTCTCCATCGATCACCCGATTGTAGATGAAGGACACCTTGCTCATAGGTCGGCCCAGGCTTTGAGACAGCTCCCGAAGCGATCGCACAAAGGCCAGGTCTTGTTTCCCCGCCACTTCACCCGGTTCGGTGACAATGACGATGGAGTCCGCAATGACAGCGGCAGCCGCGGCTCGGGTATCGGCACCTCCCCGGCTATCGATCAAGATGTAGTCATACTCATACTTGAAGCGCTCGATGAGAGCCTCGTAATAGGGCATGAGCTGATCATCCACGTAATTTTCCGCCCGCTGATCCAGGTCGATCTGGCCCTGCTCCTGTTCGTCCACCCGGGAGGGATTGGGCGTCTTCCACCACTCCAGGCTGTTGAGCATGACATGCACCTCAAACTCGCCTACCATCTCGTGCTCGAATCCGAGAGCCAAGGGAGCGACCCGGTTGGCCGGGATCTTCTGCTTGTAGCAATCGAAGAAGCAGCTGCTGGCCTGAATCAGGTCGGACTCAAAGCCGGAGCGCAGACGCTCGCCACCCGCCAGGAGGTAGGAGCCGCCCCCCGTCGCGTAATCGTTGTCGATAATCAGAACGCGGTTCTTCCAATCCTTTCCGTCTGGGGCGCCGGGATGCTGTGCACTGGCCAATTCCATCCCAAAATTAGCGGTCAAGGTAGTCTTCCCCGTGCCGCCTTTACCGCTTACGAACGCAATTACGACCGCTTTGTTGCTCATCTCAAATGGTGCATCGATCGGTGGCTGCGCCACCTCAGGTTTCGGCGACACGATCCATGTGAGGGGGGCTTAGAACAAGGACAAATTCAACAGGCGCGTTAGCGCGGTGACACAGTTCCCAGGAACAAGTCGCTGGTGACGATTTCTTCAAGGAGATCTCGCGCCCGGCCCCCCGAAGCCTTCACCATTTGTTTCACGGCATCGGCCTCATGGGGCGACAGCTCGCGGCCCAGAGCATAGGCCGTCCAGGTTCTCGCCACCTGGTTCGCGAAATCTTCCTCACCCACCAACAACTGCGCCTTGAGTTCGCCAGGTGTAGAAAAGGTTTCCCCGCTGGAAAGTTGCCCGGAAGGATCGATCCGAGTCCCCGCCATTTCGTCCCGCCACCGGCCAACGGCGTTATAATTTTCCAGCCCCAATCCAATGGGATCGATGATTTCATGGCATCGGATGCAGCGAGGATCCGTGCGGTGAAGTTCCATTTCCTCTCGCAAAGTCTTGCCGTTGGCCTCTCCTGCGGTGGCGGCTAGAATCCCTGCGTCCGGCAAGGGATCGCCGACTTCTTTGCCCAGGAGCGTTTCCCAGACCCAAGCCCCTCGGGAAGACGGGCTCGTGCGCACCGACGTGGAGGTGGCCGTCAGAACCGCACTCATACCGAGAAGTCCGCCACGGTTGTGAGCACTGGCGGGAATGACCTGCCACCCTGCCTTTCCCTGACTCCAGGACAGCCCGTAGAACCCGGCAAGCGTCTCATCCACAATCGCGTAGTCCGCTCCCAGCAACTGGGTCACCGGTAGATTCATGTCGATGAGATGGAGGAGCAATCGAGTTGGCTCTTCCTTGGCCGAACGGAGGACTTCCGGGGAGAATTCCGGATACTGAAATGGATCCGGATTCAGGGATCCACCCAAGTCAGCAGTCCCCAGCCATTCTTCCATGAAGATACTGGCGCTCTGTGCAAAGCGCGGATCTTCTGTCATTCGCCTCAACTGACGCTGCAGTTCCTCCGGCTGGGACAAAGTTCCCTCCGCTTCACGCTGAAGCAGCTCTTCGTCCGGCATGCTCTGCCAGAGGAAATAACTAAGCCTGGAAGCCAGCGAAGCATCGTGATGAAAGAGGAAATGCGGAGATGCCAAAACCGCGCTCATGGCGAGCCGCAAAGCGTCCCCCGATTCTGAGCCGCTCTCCAAGACCGCCTCATAGAGTTCCAGATACCGGCGCACTTCCCGCTGCTTGGGCTCCCGCCGGAAGGCCCGGCTTACATGCTCCTGAATCAGTTGGCGAGGATCTCCGCTGAGGTCCAGCACCTCCTGGGTGGAATCCGGGACAATGGGTCCCCGCACGTCTATAGAATCCACGTAGAGTTTGCCCTGATACTCCAGCCAATCGCCCCACTCCACATGGGCCACTCGATCGAGAAGATGCTGATTGTTCTGAATCCGATCCCGATTGAGGGCATTCCACTCCGCATCCCATTTTTGGGGATCTTTCCCCAGAATTTCCGTCCCATACCAGACTCTCACCGTCTCGGTGCCCACGATCCGTTCGTTGGCATACTTCCGGAAACGATCGATATCCCTGGAATCGCCATCCACTCCCATTCCGCGCAGCCACTCGAAGGCCTGCTGCAAAGCCACGCACTTGGCGATCAAGCTTTCCCGAGCCTTGTGCTGCGACTCCGGCGCATCTGCGGGAAGATCCGGCACTTGCATGGCATTTTGAGCGGCCCGCTCGTTAAACACGTAATTGGCGTCCCTGGGCAAGCTCGGCTGCGGCACCAGGTTCCGGCTGTTCACAGAGATCTCCGGTTGGCCGGCCCGCAGAAAGATGATGGTCGAGTTGGGTTGCGTCTCGGGAACTGGATTGCTGACCGGGATGCGTCCCTGGACCTCGGTCCCCACCAAGAGCTGCGCTACCACAGGCTTTCCATAGGTGGCGGAATGCAGAGTCACTTCGTAGTACCCATCCGCTGGGATCTGAATCGTTTCCGAGGCCAGTTGGCTTTCGGCAACGAAGAGCAGCCCTTCCTTGATCGGCCGAAGCTGCGAACTGGCGGTCCGCATCTCCTCTGTCTCCAGATGGACGGAAATCGGCTTCTCCCCTAAGGCCTGGAGTCCTGATATGGCCCGATCCGCCAGCTGAAAGTACTTCTCCATCTCGCCAGGCGTGATAGAGAGGCTGGCGCGGTCGTTGCGGAATCCACTCGGGCCCTGCCCATCCGCCTCCAGCAAATCTCCCGGCCGCAGATCGATTCCCAGCAGATCCCGCATCGTATGATTGTACTGACTGCGGGTAAGGCGCGCGAAATGCGGCACTTCTGTGCCCCTCTCCGGAGTGGCCGCAGCAATCCTTTCCTCCAACCAGCCAAGCATTGCCTGGCGCTCAGAGGCACTGGGCTCAGGACCCTTAGAGGGCATTTCCTCGATATCCACCAGATGATGGGCCTCCGACCAGCTCTCGTATGTCTGCCCAGTTGTGAGGTCGAATTCCCCTTCCACTTTCTTTCCCCCGTGACAATCCAGGCAATAGCGGGAAAACAGCTCTGGAAGCTCCACCTCCTCTTTCTGGCCAGATGCGACCATTGTCATCGCGACCAATGCCAAACCTGTCCAGAAACGTATCATTATTCTTCCAAAGGGGGGGGACCGCCCATTTTATCCAAATGGAGGGGGTTGCAACATGGGACAGCCTAAAAAACAGGATGTTGAAGATTGATGTCCCGGATTCCCGGCCCGTAGACGCGAAAAAACGAATCAATTGCTCGAATTCTTCCCCAGATTACTCTGTCTCACCTAGAGACGACTTCGCGGGGCTGCGGAATCCGGGGAAAAGGGAACTGCACAGGCTCTGTGCCTAATTCGTCACATCTTTCCCATTTTGACGGTATCGTAACGCAGTAATCTAACGCAAAAACCGGGTCTGGCAGGAATGCATACCGCACTGATAGTTGACGACGAAGAGGATATTCGGGAGTTGGTCTCATTCAATCTCGCGATGGAAGGATGGAAAATCCTGGAAGCCGAAGACGGCATCACGGGATTGAAACTGGCTCAAACGCAGAAGCCGGACGTGATCCTGCTGGATCTCATGCTTCCCGGCATGGACGGCTTGACCGTCTATCGCAATCTCCAGGAGAACAAGCATACCGCCAAGATTCCGGTGCTCATGATGACTGCGCAGTACACGAGTCCGGACGATGTCATCAAGGGGCTGGATCTGGGAGCGGATGACTACGTGGAAAAGCCCTTCCGGGAAGTGAAAGAACTCGTCCTCCGGGTCCGCAACGTGGTGAAGCGCTCGAGTCCCCAAAATGACTCCCGCATTGAGCACGGCCCCTTTGTCCTGGACCGGAACTCCCTCAAGTTTTACCTGAACGATCAACCGATCGACCTCACCGCCACCGAGTTCAAGCTGCTGCTCATTCTCATTGAGAATCCCAGCGCGGACCAGACCCGGGCGGAACTGCTCCAGCGGATCTGGGGCTACGATGAGCGCATCCAAACCCGCACCCTGGATACCCACGTGAAACGCCTTCGGGAAAAACTCGGGGAATTTGGAGATTGCGTGGAGACAGTTCGAGGTGTCGGCTATCGATTCCGGCCGCCGACGGCGGTCAACTGATGAATCTTCTGACAGTCATCCTCCTGGTTGCCTGCACAGCCCTTATTTTCCTACAGGTTCGGCTGCGCAGTTCCGTACACCGATTGATCGACGCCTTACGTCACCCGGAAGATTCCCGCCCCAAGTTTGAGGATTCATCCCTCTTTACCCCGTCCGCATTGCGAGAACTGGCGTCGGAGATCGACCGGCAGTTGGTCGAGCGCCGCGCCAGCGCATCCCGGGAGAGCGAGCAACAGCTGTTGATCGAGTCGATCCTGGACCAGTTTGACGACGGCTTTCTCATCATCAGTGAGAATCTGGACATCCACTTTGCCAACACCTCCGCGCGGGAGATTTTCGCCGAAGGCCGGGAGATCGAGAACCGCCAGGTCATCGAGGCCTTCTTTGATCATCGCTACGTGGAGACAATCCGCGAGGCCCTGAACCGGAAAGCCAAGTTCAGCCGCACCATCCGGTTGGAGCAACGCACCGAACGAAAAGGTGAAACCATGGAGCGGTTTGTCACCGTCATTGCCGCGCCGCTTCCCTACCCTTTGGCTGGAGTGGATGGAGCCTGGGTCATCCTTCACGATGAATCAGAGCGGTTTCACCTGGAGCAGATCCGGCGGGATTTTGTTGCCAATGCCTCCCATGAAATCCGCACTCCGCTCACGATCATTTCCGGCTATCTGGAGACCCTGAGCAATGGCGATGTTCACGATCCCGAAACCGCCAAGCGCTTCTACGATGTGATGCGCAAGCACGCCAAGCGGCTGGGACGGCTTGTGGAAGATATGCTTGCCATCTCCAAACTGGAAGGCAGCCCGGACGCTCTGCGCTTCGAGGTGTTTGACCTGGCCGAATCCGTCTCGGACATGGTCGAGCAGCTTCAGCCCCTCATCCAGGAGAAGAAGGCCCACGTGAACATCGACTTTCCGGACTCGGACCGCGGAATGCTGGGGGACAAGCTCTACTGGGACCAAATCTTCTTCAACCTGATCGAGAACGCTCTGAAACAGAACGACCGTCAAGGTCTTGAGATCGACGTGCGCCTTTCTTCCACGGACAAGGAGCAGATCGTGCAGATCTGCGACAATGGTCTGGGGATTCCTGGTAATCATCTGCCCCACGTGTTCAAACGGTTCTATCGGGTGCAGAAACATCACTCCCAGCAAACTAAGGGAACCGGTCTGGGGCTCTCGATCGTAAAACGAGCGGTAGAAGCACACCGGGGCACAATCAGCGTGACGAGCCGCCCTGGCATAGCCACCGTTTTCACCATTCGCGTCCCGAAACTGGAGACGCCAGACGCCAAAGACGACCTCGTACTGTATTCCGGCTAAGGGAATCGGCAGATGGGGAGGTCGAGCAGGACACTGGTTAGGCAAACGCCTAACCAGCCGGGGCTCTACGTACGTCCTGACAATAAGAATAATGCTTAGTTAGAAAAAACTGGCAGAAATACAGGGAATTTCGCCCTCGGGGCATTGCGCGGCTGAGGATTGTGGCTATATTAAGAAACTGTTTTGAGAAATTACTGTTCAAAACGGTGAGAGTGCGAGGAGGAGAGTGCGAATACTCCCCTAACCAAACTCTGCTACCATAAATACTAGCAAACCTCTGCTTGGTCTACTCCCCTCATTGCCCTGCCCCATTCGGACCAAGGATTGCGAGCTACCAACAACCGCAAACCTGAAAATAGAGAATAAAGTGGCAACAAGATTGGCAACCAATCGGTCTCCGAAGGCATTGCCTTCGGAAGGAAGAACACGGAACAGTCAGTCCGTTAAAAACATCAAACGTATCGATTCCACCAAGACGCACGGATGGCAGGTCCACGTACGGAGAGGTGGCGTACTAAAGACGAAACTGTTCAGTGACCGCGTCTACGCGGGGAAACGGCGGGCCCTCAAGGCCGCCAAGGAGTATCGTGACAGTCTGCTCAAAGACATGGCAGACCTGGCGAAACCTCTCTGGAAAATCGACCGGGAACCGAAGACGAATACCGGGGAGCTGGGATGCTCCTACACCGAATACGTTAACCGCTCCGGGAAGGTGCGCGGCGTGATTACCGTGACGGTGCGAGCCGCCCTGGGCAAACCCGTCAACCGGAAGTTCTCCGTCTCCAAACTGGGACGGGATGAGGCTCTGCGTCAGGCTGTGGAATGGCGCAACCAGGTGCTCAGGGACCGGGAACAACGGGAACTGACCGGAGCTCCACTCATCGCTGCTCGCGGCCGCAAACGCCGGAAATCCCCGGCCTACAAAGTTGCGCCCAAGACAGAGGCAAATTCCTGAATATCCAACCTTTAGCGGCCGTGTCAGGTGCTCCGTTTAGTGCCTGACACGGCCTTTTTTCTTGGGGAGCTCTCTACCCCTTCACCGCGGTCATCATGCCCCGGTCGCCTGCTGTAGACTCGTGACGGATCTCGCCAAATCCGAGCTGCGTCAGGATTGGCTCAAGCTCGCTGACGGCATAGCATTTGCCCTGGGTGACATTCATCAGGAGAGACGAATACTCCGCCACGGGAAGCGGACCGGTCTTCTCAGAATTGATAAAGGCATCATGAATCACTAACAAGCCTCCCTGAGGTAGACTGGCGGCGGATTGGCTTAGCAACGCTTCCACTTCAGGCAGGTCCCAGTCATGAAGTACGTTGGACCACAGGTGCACATCCGCTTCCGGCCAATCCCCGCTGAATAGGTCTCCAGGCACCACGTCCACCAGGTCGCTGCAGCCTCGCTCCGCAATGGCCTTGGCGGCCACCGAATCCACGGGAGGTTTCTCCAGGACGGTGGCGCGCAGCCCTTCATTGAGACGCGCGAGGATGCAGGCGTAGATCCCGGAACCACCGCCCAGGTCGAGCAGGTGTTTCCGGCCTTTGAGATCGAGAGCTTGAGCCAACGCTTGCCCCAGAATGAGCCCGCGGTGAACTTCCGGGCGAAGTCGTCCCGCTCCATCGCCTTGTGCCAGTCCTCAGGCTCCGACGCACTCCCCCAATTCGCCGGCTTCCCGGTTTCCAGCACTTTCACCATGTCCTTGAGGACCGGCCGATCGGAGAGACTCTCGTAATAGGGCTTGAGGCACCAGGGCGATCCCTCCACGAGGTATTCCCGCCCCATCTGACTCAAGCGGAGCCGGGCCTTCTCCCGTTCCAGGTAGCCATTGGCGACAAACAGCGTCAGCATGACGTCCACAGGACGAGGATGAAACCCAAAGCGTGAGCACACCTCTTCTGCGCTGAAGGAGTCCCGCTCCGCGGCCCAATTAAAGAAGTTGAACTCCACCACGGCGGCGCCCAGCAAATCGACGGCATATAGCCCATCACGATAGCGCAGAATGGAGAGGGGATCGGTCGTTGCAGAGACCTCAGGTTGAAAGGATTTGGCCATTCTGGAAGGTGGCACGTGATCAGAAATGAGAAAGCTGAATCCAACGCGTCGAAAGTTTGCCATAGTACCTGTGAGGAGCATCATTATTATGGACATTGCTTGGCCTGCCCTTTAAGCAGAACCGATGATTGTTGGGCTGGTGCAGTCGATCTGCAGCAAAGACAAAGACGAGAACGTGGCCAAGGCGCTGGATGGGATCCGGGACGCCGCCAAACAAGGTGCCCAGATTATCTGCCTGCCTGAACTGTTCGCCTCCCACTATTTCTGCCAGACGCTGGACGAATCCGCCTTTGAACTAGCGGACCAGATTCCCGGCCCCTTCACCAAACCTTTCGAGAAGCTGGCGAAGAAGCTGGAGGTGGTACTGATTCTCCCGGTGTTTGAAGAACGGGGTATCGGCCTGTGCTACAACTCCGCCGTGGTGATCGATGCCGACGGCAAGATTCTGGGCACCTACCGAAAGGTGCACATTCCCAATGACTCGTCCTATCAGGAGAAGTTCTTCTTTGCCCCGGGAGACAAGGGATTCCTGACCTGGAAGACGAAGTATGGGACGATCGGCGTCTGTATCTGCTGGGACCAATGGTTCCCGGAATCCGCCCGTTCCATGGCCCTGATGGGAGCGGAGGTGCTCTTCTATCCCACAGGCATCGGTTGGATTCCGGAGGATGAAGAGATCTGGAAGCAGGAACGCAGCATGTGGGAGGCGATGCAACGCAGTCACGCCTTTGCCAATGGCTGCTACGTGGCTGCCGTGAACCGCGTGGGATTGGAGAAACCGACCGAAGATTCCGACGGAGTGCGATTCTGGGGCAGCAGTTTCGTCTGTGATCCCAAAGGCACCATTCTGAAGCGTGCCTCAGCCAGGCGTGAAGAAGTGCTGGTCGTAGAGTGTGACCGCGGGTTAATTAAGAAGCAGCGTCACCGCTGGCCCCTGCTTCGAGATCGGCGGCCAGACGCCTACACGGCACTGAACCATCAATGGATCGATCAGTAGGTAACCCGGAAAAACGGGAGGTTCCTCCCGGATTCCACATGCCGGCGGAGTGGGAACCCCATGAGGCTACCTGGCTCTCCTGGCCCAACTTCTGCAGCATCAGCTATCCGCTGGGGATTGAGGGCGTGTATGAAGAACTGCTGGAGATCATCCGCGTCCTGGCCCTCGGCGAGCTGGTCTACCTCAACGTGGCGTTTGAGGGAGAGCGGGAATGGATCCTCAATCGGGTCGACTCCCACACCGCGAGCCAGATTCGTTTTCAGGATATTCCTACCTGTGAGCCCTGGAACCGGGATCTGGGGCCGACTTTCCTGGTCAATCGAAAGGCGGGCCAGAGACTGGGCGTCAACTGGGGCTTCAACGGTTGGGGCGGACGCTTCCACAGCAACTGGGTGGACACCGTCTCCAAGACGCGAATGGCTCAGGCGATCGGGGCGGACTCCGTCGCTGCACCAGTGGTCATTGAGGGTGGTTCGGTGGAGACAGACGGAGACGGCACCCTGCTCTGCGTCGTCACTTCCGTAGCCAATGCTTTTCGCAATCCGGATCTACCCCGCGAAGAGATTGACGAGCTCCTGCGTCACTACACGGGTACGGAGAAGGTTCTTTGGTTGGAAGAAGGGCTCCAGGTCGATGAGACCGATGGTCATATCGACACCTTGGGGCGCTTCGTCGCTCCTGGACGGATTGTGCTGGTGACCGATTCATTGGATCCGCTCTTTGGCCCTCGGATCCTGCGCCGAAACCGCCAGAAGTTGGAAGGGAGCACCGATGCCAAGGGACGCCCCATCGAGGTGATCGATCTTCCTCCAGCGCAGCCCTTTACCTGCCTGGACCGGGTCACACCAGTCACGCATGCCAACTTCTACGTGGCGAATACCCACGTCCTGGTCCCGGAGTTTGGGGTAGCTGGCGACGAAGAAGCACGAGACTTGCTGGCAGGGCTCTTCCCGACTCGGGAAGCGGTCCTCGTTTCCTGCCGCAATATCGCGGTAGGACTGGGAGGCGTCCATTGCCTGACCCAGCAGCTGCCAGCCATTTGAGACCTATAGACCTAAGACGTAGTAGAAGATGAGCGGAGCGACAATGGTGGCATCCGACTCAATCACGAATTTGGGAGTATCCACGTTCAGCTTGTCCCAGGAGATCTTTTCATTGGGTACAGCTCCTGAATACGATCCATAACTCGTAGTGGAATCACTGATCTGAGCAAAGTACGCCCAGTGTGGTACCTTCCGGTCGAGATCCACCCGGAGCATCGGGACGACACAGATGGGAAAATCCCCCGCGATTCCGCCTCCAATCTGGAAGAAGCCGACCGGGCTTTCCTTGGTGGTCGCCTCGTACCAGTCGGCCAGGAACATCATGGTCTCAATTCCAGAACGCATCGTCTGCGGATCCACCTTCTTGCGGATGGAAAAGGCGGCAAACATATTGCCCAGCGTGCAGTCTTCCCACCCGGGAACGAACATAGGGAGATCTTTCTCCGCTGCCGCCAACAGCCAGCTGTCTTTGGGATCGATCTGGTATGAACCTTCCAGTTTTCCTGCTCGCAGCACCTCGTAAAGGTGTTGATACGGGAAGAGTCTACGTCCCTCATTAGCAGTGGCTTGCCACTGCTCCAGCATCACGTCCCGGAGCACAAACATGGCCTGTTCTTCTGGAATGAGCGTGTCCGTGACCCGGCAGAGATCCCGGTTCAGCAGAGCTTCTTCATCCTTTGGGCTCAGGTCCCGGTAATGGGGAACCGATTCATAGTAGTCATGAGCAATCAGGTTATAGACGTCTTCCTCGAGATTCGCTCCCGTACAGCAAATGGCGTGGATCTTATCTTGGCGGATCATCTCCGCCAGGGAAATCCCCAGCTCCGCGGAACTCATGGCGCCGGCCATGGAAAGGAACATTTTGCCTCCGTCCTCAATGAGGTCTCGATACGATGCGGCGGCCTTTTGCAGCGCCAACGCGTTGAAATGCCGGTAGTGGCGGTCAATAAACTCAGAAATGGTAGCCATAAGCGCCCCATCTTGCAGTGGTTCCCTGCAGAACGCAATGCTTCGGTTGCTACCCTAGCGGAGCCATTTGTCGCCAGGCTCCGGACCGCCAGCGCAAGTAGAAGAGAAGCGCCATGGCGCCGCGATTCAAAGCCAGGCAGATCCAGATCCCGTAAGAGGTCACGGAGGCGGCCACCCAAGAAGAAAAAGAAGCCCTGGAAAAGCAAATTGAAAGTG
>JBHIXE010000088.1:0-16299 GCA_041984905.1 Verrucomicrobiales bacterium | reverse complement strand
TCGCACTGTCGCACTGTCGCACTGTCGCACTGTACTAACCGCGGTTGAGCTGAAACAGACTCACCGACTGCTTCGGCACGCGGTGCTTCACCTTTCCACTGGCGGGTTCGATCGGAAGATCGGTGATGGCGAGATCCTTGTGGTCGGCATCAATTCGCTTTCCGGTCAGGGTCCGGACGCTGCCGCTCCAGTTCCCATCCGGAAGATTGAACTCCACGTACTGCGTTCCCCGCGCCAGGGCGCGTCCGATGACGAGCACGGTGATCTTGTTCGAATTCAGCTGGTCTCGCGTCGCCAGCGCTGTGACGAGTTTCTCCTGACCACTAGTCGGCAGCGCTTCTGGAAGCATGCCCTTGGCGAGCATCTCCATGGCATACCAGGCCGGAGTCCGGTACCACTGGTCGGAGACTTCCCGGTTCAGACGAATCATGCCGGAGTTGGCGAAGTCATTGTTGGAACGCTCGATGATGATGTGACGCAGCAGCATCTCGAGATTGCGCTCGATGCCCAACCGGATCATGTCCGCCGTGACAATGGCATTCCGGAGCCGGTCTCCCATTTTGTAGAAGCCATACTCCGTGATGGCGACCGGTAGATCGGTGATTTCCTTCAGCTGATCCAGGATGCCTTCAACAGTTTCCGTCATGAGCCGCAGGCGATTGACGATCGGAATCCGGTAGGCGTGCACCACGAGGAAATCAATGGAGTCCCCGGCAATCTCCACGAGCGTGGGATTCCAGGGCTTCTTATTCCCGTGCTTCTTATCGTTCTCCGAGACCCACTGGTTGATCTTGTTGTTCCCGAAGATGATGCTGGAGTAGGTCTGCGCCCCAATCTTGATGTTCGGGTCGAAACGCCGGATCAATTCCGCGGTGCGCTTCACCTGGGTGGCATAGGCTTCAATGGTCGTGGGGCTGGGTTTCTCGGGTGACCGGGGCGGATCCGGGAACGGTTTCTGGGGCCACCATTGTTCGGCCTGATTGAACTTGGCGGTGCCGCCAGAGAGCTGCAGATACTGCTCGTTCCCAATCTCCAGGAACTGCACGCCATAAGGTTCCGGATGCCCGTGTTCATGACGCTGCTGAGCCCAGTGATTCACGTCCATCCAATGCTCGTCATTGGCATCCGGGCCATCTGAGATGGGAGTCATGTCCCCGACCCTGCCGTTCAGATAAGCGACAAGGGCGGCGGTGTGCTCTGGAGTTCCGATCGTCCAAGGCGTAGTCACGGTTGCCAGGGGACGTTTCCCGACTCGGGCTTCGATCTGATCCAGCAATTGGAAGAATTCACCGTAGCCATAAAGGGTCAGGTTCTCTTCCACCACGCCCTCAAAGGGGTCCAACTGCTTCTGCCGATTCGTGTGCGGCCCAATGGCCTTGCGGAAGTCGTAAGTCAGGGTCCGCGTTCCTCCCGGAAACCGCAGCACTCCCGGCTGCACATCCGCGACCCAGTCAATCACCTCCGGGTTAGGTTGCGTGGGATTGTTCTCATCCCAGATTCCGAGTCCCCAATCCGACCACACTGTGTTGTGGCCGAAATAGCGTTGGTCTACAGGGTTGGGCTCCGACGTGGTCCAGTCGATGGAGAGTTTCATGGTGTGAGGGTTAGTTTGAGAGGTTCCCTTTCGCAGTCGAGCAGTTTTGAGCCAGCATTTTGTTGCAGTCAGGCACTCGGGCTACCGCTACGATCATCGGGCTCTTCAGGCGTTCGATTGGGTAAGGGAAAGGTCTCGATCTCCTCAATATCGAGGATCTCTTCATCCTGCGCGCTCTCCTCCTGCCCTGGCGATCCTTCCTGATCATCGAGGTAACGCCGAACTGCGGTTACCACTCCGGCGATCAAGGCGATGGCCAGTCCACTCGCAATGACGATCAACGCGACAAAGATCCCCACGGCCAGCAATCCAGCGACCAGCACGGCGCCCAACGTCACCATTCCCGCCCAGGCGATCCAGGACAGCCGGTCAGGTTTCCGAAGGAGGACTCGATAGTTCACGGGCGGATGAAACTTGGCTGCCTTACTCTAACGCAACCATCGCTTAGACGCGAGTCCGCCCGGGAATTGTACCATTTGCCTGCAAAGAATCTGAAGAAGCGAGCTCAGCGCGCCCCTAGCAGGCCTTCCTGAAGGCGGGAGCATCCTGCTCTTCTTCGCCCTTGTCCTGAGCTTCGGCACTCGTGTTCTGGGCACCAGCGTGAGTCGCCGCCGCTTGTTCCTGGACCCATTGCCAGGTGCTCTCCAGCCCTTCCCGGAACGTGGTGGACGGTTGCCAGCTCACTTGTTCCCGGATGAGGGTATTATCACTGGGGCCCGCCACAGTCTGGCTGACCAATTGCGGCAGATACTTGGGTTTCAGCTCCGCCTCCGCGATTTCGTTGACCAGATCAAAAAGCTCACTGGTGGTCAGCGTGTCCCGGCTACCCAGGTTGACCGGATCCGTCATGCCGCTGCGCACGATCAGGCTCATCCCCAGCACGCAGTCATCCACATAAGTCCAGCTGTGACGATCTTCGGCGCTGCCATGAATCTCCACTTCTCTGGCCCCCTCCAACTGCGCCTCGGCAATCCGGCGGCAGATATCCAGAGGTGATCCATAAGGCGCGTGTTCCAGCGAGCCGTAAGGCCCGAAGACCTGGTGAAGGCGCGCCACGTAGGTCGCGACGCCGTAATCCAGCATGAACTGATTGCACATCCGCTCAGAGAACAGCTTCTCCCAGCCGGACTGATCCATCGGCATGGCGGGATAGGCCCAGGACTCGGCCCTGGCATCATTGAATCGCTCCACCTTGGCGTGATGGCTGTCTTCCGGCTGCAGATCCGCATGCGCGATGGGATAAACCGAGGAAGAGCTCGCAAAAAAGTAGTTCCGGCAGGTCCGGCTTTCGCTCGCCGCCATCAAGAGGTGCGAGTTGATCAGGGAATTCAGCATGCACAGGCTCTGCGCCGACTCGGGATTCTCGCCCTGAGCGGCCAGGTTGTAGGCCACATCCATTCCGGCCAGCGCCTTCTTGCAGGCATGCCGGTCGCGCAGGTCCAGTTGCAGATTCTCCGCGTCTTCAAAGACTTGAGACCAAGCCTCGAGCGGCTTGAGGTCGACGGCCCGCACGTTGCGATAGCCCATGCGGAGCAGATGCCGCACCAGGTGACCTCCAATGAACCCTCCTCCGCCGCACACGACGAGGCGGGTATTCAGGTTGGCAAGTATGGCGTAGGGATGCATCGGATAATCCTTAATAATCCCTTATTATCTATTATTTATAATTAATTCAAGTATTTTTGGCCGCTACTTTCCCTTGGCCAAAAAACCATTGCCCCATCACCAGCCAGAAAAACTGGGGATTGCAGCGCAGATGCAGATTCGCGAGCCGGCCGGGTTCCTGGACAACGTGGAAGAGCCAATCCAGGCCGATCTGCCGCATCCACCGGGGTGATTCCGGGGCCATCCCGGACTGCGTGTCGAAGGTCGTCGACCCAACCCCGAACAGGAGTGTGGCGGGCATCCGCTCCAGATACTGGGCCATGAAAACGTCCTGCTTGGGAGACCCGAGGCCCACCCAGACCACGTCAGGCCGCGCATCGGCAATTTCCTTGAGCATCTCCACCTCTTCTTCCGAGTTCAGCTCTCTTCTGAGAGGCGGACTGTAGGTCCCAACAAAGTGGGCACCGGGGAACCTGTCCTGCATTCGCTGCATAAGCGCTTCGGCGACTCCCGGCCTTCCGCCGCAGAAGAAATGCCGGACTTCCTTCCCCTCCGTCGCTTCAAACATCTGCAGCATCACGTCCTGGCCCTCGACACGGCTCAGTTCCCGGTAGCCGAAGGCGAATTGCCCCAGCCAAACGGCCGGCTTCCCTTCTGGAGCCGTCATGATCGCTCCGTTGAGCGCGTCCCGCAGATTCGGATCTCGCTGGGCGTCCACGATGTTCTGAGCGCCAGCAAAACAGACATACCCTTTCTGCCCGGACTCCAGGTAGCGGAGAAAGAGCCGGATGGCTTGGGCCGGGTAGACGCGGGAGACGTTCACCCCAAGGATGGGAAACCGGGTAAAGGCCATAGCAGGATAAGATACACCGGGATCGACCAATCATAAATAATCTATTTTCCGTAATTTGGTGGCTTTTATTTGAGGTGTTTCAGCCCATTTGGCCGCCATTTTTCTAGTCAGACTGGCAATTCTCGTCGTGCTGAGTCTGAGCTCCTTCCGGACATAGCGATTGGGTGATATTATTGTGATTTTTTAGTTGCAGGGGAGGGGGGCGGCGGGCGATGAAACGGCAGCGAGTCTAAGCCCAATTCGCCCTAAGCATGTCAGCTGAGCCAAAGTCCCTAAAAGTCTTGAGCGGTTCCGCTCACCCTAAACTCAGCGATGGGCTGTGTGACTACCTCGGCGTTGAGCGAACAGACGTGCTCGTCACGACCTTTCCAGACGGCGAAACCTTCGTCCGGATCAACGAGAATATCCGGGGCATGGACGTGTTCATTGTCCAGCCAACCTGCCCGCCGACGAATCACCACTTGATGGAGCTTTTCATCATGGTAGACGCCGCCAAACGGGCGAGTGCGGAGCGCATCACGGCGGTGATGCCCTTCTTTGGCTATGCACGCCAGGACCGCAAGGACCAGCCCCGCGTCCCAATCACCGCGAAACTGGTGGCCAACCTTTTGACTGCGTCTGGAGTGAACCGGGTCCTCACGATGGACCTGCACGCCGGACAGATTCAGGGCTTCTTCGACATCCCGGTGGATCACCTCTACGCGATGCCGACTCTGGTGAACCACTTCAAGAAGAAGGGCCTGAGCAGTGACAATTGCGTCATTGTCTCCCCTGACGTGGGCAACATGAAGATGACCCAAGCCTACGCGCGGGCACTCGGCACGCCCATGGCCATCGTCGGGAAACGCCGGGTCAGTGCGACTCAGGTAGAAGCGGTCGACCTCATCGGCGAGGTGAAGGGCAAGAACGCGCTCATCATTGATGATATGACCGAGACCTTCGGCACCATTGATGAAGCGGCCAAGCTCCTCATCAAGTATGGCGCCAAGACGGTGCGGGCGGCGGTGTCTCACGGTGTCATCAGCAATCTGGGCCGCGAACGTCTTCTCAAATCCGAAGTGCTGGAACTCATCTGCACCAACAGCACGCCCATGGCTCACGGCGAGAAAGTGACCACGGTAGGGATTGCCGATTTGCTTGGCGAAGGGATCCGGCGCATTCACGAGAATCGCTCCGTGACTTCTCTCTTTGACATCTGAAAAAGCGCTGATTATAGTTCGCGCCCCTCTTCTGGACGGCCCGTCCTTTCCCCGATGGGCCCCTGATAGGAAACATCCTTTCTCGCGGGCAAGCGAAACCGACTCTCAAACCGACAACTCCATGGCTCAGAAATTCCAATTGAACGCCGAATTGCGCGAAGGTACCGGAACCTCCGTTGCCAAGAAACTGCGTCGCGAAGGCATCGTGCCCTGCGTGATTTACGGTGGTGCACAGCGCACCTACCCCGTTCAAGTCAACGAGAAGGCCGTTACGGACCTGCTTCATCACGCTGCCAGTGAGAACATCCTGGTCGACCTGGTGGTTACGGGAGCTAAGGAGGAGAACAAGCTGGTGCTGATTCAGGACGTGCAGCACAACACGCTGAGTGGACGCATTTCCCACATCGATTTCCAAGCCGTCAACGAGAACGAAGAGATCAAGGCGACCCTCCCGATTCACTTGGTGGGGGATCCTGCCGGGGTCAAGCAAGGCGGTCTGCTGGAGCACCAGCTCCACAACATTGAAGTGACCTGCTTGCCCAAGGATCTGCCAGAGATTCTCGAGTTCGACGTTTCCAAGCTGACCCTCGGTCAAGCTCTCCACGTGGGAGACGTTTCCTTCCCGGAAGGCGTTCGCCCCAATCTGGGCGCCCAGGTTGTCATCGCACTCGTCGCGGAAACGCGAACCGCCAAGGCCGCTGCGGCGACGGGCGGCGAAGAATAATCTTTCCCCCGGGCGGGGATTCCTCAATCCGGGGGGCGCAGAAGCGCCATGGCCACCGATACCGAGACCGCATCTGCTCCCATCCGTTTGGTGGCCGGACTGGGCAACCCCGGCTCGCGGTATGAAGCGACCCGGCACAATGTCGGGTTCATGGTGCTGGACCGGTTGGTCGATGGATTTCCGGATTCCTGGAAGGAGGAGAAGAAGTGGGAAACCCTGATCATCCGCCACGGAGACATTTGCTATCTCAAGCCGCAAACCTTCATGAACTCCAGTGGGAAGGCGATCGCGGCGGTGGCCAAGTTCTACAAGATCGATCCCGCTGAAGTGCTGGTCGTCTATGATGACGCGGATCTCCCCCTGGGACGCCTGCGCTTTCGTGCCTCGGGATCGGCCGGAGGCCATAACGGGATCAAGTCGATTATCACCTGCCTCGGCGGCGATACCTTTCCCCGACTCAAAGTCGGAATTGGCCGCCAGGAAACCCAGGGACCCGGCATTGTGGGTCATGTCCTGGGAAAATTTGGCTCTGAGGAAGAAGAAACCTTGGAGAAATCCCTGCAAAACGCCGTTTCCGCGATAGAATCCGCTCTCACGCGCGGGTTGGATACCGCGATGAACGAGTTTAATCGGCGGGAAAAACCCAAGAAGCCCAAGCCGAAAGCGAAACCAACCAACCAAGATATAGAGAAGCCCAATGCTGATGAGGCGCCTGTCGCGGAAACGGACAGTGGCGACTCTCCAGCCTCACAATCCAAGGAAGATGAGTGAAGAAACCCGCAAATACGAAGTCGTCGTGGTCCTGAATATCCGCGGCGAAGAAGGTGTCGATGAGAAGGTCAATGAAGTTGGCCGGGAATTCGAAGACGAAGGCGCCAAGCTGGAAAAGGTCGACAAACTCGGCAAGCGCCAGTTCGCCTACAACGCCCGCCATCAGGCCTCCGGCTACTACGTGAATTACTACTTTTCTGCCGCTCCTTCTGCCATTCAGAAGATGAAGGCACGCCTGGACCTGAATAACGACATCTATCTGCAGCAGTACTTTTCCGCTTAGAGAGACCAGGAAGCGTGACCACACCCTGACCTCGTTAAAAACGGGTAGCCAAAGTGTCAGGGGCGTTTATGGTCACTGGTTATGGCCTCTCTAAATAAAGTCATGCTTATCGGGAACCTGACCAGGGACCCCGAAGTTCGATACACCCCAAAAGGCGTGGCCGTTGCCGATATTGGCTTGGCGCTGAACCGTTACTACACCACGGACAGCCAGGAACGCCGGGAGGAAACCACCTTTGTGGAGGTTACCCTGTGGAATCGACAAGCAGAGTTGGCGGGTCAGTATCTTGCCAAGGGGCGCTCCGTCTACGTTGAGGGCCGGCTCCAAATGGACGAATGGCAGGACAAGACCACGGGAGACAAGCGCACCAAGCTCAAGATCGTGGGAGAGACTATCCAGTTCCTGGGTGGTCAAGGTCCGGGCAGCGGTGGCGGTGGTGGCAGCGGCCGTTCCTATGATCAGGGCGGCGGCGGTTCTGATCGCGTGCAGGAATACAGCACCGGTTCGTCTCAGCCCCAGAGCGCTCCCGCAGCTTCCACCCCTTCCGCAGTGCCTCTGTCCCAGGACGAGGACGATGACATCCCGTTCTAAGCTGAGGATTCACCTACAGCTCAGGACGACTGTCTGGAGGATTCCAACCAGCGGCGCAGGCCCTTGGTGATCCATTCCGGGCTCTTGCCGCCACTGATGGTCATGATCTGCTGGCCATCTTTGTAACAGATCATGTCCGGTTTCTCAGGCAGGCCCAGGTTCTCATAGAGCGCCCGAAAGCTTGTATCCGTATCCATACAAATGGCGCGAAACACTATCTCCCCTTCAAAAGCGGGGATGATGGATTTCACCAGGTAGTGATCCATGAGCCGGTCTTTCTGATTGGTCCGGCTCCAGACGTGCACCGCCAGGTAGGGATGACGCAGGTCCTTTTCCGCAAAGGGCGTGACCGAAGATCTCCACTCCTCATTCCAATCCCGGCGTCTCGTCTCTTCGAAGTAGGCCGGGTAGTCAATGGGAGAGAAAAAGGTGTTCCAATGGTGGGAGTACTCCACCACGAAGAGCACGAACGGGAGCCATTCCATGGAACTCAGGGAAGCCAGAGAAATGGAATGGGTACCATCCGAGAAGCTGCCCTCGGCCAGAAACTCGTCAAAGGTCTCCGCATCGGTCAGCACGGGAGCGAGTCGCGGAAGCTGATCGACAACGGGAGCTCTCTCGCGACAGAACTCCTGCCAGGCTTCCTGGAGATTAGATTCGGGGAGGGACATAGTGCTGCAATGACGGCCGATGAACCCCGGGACTCGAACACCTGAGAAGACAGTTTGCTTCCAGAAAGGTCCCGTCCCTGGCCGCCAGCTTACTGTTAACATCACTTAGGGGCTCTTGTCCAGCGGGCCGCTTTTTAGCCTGTGAGATTGGATTGACCGAGAAAGCCGGACTTCCTAGGATCCTCCGTTCATCCAGCCATCCCATCTGGAGTCTTCTTGTGATCCCTTTCCCGCCCAACAACTGGGTCGGCCCGGTCCGCCTGCTTGCCCTCTTCGGCCTCATCTCCCCGTCCCTGCAATCCGCGGACGTGCCGCCCAGCCCCGTCATCCAGGGCATCGATTGGGCGCCACCCAGTGAGATCCTCCGGCTCGCACACGGGAGTGACAACTGGCCGCTGGCATGGGCATCGGATGACGCCCTCTACGGCGCCTACGGGGATGGCAACGGATTCAAGCCTTACGTGAAGGAAAAGCTAAGCCTCGGCCTCGCTCGAATCGAGGGTTCTCCAAGCTCCCTCAAGGCTACCAATCTGCGAAGCCCATCGGTCGAAGCCACCGGACATGGTGCCACGGCCCGAAAGGCCAGTGGCCTGATCTGCGTGGATGGAGTCCTCTATCTCCTGGCTCGAAACCTTGGGAACGCCCAACTGGCCTGGTCGGAGGACCTGGGCAAGACCTGGGCCTGGGCGGACTGGAAGTTTGAGACCAGCTTCGGGGCTCCCTCCTTCCTTCAGTTCGGGAAGGATTACAGCGGCGCGCGCGATGCCTTTGTCTATATCTACTCGCATGACTCGGATAGCGCCTATGAGCGTGTTGATGGGATGGTGCTGGCCCGTGTTCCCAAAGACGAACTTCGCAATCGCTCCGCTTATGAGTTCTTCAAGGGACTGAACCAGAATGACGACCCGCTATGGACCCGAGACGTGGGCGAGCGGGCCTGGGTTTTTGAACGCCCGGGATCGTGTTACCGCTCCCACGTCAGCTTTCATCCAGGTACCCAGCGTTATCTCTGGTGCCAGACCGGATTGGGAGAGGACACGAGATATGCCGGAGGCTTTGCGATTTACGATGCACCGGAACCATGGGGCCCCTGGACCATGGTGTTTTCCACCGACCACTGGGACGTCGGCCCCGGTGAATCCAGCAGCTTCCCTCCCAAATGGATGGGTGAGGATGGATTGACCCTGCACCTGGTTTTTTCTGGTAATGACGGCTTTTCTGTCCGCCGGGGTAAGCTTCGACGGTTCAATTGACACAATAAAAGCGTTGCAACAGTGATCGTGTTACGAAACGGTCAAGATTGAACATTTTCCGGTCCCAACCCGGCGAACTCCCATGGCTAAGAAATCCGACAAGAAAAAGCTCAAGAAGGCAGAGGCCAAGAAAGCCGCAGACGCTCCGAAGAAGAAGTCCAAGGTGAAGTCCACCCCTTCTGCGGTCTTGGCAGTAGAAGCTGAGTCTGTGGCTCATGATGCGGCGGCAAATGCGGCTTTCGACGCCGAAACGGGTCTGCTGAAGCTCTCCATTCCCGCCGGACAACCCGGACGTGCTGGACGCGCCGGCAAACAAGGGCCTGCCGGAACCGGACTCGATCTCTCCAAGGTCACCGGCCAGAATGGGAACTCGGATTGCGCCCTCTATGTGGATGCGGATGGCAATCTCTGTTTTCGGCGAGGGAACGCTCATTTTCAGGTGAACCTGACTCCATTGGAGGCGCCCGCCACGGAAGCCAAGCCTGCAGCGGCGCCGAAGAAGACCGCCGTTCGTCCCCGGGCCAGAGCTCGCTCCGCCAAGCAAGCCAAGTCTGAGCGCGTCAAGAACTAAGGATTCGCTACCAGACGCCCTGGGCCAGCAATTGCTTGGTGGCGGCTTCTGCCCATCCGCGATTGGCCGCGGGGCTGGCAGGGCTGGGATGAAGCACCTTGCCCACTCTACCGGGCAGTCCCTCTCTCTCTTGAACTCTGGCCAAGGCACTCTCCGCGTAGGCACCGACTCCAATGAGCCAGTCCGGCTGAAAGGCTCTCAGGCATGACGCCAGACAGACGTCGCAGGCTTCGTGAAGAGGATGAAGCTGTTCCACCGGCAACTTGTCCGGAGTGAAGTTCTTGCCGCTCTCTTCCATAAACACCAGCGGGCAATAGTTCAGCACAAAGTGATCCTTGAAGAAGGCTTCCGCCGGTCCAAACCGTTCTGCGAACAACCCCCACAACCGCCGACCGCTCACCTCCGACTTCTCGCAGTCGAACCCCTGGATGGGCCGCTTGGGATGTTCCGGGTCCGGCTTCTCGACGGCTTCCTCGATCCCAATCCAGTCCCGCACGGCCGGGATCTCGCCAAAGGGCACTCCGGTCTGGGCCATGCCCCAGGGTCCAGGGTTCATCCCCAGGAAGAGCACCTTCTTGCTGGAGTTCCCAAAGGCCCTGACGAACTTCTCATGGGGTGCCTTGGCATAGAGTAAGGGATTGTAGACGTGGGTGATCGGGCTCTTGAAGCGGATTTTGCCCAGCGTATCGCTGAGGGTGGCTTCCGCGGCGAGGATTTGTTCAGAGATCGAGTCAGTCATGTGGCCAGGTCAGGTAAGTCGTTCGTGGAGCTTGGCAATGTGCGCGGGAGTCGTCCGGCAGCAACCTCCAATCAGACTGCACCCGGCATCCCGCCACTTCACCGCGGCATCGGCAAACGCATCTGGATCAGCGATTCCTGTCCAGGATTTCGAGGCATTGTCATAGCATTCTCCGGAATTGGGATAGGCCAGGATGGGCTTGCCGGTGAGGCTCCTCAGATTACGCACCGCCTCTTCCACAATCGCAGGCGACACACAATTCACGCCGACCGCCACGATTTGAGGATGGTTGCCTACCACATCGAGAACCCGGTCCAGAGACGTGCCATCGTGCAGATGCCCTGCGTCTGGGCAGCAAAGGCTCATCCAGGCCCTGACATGGCCATAGTCATCCAGCAACTCAGCGAGGGCCTGAACCTCTTCCAGAGAGGGAATGGTCTCGATCGCCAGCAGATCCGCACCTGTGCCCTGGAGAATCTCCAACCGGGGTCGATGCCATTCTCGCAGCTCCCCGACAGATAGGCCATAGCGCCCCCGGTATTCGCTTCCGTCTGCCAGGAACGCGCCATAAGGTCCGACGCTCGCCGCCACCAAAACCCGGCGCCCCACCTCTTCAGATACCTGGGCGAGACGCACCGCGTCCACCAAACAATGCCTCGCCTTCTCCGCGGAGTAACCTGCCGCTTCGAACCCTGGAATGCTGGCCTGGTAACTGGCCGTGATCAGCACATCCGCACCGGCCCGGGCATAAGCGAGATGCACCTCACGAATCGCTTCCGGTTGTTCCGCGAGGATGCGCGCAGACCACAACGGATGATTCAAGTCCTGACCCCGCGCTTCCAGGTCGGTGGCCAGTCCACCATCGATGACGAGGGCAGCTTGACGCGCCAGAAACGTGGGCAATGGGTCGATCGGTTCCAACGGGTGTTGACCGGGTCAGGAGCGGTGATTTTGGAAAAGTTTCAGTTGCAATTTGGTCTCGCTCTGCTAAAAGCCTTCTCCCCGGCGCGAAAGGTGGGAGTCTTCTCGCCGTTTTTTTGCGTCTTCTAAACTTACCCGCCCCTGATGCCGGACTCAAATATCATCTCATTTTCAGGCTCTCCCAGCAAGCCTGCCGATCGAGGACCGTCCAGGAACGCAGGAACGTCTACCATGAGAAGTGATTTAATCGAAAAGGCCTCGAAAGTTGTTAACGATCCACCGCTGTTGATCAATATGGTTTCTCAACGTGTGCGGCAACTCAACAATGGCCGGCCTCCCCTTGTAAGGGTTATCGAACGGCTCGGTCAGGCAGACATCGCCCTGATGGAAATCATCGAGGGAAAAATCGTCCTCGATGAGGACGGAAGCGGTGTGTCTGAAGCTGAGGAGTAGGCTCTCTTCCTTCTCTGGTTTGCTATTACATCCGGCGGACCTTCTGCGAAGTCTCCGGCCCGGTTCAAGTTGAGATCGCCAGTCGATCCCAGTTGCGCTATGTTCCCTGTGCGCGGGAAGCAACGATCCACTGCGCCTGTTCCCCATGAGCACCAAGAAAAAGGTCAGCGCGGATGACATTGCGTCCAACCGCAAGGCTCGCCACGATTTCCAGATCCTCGAAACCTTCGAGGCGGGCATTGAGTTGCGGGGTACCGAGGTCAAATCCATCCGGGAAGGCCGCATCAATCTGCGAGACACCTTCGCGCGCGTGGAGAAAGGTCAGGTCTGGCTCTATGGCTGCGACATCAATCCTTACAAGCAGGCCAGTTTCCAACAACACGAGGCCAAGCGTCCTCGTCGCCTGCTGCTCCACAAGAAAGAGATCCGCAAGCTCCAGGAACTCACCGCCGAAAAGGGACACACCTTGGTCGCGCTGCGCGCCTATTGGGTGAATCGGCGGGTCAAGATCGAGATCGGCGTCGGTCGAGGCAAGACCAAGGGCGATCAGCGTCAGGATCTCAAGAAGAAGGTGGATCAACGCGAGGCCCAACGGGCCATGGCGAACTTCAATCGGCGGTAGCGTCACAAGATGAATGCCGCACAGAAGTCTTTTGAGTTGGCTGCCAAGGGAGCTGCGGACGGGGAGCAGTACACCCCCGCTAACGAGGAGGCCAGACGCATTCTTGAAGAGGCCATTGCTTCGGACTCCGATCCAGAGAATCCCTCAATCTACGTCAACTATGCTGCCGTCCTCCTGAATCTCGGGAATCATCACCAAGCATTGGACGTGCTCACGAAGCATCCGTCAGATTCCTACGCCTACTGCGCGAACATGGCGATTGCCATCGTCAACACGGAATCGATTTCCGAGATCGAGCGTATTCGATACTGGAATACAAAGGCTGAAGAATCGCCTGAAAAACAGTACGAGATTACCGCCTACGTTGACTGGATGGCGTACTGAAGCGCTTCCCTGCGCTTTCCCTTGAGCCAAGCTGTTGACGTACGCCTGGCTTGTGAGATCTTTAGGGGTCTTATGACTCTGAAATTCAGCTAGGTTTGGCTCGGCCTTCCGACTTCCGCTCGAAGTCCCGGATGGTCAGCCACTGAATTTCGCCAAGTCGCTCCACGTTCGGAGCGCATTCACCCAACTCACCGGGTGCGCTGTGCCTTCTACCTCCGGCCTGCTCCCGGTCCACTCTGAAAGGAGGTTCTTATGCAACGTAACAACCACAACCTGAGAAATATCGGTATCATTGCCCACGTCGACGCTGGTAAAACTACGGTCACCGAACGGATCCTGCTTTTCACTGGCAAGATTCACAAAGCCGGTGATGTCCACCATGGCAATACCACCACGGATTCCTCCGCCGCATCGCGAGCCCATGGCATCACGATCTCCGCGGCTGCCATCACGGCGCCCTGGAAGGATCACCTCATCAACCTGATCGACACCCCCGGACATATCGACTTCAACATCGATGTGCGCAGCTCGCTGCGCGTCCTGGATGGCGCGGTTGTGGTGTTCGACGCGGTTGCCGGCGTGGAACCTCAGACGGAAACCAACTGGCGGCTCGCCAATGACTACGACGTGGCCCGAATCGGCTTCATCAACAAGCTGGATCGAGTTGGCGCGGACTTTGACCGGGTTTGCGAGATGATCCGGGAACGGCTGGATGCGGTTCCCCTTCCTCTCCAGATCCCCATGGGAGAAGGCGCGGATTTCGAAGGCGTGATCGACCTGCTGAATCGCGTGGCTCTGAAGTGGCCCGCAGAAGACGGTCGTGAAATCGTGACCCTGCCAGTGCCGGAATCCCTGCGAGACCAGGTAGAAGCTGCCCGACGGAAGCTGATCGAGCTCCTCGCCGATCATGACGAGGAGGTCGCCGATGCCTTCCTGACCGGAAGTGATCTGTCGGTGGAAGCTGCGCAACGCGCCATTCGCAAGGGTGTCGCGCAAGGCGCTTTCGTGCCCCTGCTAGGCGGCAGTGCGTTGAAGAACAAGGGCGTGCAACCTTTGCTGGATGCAGTGGTGGACTATCTGCCCGCGCCGGCAGAGCGCCCAGTTCCCGAAGTGCTGCAAGGCATTGAGGACTTCGCGGCCTTGGTCTTCAAGACCAGCTCCGACCAGTCCTTTGGCCAGCTGAGTTATTGCCGGCTCTACTCGGGTGAGTTGACGCCGGGAATGACCATCTGGAACGCTCGCGAGCAGACCAGGGAGCGCGTCAGCCGCATCTACCGGATGCAGGCGACGGACAAGGAGGCGCTGGATTCCGCTCAGGCGGGAGACATCGTCGCCCTGGCTGGACTGGAGAAGACGCGGACCGGCGACACCTTGAGTGCGCCGGGCGTGGACCTGCTCCTCGAGTCCATCGTTATTCCAGAACCTGTCACCAGCGTGGTGCTGGAAGCGGCGAACCGGGATCAACGAGACAAACTGGCGGGAGGCCTCGAGCGATTGTCGCGCGGGGACCCCACCTTGCATCTCCATACGCATCCGGAGACGGGCCAACTGCTCCTTTCCGGCATGGGCGAGCTGCATCTGCAGATCGCCGTGGAAGAGTTGCAGAACCAGTTGGGCATCGAGATCCACATTGGTCAGCCTCAGGTGGCCTATCGCGAAACCCTCACCCTGCCAAGTGAAGTGACCTATCGTCACAAGAAGCAGAACAGTGGTCCGGGCCAATTCGCGGTGGTGACATTGCGGTTGGAACCTTTGGAGCGCGGTGATGGAATTGAGTTCGTCAATCGCATCTCCGGCGGTGCCATTCCGGCCGACTTCATCCCTGCGGTGGAGCGTGGCATTCGCAAACAGGCGGAGACTGGTCTCCTGGCCAACTCCCCGTTTGTGGATTTCCGCGCGATCCTGCTGGACGGTCAGACCCACCCGAAAGACTCTTCGGCCCTTGCCTTTGAGTTCGCGGGTGGAATGGCCTTCCGGGAAGCCGCAAGCCTGGCCGGTCCGGTCATGCTGGAGCCCGTGATGCAGGTCTCGGTCACCACTCCGGAAGCCCATCTCGGAAACGTGATTGGCGACCTGAGTCGGCGACGTGGCCTCATTCAGGGTCAGCGAGATCGCGGCAATGTCCGGGTGATCGAAGCCCAGGTTCCGCTGGCAGCCATGTTTGGCTACATCGGTGATCTGCGCTCCATCACGGAAGGTCGTGGCGACTTCGTCATGGAGTTCAGCCACTACGCCCCGGTTCCAAGTCTGGAACAGGAGCGGCTGCAGAAGGCCAGTTGAATCCGGTAAAAAATACGACGTCCTCAGCCAGTAATCACTGGTTGAGGGCGTACGTATCTCTCAAAACGCTTTTTGCAAGGTTGCACAACCCATCAGAAGGGAATTCGCACCATCTTGCGGCGAGACCTTTTGAGAGCGAAGGCCTTTGGAGAATAGTCTTCGTTTCCTCGCCAAAGTCGCAATCAACTCAATCGGGCATTGCACTTTGAAATTTGTTTTTTCTTAAGCGCCGTTAATAAACTGGGCCTTCTCTTCCTCAAGCATTTCAAACAGGGTCTTACACTTCACACCAAATTCTTTGCAGACCACAGGGATCTTGACTCTCTTCATCCTTGGGTCGTAATTTCCAGTTTCCCTTGTAACCACCGTAAAATTGTTTCCGAGTGCGTACGCCACTAGTTGGAAGTCCGCTTTGGCCAAGAATTCTGCTTTATTCGCAGCGGTGAAAACTTTGTGCCCATTGATCCACGTGGAGATTTTTCTAATCTCTGCTATTGTGGGTTCGTTGACCGGAAGAAAAAACTCTCCACCGAGCTTAGAGGCCCATTGGGAAAGCTCATCGTTTTGAACTAACAGCTCGGACTTCACTGCTTCCAAGCTGAATACCAGTCCATCCTTGTTTGCATTGACAAGCCAGTCCCAGAAGCCCGGACAAACGGCAAACTTGTAATAGAAATTTTTAGCCTCAATAAGTGGACTACTATCAAGTAAATAGGGCATCTATGCAGCGCTAAGGGATTCTGCAAATGCTCGAAGCGTTTTTGCAGATTTGACGTCGAGAATTG
>JBHIXE010000087.1:0-16303 GCA_041984905.1 Verrucomicrobiales bacterium | reverse complement strand
TCGCGATCTTCTCGGCGACATCTTCGAGGGTCATGTCGACGGCGGTGAGGCGCTCGGGATAGGGCTGGATGACGATCTGTTTTTCGTAGCCACCAGTAACGTTGACTTCGGTGATGCCAGGGGTGGCGCGCAGAAGGGGTTTGACCTGAAGATCGTTGATCAGTTTCAGCGACATGAGCCGCTCCCGCGGATCCTCGGGGACATTCGGCGCGTCGGCAGCGTAGTCGATGAAGTAGTAGAAAATCTCGCCGAGACCCGTGGCGATGGGGGCAAGCTGGGGCGTGAGGCCCTCGGGAATTTCTTCCTGCACGGTCTGGAGACGCTCGGCGACGAGTTGCCGCAGCAGGTAGATGTCCGACCCGTCCTCAAAAACCATCGTCACTTGGGACAGTCCGTATTTCGAGAGTGAGCGCAGATCGGTCATGCCCGGCAGTCCCGCCATCTCGGTCTCGATGGGGAAGGTGACGAGGTTCTCGATCTCCTCGGGGGCGAGTGCGGGCACAGCCGTGTTCACCTGCACCTGGACATGGGTTATGTCCGGTACGGCGTCCACGGAGAGTTGCGTGGCCGACCAAATGCCCGTCCCAATCAGTATAAGCGTGGCGAGCAGCACGATGGCGCGCTGCCGCATGGCTTGGGTGACGATCCAGTTGATCATGAACAAGGTCGGGTTCGGGACGGGCGATCAGACAGGGGCAATCAGTGCGCGCAGGTGCAGGCCTTACCGGTCTTGAGCAACTGCAGTTCCGCTATCCAGAGGCTCATCACGGGGTGGGTCACGATGCGGTCTCCAAAGTAGATCCCGTCGATGATCTCGGCTTCACCACCCGCGATGGCACCGACCTCGACCGGAGTGCGGACGGTCCAGCCGCCATTATCCACGTAGGCGAAGGCTCCCTCGGCGGAATGGACAATGGCATCCTCTGGAACCACAGTGACGGGTCCATTGCTGGAGATCGTAAGTTCCCCGGACAGGAATTTCCCGACTTTGAGTTCTCCACTCGGGTCGGAGATGGACAGCAGCACCTCGGCCTGGCCGTTCATCTTTTCCGAAACGGAGGTGATTTCTCCAGCATGGTCGCCGCCCAACTGAACCGCTTGACCGAGTTGCAAGAGTTTGGCCTCATCCTCCGGCAGCCATGCGCTGGCGCGTGCGGTGCCGTCGCCGGGATTGTCGTAGATCTGAGCCTGGAGCGTGAGGATGGAAACGATTTCGGACTCATCGACGTCGGCCATTTTCAGACCGAGCAAATTGGCGGAGAACGGGGTTACGAATAGGCCCTGTTTCTTATCATATTTGATGCCGATGTTCGGGTTGTCGCCGTTGACCGGACCTCCGGGGCGTTCTGGCTTATCGGTGGCGTTTGCGGAGAAGGTGATGGCGAGCAGACAGGTCGCGAGGAGTGGGATTCTGCGGGAGATTTCTGATTGGATTTTCATGCGTTTGGTAGGTTGGATGATCGGAGTTGGTTGGCTTCTGTGATGGATGACGACTTTCAGGGATTGACCGGGCGCGCCACGAGAGGGCGGCGTTCGGTGGAGATGTCCTTGCCGGAGATGGTGAGGACTTGCATACCACCGGTCAGTTGCTCGATGCGCAGGGCGGCTTCGAGGGCGTCAGCTTCGACCTCGGCGATCGCGGAGAGCGCACCGAGATAGTTTTCCTGCACCTCGATGTAGGTGGCGACCGGGACCGCACCGAGCCGGTAGTGACGGTCGGCTAGTTCAGCGGCGTCTTTCAGCTCAACTTGGTGTTTATCACCCCACACTTCGAGCTGTTTCCAGGCGTTGCGATAGATGAGTGAGGCCTCGGCGACCTGCTGCTCGAGTTCGCGGGCGGTGGCCTCGACGAGGGCCTCGGCCTGCACCTCGCGGGCGCGCTCGCGGTCGATATCGGCTTTTCCATTCCGGAAGATGGGCAGTTCCAGAGAGAAGCCGACCCCGGCTTCGCGCTCGATCTCGCCGGCTTCCTCTTGAGCGACATAGGGACCGACGTTGATCGTCGGGAAGCGTTCGTTTTGCGCGAGAGAGACGCGGAATCCCTGCTGCGCCAGTTCGGCCCGCCGGACATGCATTTCGTAGTTGTTCTCCAGCGTCTGTTTCATCAGTGTCGGCAGTTCGCGCGGAACTGGAAAGTCATAGCGGACCCGCCGAACAGTGAGCGGGGTGGACGCCCGCCGCCCCATGAGCCGGTTCAATTCGAGAAGGATGCGCTGCATCTCGATAGCTGCTTCGAGTGCTTCCTTCTCGGTGGTGATGGTGGCGGCCTCGATCGCCTTGATCTCCAGACGCGGAGTGATGCCACCGACCTCGCGCTGCAGGAGCACTTCTCTCACATCCTCGAACCGGGTAGCGACGGATTCGGCGAGGGCGGCGCGTTCCTGGGCGATCGAGAGGCGAAAGGCGAGCTGGCGGATCTCGGACGCGAGATGGTATTTGAAACGCTCGAGTCCCAGCCGCGCGAGTTGCACATCACCGTCAGCGATGGCTTTGCGCAGACCGATGCGGCCGGGCCATTCGATCGGCTGCACCACGCTAACTGCGTAGGCCGTGCCTTCGGCACCGAATCCCTCCGATATGGAAGTCTTGCGACCGATCTCGAAGTCGAGTTCCGGGTTCCCGAGTCGCCCAGCGAGACGGCGGTCGGCCTGCGAGGCGACGATCTGGCTTTCGTAGAATTGGATCTCCGGATTCTCAGCCAGAGCGCGACTCACCAGTTCGTCGATGGTAAAGACGGGGGCCCCGTCCTGACCGTGAGACGGTCCCGCGACCAGACACAGGATCGAGAAGATCGCTGCGAGAGGTATTGTTGTAAGGTGCAATTGCATGGGAAAATTTCGTTTCTTGAGAGTTGGTGGATGTGGCGAGTGAAAAATAGGGATTGATAGAGAGAGCCGGAATTCCCCGTACCGAGGTGGACGCAGTCCGGCCTCGGAGGTGTGGTTATCATCCCGCTTTGGGAATCAACCGAAAAGAACCAATCGCAGCGGAAGGCTCAAAATCGCAGAGCGCAATACCCGCCAATCATACCGAAGGGCCGCGGATGGGCGCGGCGATGCGACCGGAACTCTGGCCAGGCTGCTTATGCAGAAAATCCGTCTCCGAGCGGGAGGGCGGATCACCGACGAAAAATGCGTCCCGATTCAAGGCTTCGTTCAGAAGCCGGACAAGAGAACGCAACGAATCGGCATCCGCGTTGATCGGTGCGGGAGCATCGACGGCCAAGAGATTTTCCGAAAACGTGTAGAGCGTGTCCGCACAACTCAGCCGGGGCTCATCATCTGGTGTGTCGTCGGTCGGGCAACTTGTGAAGGCTTGGCAGGAAGAACCGTGCTGAATCGAAACTGACCACATCCCAATGACCTCCACCGAGCAATGGAGCGAACATCCCCCCCAAATGGCGAGGGTGAGTATGGCGACGAGACTTCGCATCGTATGGCTGAAGTTTAAATACAAAACCGTAACGCAGAGCTTGTCAAGTTGGACCGGCAATCTACGCTATGGCCAGCCCATTTTCGCGATAGTATTTCCCGCAACTGCGCTTTCGCCAGGCAGCGCGCGACGGCTTTGACGCAACCATCCGCCCCCCTTTTGTCGCATCTATTCCTCGGTTTTCGGGCAAATCCCTGCAATTCCCACGGGAAAAACATCAAAACCACTTCTTTGCCATGGAGGGAATACACGGACGTCCCCCCAAGATGATCGCGATCAAATCGAGAGCATATATCGCGAAGATTGGCCCAATTCGTCGCGATCAAGGCAGATTTTCTGCGGAGAACTAGCTGCTGACCGGGTCAAATAGCCCCCGAAACGCTTCAATGGCATTGAAGAGGTCAGCCTACCCATGGCATCTAATAGATGGATCCGAAAATGGAAGAACGTTGGTGCCGTCGATACATGGTTTTGCCTTCTGTTGCGTTGTGGTTCTTGTGAATCGCTACAGGGGAAATCTCTTGGCTGTCCAGTTCATGATCCCAAGCCGCACTCATGGACGCCATGAATCGAACTTGTCGAACCCGGCATTGAGTTAGCTGTATTAAGCAGGTATCCGTAAATTCCTTAAAGATCCTTAACTAATGGACCGATCCACCGCTCTTTCCGTACTAGTTTCTGTTCTCGCCGGGCCCGTCCTTGCGTTTGCAGGAGAGACACAACCTGAAATTGTCACTCCGCCTCATCCTTCTGACTGGCTCACGGGAGCCAAGCCCAGCGTCGACATCCGGCCACGCTACGAATATGGAGACGAAGAAGGGCGAGACACGTCTCATGCTGGAACTGTCCGCTCCAGGCTTGGCCTCTTAAGCGGAACCTATGCAGGAGTGCAGTTCTTCGCCGAGTATGAAGGGACAGTCACTGCGGATCGCACCAGTTACCAGGCCGCCAGTGTGCACGGCCTCGGCCAGAACAAGACGATCATTGCCGATCCCGAGTCTCATGAACTGAATCAATTGTGGCTCAGCTTCCAGGATTGGCTGCCCATGTCGACGGTCAAGGTAGGTCGCCAGGCGATCAATTTGGACAATCAACGCTATGTCGGTGGAGTGGCTTGGCGCGCCTCCTTCCAGGAAGCGGATCAGCTCTTCCCGGTAAGCGTAGTACTTGTCTGTGCCCATCAATTCCTGACGGTCACGCGGGCGCTCGAAGTCGATCTCAAGCACCTGACCTACCTTGGCGGCGGGGCCGTTGGTCATCATGACGATGCGATCCGCCAGGTAGATGGCCTCATCCACGTCGTGGGTGATCATCATGGCGGTGAGCCGTTCCCGATTCCAGAGCTCCAGCAAGACCTGCTGCAACTCGAACTTGGTGAGCTTGTCCAGCATCCCGAAGGGCTCATCCAGGAGCAGCATCTTGGGGGAGAGCGCAAACGCTCGAGCGAGACCGACACGCTGGCGCATGCCGCTGGAAAGCTCGCCGGGACGTTTGTGCATGGCGTTACCCAAGCCGACTACGGTCAGGTAGTATTCCACGATCTGCTTCCGCTCTTGCGGAGTGGCGTGATAGTAAACTTGTTCCACTCCCAGCATCACATTATCCCAGGCGGTCAACCAGGGGAGGAGACAGGGGGATTGGAATACCACCCCGCGGTCGGGCGCAGCGCCTTCAATCTCATGGCCGTCCAGAATGATGGACCCCTCAGAAATCTCGCTAAGGCCCGCCACCATGGAAAGAACGGTGGACTTGCCACAGCCGGAGTGCCCAATCACGCAGACGAACTCGCCTTTCTTGATCTTCAGGTTGAAGTCCGTGACGATGACGGCGTTGCCCTTGGGCGTCTTGTAGGTTTTCCCTAACTGATAAGCTTCAAAGTATGACATGATCTCAGGAGGCTAGGACTTTCTTCTTTTTGGGACGCAGCCCCCGGTAGAACGAGGGTTTGGCCCGGCTGATATCCATGGGCTTGATGTTGGGAAGGCTCACGGGCTTGATGGATTCCCGGGAGCGTTCCTTCTCCTTCTCGCTGAGGAGGAAGTGGATGACTTCATTCCGCCAGGCAATGAATTGGGGATCCGCGACAATGGCCCGGCGGTCGCGTGGGCGTGGAGCGGTCACGATGGTTTCTCGTCCCAGCGTGGCGCCCGGCCCCACCGTCATGGGGAAGATGCGATCCGCCATGTAGAGGCCTTCATCGACGTCGTTGGTGATGAGGATCACGGTCTGGCCTTCCGCTTTCCAGATCTCCAGGATCTGGTCCTGGATCACACTACGGGTCAGGGCGTCGAGAGCGCTGAGCGGTTCGTCCAGGAGAAGAATCTTGGGGGCCATCGACAAGGTGCGAGCCACGGAATTCCGCTGCCGCATACCGCCGGAAAGTTCCTGAGGCTTCTTGTGCAGAGCGTTGCTCAAGTTGACTCGCTGAATGGACTTGAGGATCCGCTCCTTTTTCTTCCCCTGAGGTTCGTTGCGGTAAACTTCATCCACTGCCAGGGCCACGTTTTGATAAACATCCAGCCAGGGCAGGAGCGAATAGTTCTGAAAGACCAATCCGCGTTCTGGGCTGGGACCATCGACAGGCTTTCCGTTTACCAGCACCTCGCCTTTGTCGGGTTTCAGGAGGCCGGCCAGCAGGTTCATGAGAGTGGTCTTGCCACTACCGGAGAATCCCAGGATGGCAATGAACTCTCCCTCTTCCACCGTGAGGTTCACATCTTGGAGGACTTCCGTACGTGCTGTGCCCGAACCGAACCCCACACTAACGTTCTTAAGTTCCAGGTATGACATGAGTAGTCCTCCTTAAACAGTGCGTTCTTCGAAGGTGACGAGGCGTTGCAACACCAGCATGATGCGATCCAGCATGAAGCCGATGCCGCCGATGAAGAACACCGCGATGATGATCTGGGCTGTACTCTGGGTATCGCCGTTCTGATACATGTCCCAGACGAACTTTCCGATTCCCTGGTTCTGGGCCATCATGTCCGCGGCGACCAGAACCATCCAGCCCACTCCGATCGAGAGCCGCAGGCCGGTGAAGATGAGGGGGAGGGCGGCTGGCAGCACGACCTTCCAGATGCGCTTGAACCACCCCAGTTTCAGCACCTTAGCCACATTCAGGTGATCCTTATCCACGGCGGCCACTCCCACGGCGGTATTCACCAGGGTGGGCCAGAGGGAACAGAGCGTGACCACACCGGCAGAGGTGAACAGGGCCCGTTGCCAGATGCTCGTGGAGGCCGGTTGTTCGACTCCCCAGACCACAAACACATAGACAATGGGGAACCAGGCGAGTGGCGAGACGGGCTTGAAGAGTTGCACCAGGGGATTGATCGCCACGTTGAAGTTGGGAGAAAGGCCGCAGAGAATGCCAATGGGTATCGCAATCAGTGTCGCCAGGACAAAGCCCACTGCGATGGTGATCAAACTGATGCCAATCTGGTCGAAGAAGGTTGTGGAACCGAGGTATTCCTTTTCGGTCACTCGCTTGGCCATTTCCTGATATTTGGCGGCTTTGTCCGCGTCTCCAGCAGCCAGCGCCTCGGCGGCCCTGTCCTCGATCTGTTGCGCTCGTGCGGCATTGTCCTGGTAGTATTGCTGCTCTTTGAGCTTCTCCGCTTGAGCGAAGGTGAGCATACCCTGCCACGCGGTCCAGGTCTCTGCGGGACTGGGAATCTTGGTGCTGTCCGTGACCACGACCGAAGAGCAGACCTGCCATCCTAACAGGAAGACCGCGAATGCCAATACTGGTAGGAAGGTGCTGAGCGCAATCGACTTGATCTGTTTGCCAGGTTCGTCACCTCCCAGAAGTCTCGCGAAGGGACTGAAGTAGCCCAGGCCGAGCTTATCCAGGGTGTGTGCGACCTTGTTGGGATTATATCGAAAGCGAGGTGGCTTGGTTGCTTCCGGCGCTTGAATGGGCGCTGCTGATTCAGTTGTCACGTTCATTCCAGGCAGTTGGTTAGAGTGATCGAGAGCCCCGCGGGAACGACCCCGCCGGGTAAAGGTAGCGATGGGTCGTCGACGCTTATTTCAGGCCAATCTCAAAGCTTTTGATATAGTCGTTCGGCTTCGTGCCGTCGTATTCGGTTCCGTCAATGAAGTCCGTGGTGGCAGGCTTGTAGCCTCCGGCTTCCAGCGCGTCATAGGCTGCTGCGAAGTCCTCCCTGGTGAAGTGTCCGTCATCGATGAGTTCGTCCACAGCGCGGATATAGACCTCTGGCTTGTAGATCTTCTTGGCGATGTCCGAGAACCACGCGTCATCCTTTTGTTCGGTAAGCTGACCCCAGCGAATCATCTGAGTGAGGAACCAAACGCAGTCGCTGTAGTAAGGATAGGAAGCGTTGTAGCGGAAGAACACGTTGAAGTCCGGCATCTCCCGGATGTCCACGCCAGGTTCGAACTCGAAGGTGCCCGTCATGCTGTTCTTGATCACCTCATAGGGAGCTCCCACATAGTTGGGCTGAGAGAGGATCTTGGCGGCTTCATCCCGGTTCTCCCAACTCTCGTCCAACCAGTGTCCGGCTCGGATGAGAGCTTTGGTCACGGCCACCCAGGTCTCGGGATTGGCCTCTGCCCATTCCGCGGACACACCAAAGACCTTCTCAGGATTATTCTTCCAGATGTCGTAGTTCGTAGTCACCGGAACGCCGATCTTCTTGAATACGGCTTGCTGGTTCCACGGTTCACCCACGCAGTATGCACAAATGGTGCCAGCCTCAAGCGTTTGGGGCATCTGTGGAGGAGGGGTGACGGAGAGCTCCACATCCCCATTCAAGAATCCGGCGATGTCCCGTTGATCTGTGCTAGGGTCATAGTAGAAGCCGGGATTGATGCCCGCCGCCGCCAGCCAGTAGCGGAGCTCGTAGTTGTGAGTGGAGACAGGGAACACCATGCCCATCTTGAGCTTGGAACCGGCGGCTTCCGCCTTGTCCGCGATGGGTTTCAGGCTGTCAGCGGTGATAGGGTGAATGACCTTTCCGCTGTCATCCTTGGCGACGTTCGGCTTCATCTGGGCCCAGATCTCGTTGGAGACCGTGATGCCGTTGCCGTTGTAATCCAGGCTGTAAGCCGTCATTACGTGGGCTTCCGTACCAAAGCCGACTGTGGCGCCGATGGGTTGACCTGCGAGCATGTGTGCGCCGTCCAGGTCCCCCGAGATCACGCGGTTCAGGAGCTCTTTCCAATTGCCCTGAGCTTCGAGTTCTACACTGAGCAATTCGTCGTCAAAGAATCCTTTCTCTTTGGCGATCACCAGTGGCGCACAGTCCGTCAGCTTGATGAAGCCGAATTTCAGGGAGTCCTTTTCCACCAGCAGAAGCTCAGCCTTGGCGGAAACCGGCAGGAAGATGCCAAGCAGGAAACTCAGCAGTGCAGATGAGGCGAAAATTGGTTTCATGTTAAACTTGATTAAGCCTGTTGTGGTCCAAGTCCATCATTTGTGATGTTCATTGATTTCATGTATAGCATGAAGCTGGCTAATAGATTCGTAAGTCCCAGGAAATGACGGATTCATGCAGTAATACGGGGCGAGCGAGGTCCTTATATAGCCGCAGGAGAAGATCCGTGGTTGCTCGATGATTGACAGGCCTGAGTGAATGCGCGCAGGTCATCGATCAAATTCTGACAGAAGCCAGAGGCGCTTGAGCCGGCAATGAGACAGCCCTGATAGGGATCAGGCTTCAGCCGGTCTCACCAAGGGCCAGATCGTAAATGTCCTCTCGGAAAATCTCGGTGGGCTTCGGTCCTTGTTCCGATTGGAACGAAGATATGAGCTCCAGTCTCTCCAGTTCATCCATAAGCCAGACCGCCTTTTCCTTGGTGGGCCGGTTGACACCGTGGCGACTGTAAAGATGCATGGCCACGGCGTACTTCTCCGCGAGTGAAAGACTGCGGGGGATTGTGGCGGGAGAGATTCCCAGGTACCTGGAGCCGGATAGGAGGTTGCTCAGTTCTTCGCGGTTATCTTCATGATCACAGTACGCGCAGGCTTCCTGCAATGCTCGGATGAGTGAGAGGTGTTCCTGCTCGTAGTGATCCGCGAAGACCTTCTGGACAATCAATGCCTTCTCCGGATGAAAGGGAGACAAGTCCGCGCTCAGAGTTGCGATCTGGCCGATCTCCTTCTCCTCCGCGATGGTGTTGTAAGGTTCACCGGCAAAGAAGCCGTCGATGTGCCCCAACTCCAGGTTTCGGACGACGAGGGGAGGAGGGATGACGATCAGTTGCAGGTGCTGGCTGAGCTGAATTGAGGCCTTTCGCAGCCAGGTATGCATCAGGAGGTGGTGCGAGGAGAAAGGGTGGACCACGGCCAGTGTGACGGGACGGTTCTGCCTGTAGGTACGGGCGTAAGCTCCCAGGCTCCTGGCATCCTTAACTCCTGCGGCAATCAGCTCATTGGAAAGAGTGATGGCAGTTCCGTGACTGTTGAACAGGAATCCCGTAACGCAGTGAGTCCTGGGCGCTCCCACTCCATACGCCAGAGAAAAGGCCAAGCCAGCAATCGCATGGGCAGCGTGGATTTCTCCATAGAGAACCTTGTCACGAATGGTTGCCCAACCCGGTTCTTTGGAAAGGCGGACTCGAAGCCCGTGCTTTTCGAACATCCCCATCTCCTGGGCCACTGCGAGAGGAGCGCAATCGATCAAGGGGACGAAACCAATTTGAATCACGTGGCTTAGCGAACTCGGAAGTGTTTTGCTCGACCTGGGTCGACGTTCTGTGAGCCAGGAAGCGATTTTCACGCCAACCCCCTTTCTGCTGGCCCAAAAACTGCTCTCGATGGTTGCTTTTGAGCAAGATGGAACTTCCGGATCTGAGGCAGCTTCGCATCTTCTCGGCCCTCGTTGAGACCGGGAGTTTCACGGCTGCCGCGGAGAAACTTTTCCTGACTCAGTCCGCGGTGAGTCACTCCATCAAGTCGTTGGAATCCCAGATGGAGTGCCAACTGGTAAGGCGATTGGGGAAGACCATCGCGCTGACTCAGGCAGGGGAGAGACTGCTCTCTCACGCGAGGACGATCCTGGCGCAGGTAGAGGCCGCCATGGAAGATGTCACCACGCTCCTCCGCCCCGGATATGGCCGGCTTCGGGTAGGAGCCACACAGACGATCTGCCACTACATTCTGCCCGCCGTCATCCGGGAGTTCCGGGAATGTTTTCCGCATTGTGAGGTGGCCATTCATCCGGGCGATACTGCTGAATTGCTGGAGTTTCTGGAGAGCGGGAAGATCGATATCGCTCTGGGACTGAGGTTCCCCAAGATGGAACCCCTGGAGTTTCGTCCCCTCTTTGCAGATGAACTCGCCTGCATTTTTTCCCCGCTATACCCTCTCTCAGAAGCCCGGCGCATCCGGCCCCAGGACCTGCGGCATGAGAAGCTCATCGTATACTCCAAGAGCAGCCTGACGACTCGCTTGATCGAGAACCATTTTCGACAGAACCAGGTGCCCTTGCCCCCATTGATCGAGTTGGGAAACATGGAAGCGATCAAAGAATTCGCCAAGATTGGGGTGGGTGTGGGAATCGTGGCCCCGTGGATCGCAGAGAAGGAGCTGGAGGAAAAGTCTCTCCAGGCTCGCACCCTCGGTCCTGGCAACGTCAAGCGGGAGTGGGGCGTGCTGCGATTGGCGAACCGGAAGTCGAACATCATCGAGGACAATTTTACGGGTTTGTGTGAGACGGTGTGTCAGGCCCTCACCGCAGTATAGGTGCGGTCGATCGGCCTGATCGGTGGTCCATTTGATCGCTTTCAAATCGACTCTTGAAAAATGAAGCATGATCCTCGGGCTTATGAGCCCTATTCATGCGAATCCGCAATCCAATGAGTCGCGTAAATTTCTGGCCGCCCAGGATGGAGTGGAATGCGCCAAAAAAAGTGGGCCCGCACTAGCACGAGCCCACTCCCACGATTTCAAGACCTCTCAGTCGCTATCCCTAAAGTTAGAAAGTTATGTTCATCTCAATGGTGGCGCGATGAATATCAGTTAGTGCGCCATCAGACCAGAAGTAAGCGTACTTGCTCAGGAGCGTGATGTTCTCACTCAGTTTCCTGACCAGCACCACGTCCACTTCATCGCCAAAGTCAGCTCCGCCGTCTGCGGCAAAGAACTTGTGGTAGAAAAGAGATCCCTTGAGTTCCAGCGGAAGATCCGCGCTGGTGCTGACGTAGGCATCCTGCAGACCTGCGCCTGGCGTTGCGAGGAACTTGTCCGCGAAACCGTTGAATTTGTGGCCGGTTGCCAAGGGGAACTTGTAGCCCACCCCATTATCGGAGCCCAGGTATTCGTATCCCACCAAGACAGGAATCGGAAGCACCGAGTCATTGGAGGCGGTGACGTGGAAGTAGTTCGCGCCGTAATCCAGCGGACTGTCGAACGCATCGGTCTGATAGCCATATTCGGCATAGTAGGTCAGGAACTCATCGAACAGCGGACCGGTCAGACTGAACCCAAAGCTTTGGTTGCTGTTGACGTCACCCGCGTCGTTACCCAGATCGAAGAAGTAGCCGTAGATCACCAGCTTGGAGGCAAAGGCGAAGGGATCTTCAATTGCCAGGTTCAAAAGATGGGAATTACCCTCAAAGTCGGTCTGGGCCGGGTTGGCTATGTCACCAGAACCGAAGATCCGATTTACGTGGTTGATATACCCGTAAGTCATGGTCAGCCGATCCATTGGCTTCGCATGGATCGTCACGGCATCAAAGGTCTGCATGTTCTGGCGCCAGGCCACCGTGCCGACGTAGCGTTGATTATCCAGATTGATCGCCTGGCGACCCACTTTGACGGTCGACATCGGCAGCCAATCCTGGAAGCTGAGCCACAGTTGATTCAGTTCATGGGACTCGGGATCGGCGATGATCGTCTTGTTCTGTCCCAGTCCATGGACGCTGGCGGCCTGATAGCTGGTGCGGTCCGCTGTCACGGTGCCTTCATACTCTGCGAAGAACTGCACCCCGGCATAGGTGCCGCTCAGAAGGCCCAATCTGGATCGGACGGTTCCTGCATGTGAGGTGTCACGTCCTTCCTCATCTCCATATTCATAGCGTGGCCGGATGTCGACGGTTGGCTTAGCGCCCGTCAGCCAGTCAGAAGGATGAGGCGGAGTGACAATTTCAGGCTGTGCCTCACCCGCAAACGCTAGAATGGGGCTAACGATAACGGAGAGAACAACGGGAAGAGCGGTGAGTCGGTCCATTGGTTAAGAATGATTAAGCAATTTACGAATACCTGCTCTATGCAGCTATCTCAATGCCGGGTTGGACAAGTTCGATTCATGGCTCCCATGAGTGCGGCTTGCGGCGTGAACTGGAAAACCCGGAGATTCCGCCAGAACTCTACGCCAAGACTTCTTTGATGACGTGCCCGTGCACGTTGGTCAGACGGCGCTCGATTCCATTGTGATAGAAGCTGAGACGCTCGTGATCCAGCCCCATCAAATGGAGGATGGTCGCGTTGAAATCGTAGACCTCCACCGGGTGGTCGACGGCCTTGAAGCCCCATTCGTCGCTCTGCCCGAAGCTGAACCCTTTCTTCACACCTGCTCCGGCCAGGAAGCAGGTAAAGGCGTCGGGATTGTGGTCGCGGCCCGTGCCGTTGCCTTGGAGAAAGGGCATGCGACCGAATTCAGTGCACCAGACGACCAGGGTCTCTTCCAAAAGCCCGCGACGTTTCAGATCGCGGATCAGGGCGGCCGTCGGCTGATCCATGATCTCAGCCTGCATGGCATGAGTCTCGGCAATGTTGGAGTGGGAATCCCAGTTGGTGATTCCATTGCCTCCAGAGGGATCGCTACCATTGAAGAGCTGGACTACGCGCACACCTTTCTCAATGAGACGACGGGCCAGGATACAGTTCTTGGCGTATTCCTGCTTCAACTCCGTACCGGTGTCCGTCCCGTATTCCTGGTGGATGGAGGCGGGCTCTCCAGAGAGGTCCATCATCTCCGGAACGGACGTCTGCATCTGACCTGCCAACTCATAGGTGGCAATTCGAGCCGCGAGGTCGGCGTCGTTGGGATACTGTTCCAGGTGATTGGCGTTGAGGCGCTTCAGGAGATCGATCGTGGCCTTGTCGTCGCTGGCAGAGTAACCTGCTGGGCGACGCAGGTTGGCCGGCGGGTTCTTGGCATTGAAATCCGTGCCCTGGAATGCGGCGGGCAGGAATCCGTTGCCAAAGTTGTTCTTGCCGGATCGCGCGAGGCCGCGGGGATCATTGATGGCGACAAAGGCCGGGAGATCCTGGCAGTCTGAGCCCAGAGCATAGGTGACCCAGGCCCCAAAGGACGGGAATCCCTCCATCGTGAAGCCCGTGTTGAAGAAGTTTTCACCCTGCGGATGCGCGCTGGTCTGGGTATGCAGAGAGTGGATGAAACAGAAGTCATCCGCCAAAGCACCCATATGAGGCAAGAGCTCTGAAGTCATCTTGCCGGTCTCCCCGCGAGGTTTGAAGTCCCAGAAGGGCTTGGCGATATTTCCTGTGGGGCCTTCGAAGGTGACTGCGGGAATCCCCGGCGGTTTCTGGCCGTGATACTTTGCCAGCTCTGGCTTGTAATCGAAGGTATCCACGTGACTGACGGCGCCAGGGCAATAGATCACCAAGACTTGCTTGGCAGCCCCGCGGAAGTGGCCTTGACGTGGTGCATAGGGATTGTCTGGATCAATGTGAGGGCGGACGGGCTGCTTGCCTGTGAAGGCCGTTGGATCTTCTGCGCCCGTCAGGAGTTGCGCCAGGCCCAGCCCTCCCAGAGTGAAGCCCGTATTTCGCATAAAGCTGCGCCGGTTGAGCAACTGGCGGCCATGTGGAGTGAGGTGTTCAGGATTCATCGGTTCAGGATCTGGTTGAGCTGATTGGAGAGGGTTTCGATGACTTCAGGATGCCGGTCCGCGATGTTCACTGTCTCGCTGGGATCTGCCTCGTGATCGTAGAGTTCCGTGAAGATGGGCTTCGCGGAGAGATCCCGGTAGTCCTTCCACAAAACCATCCGATACTGCTGAGATCGTACGGAGTAGCCCATCAGATGTTGTTCAAAGAGTTCCCGATCCCAGGCGTCTCCTTGCTGGGTGATGATGCGTTGCTCTACCTCCTGGATAAGGGGTCCAAAGAAGGTCTCCCGCATTTCTGCCGAAAGCGGATTGGCCGCCCATTCGCGAAGCGCGGGGCAGGGATACTGGCTGACGGCGATATCTTTCCACTCCAGATCCGGATCGTCCAAGAGAGGAGCGAAGCTCTTGCCAACGAGGTGCTCCGGCTTCGGAATCCCTGCCAGTTCGCAAAGCGTGGGGTAGATGTCAACGAACTCCACCAGTGCGTCCGTTGCCTTTCCTTTGGCCTTCATGTCTGGCGTCCAGATGATGAGTGGTGCGCGAGTGGCAATCTCGTAATTGGTGGCTTTCCCCCAGATACCCATCTCGCCCAGGTGCCAACCGTGATCACCCCATACGATGATGATGGTGTTGTCTCGTACGTCGGACTCCTCAAGGGCCTTCAGTAGCTTTCCGAATTGCGCGTCCACGTAGGTGATGCTGGCGTAGTAGGCGTGCAGAAGCGTGCGGGAGAGCTCGTCTCCCATGGGGCCGATCTTGGGGATTCCGGCGCGGACCCGCAGCTCAAAGGAAGCGTGTCGTCCCATCGCGGCGCCGCCTTCCGGGCCATCCACCTTGGTAGCCAGAGGCAAGGAGGCGCGATCATAGAGGTCCCAGTAGCGCTTCGGGGCCACCCAATTGAGGTGCGGCAACTTGAAGCCGAGGGCGAGAAAGAAGGGCTTGGACTCATCCTTCACCAACTCACTCAGAGTCGCGATGGCGAGTTCCGTGTTGTAGCCATCAATGTAGGCATGATCTGGTACGTCTGCACTCTCATACGCCGGTCCACTGGCCAGGCCGCGCTTGGCCGCAGCCCCGTATTTGGCCGTCATTTCCTCGCGTTGCTTCAGGTGCAGTTCGTGATTCTCTGGAAGCGCAAAGGTGTAGTTGGGCTTTTTGACCTTCACCTTGTTGGTGGCGGGTTGCCGACTCCAGGATTGGGGATCATCACCCGGACGATGGAAGATCTTGCCGCATGAGACGGTCTCGTAACCCTGGGTCTTGAAGTGTTGAGGCAAGGTGACGACATCCGGGTTCAGGTCCCGAAACTCCACATAGTTGTGCGTGATGCCGGTCTGGTCGGGACGTAGGCCGGACAGCAGGCTGGCGCGGGAAGGCGAACAGATGGCCTGCTGACAATAGGCTCGATCAAAGCGGAGACCTTCCGCAGCCAGAGCATCCAGGTTGGGAGACTGCACCGTGGGCGAGCCGTAGCAACCGAGTTCCGGACGCAAGTCATCGTATGCGATGAAGAGAACGTTCGGTTTCTCAGAGCCAACGGCAAAGGCAGTCAGAGCCGATAGGATCGCAAGGGAATTGAGGAGGGTTGTGGTCATGGCAGGAAGGCAAATTCGTTGGAGTTGATGAGGCTTCGGCAGACCAGGTGGAGTTCGACATCCTGGCAGGCTGCTAGTTCGTCTGCGTTGGGATCACGCGTCAGGAGCAATTGGAACACTCGTCGTACTTGGTCTGCCTTATCGTCACCCACTTCCTCCTTGGCGCGTGCTGCCAGGAACGCAGATTGCTCAGTGACGAATTCACTGTTCATAAGATTGAGCGCCTGAAGAGGAGTCGTGGATACGGGGCGCTTGGCCCTCACCTGACCGCAATCCGGGAAGTCGAAGGCAGTGAAAATCTGGTCGTCGACTCGGCGCATCCGCTCCTGGTAGATCATGCGACGCCAGGTCTCCGGGCCGTTGTTGTCGACCACTTCCCACTGGGCATAGGTCTTCTTGACATTGTGGATGCGATAGCTGCGACCACCGAGAGAAGGGTCCAGCTTGCCGGAAGC
>JBHIXE010000086.1:8546-16418 GCA_041984905.1 Verrucomicrobiales bacterium | reverse complement strand
AATAATAATCCGCGTTTAAATGCAACCACAAATCTGAGCAATATTGGATTAAGTTTGCCGGTCAATTTACCATTAAACACAACGCAAACAAACACTGCATTTATAACAACGCCAAGTACGCCGCAGGGACGCAATAATAATAATGCGGCTGAAATGTCTTTTGCAGAATACGAAGCTCACATGAATAAGAAAGAACGTTCGCGCCAATCTTGGTAATAAATTAAAGGAGCCTTCTCATGGCTGTTCAAAACAACAATAAAAAAACTTTCTTTTTCGGAAAATTTATGTATAATAAAAGAAAGTTTTTCGGATAAAGTACCACCGCTGGTCCAGCTTTCCCGGAACGCAGGCGGCACATTGAAGACCTGGGTGTGGAGATCGTCAGAGAGCTCCGTGACAGGCACGACTGCCACGGCATGCGGTTCCACTTTGTACTTCAGCCGCGCCAATTCCGTGGTGTAGCGCAGCGCTTCACTCAGCGGCACATCGGTTAGCTTGAGCGTAATGGGGGTGTCCTCCACAGGAACGTTCTCGCCGTCCGTGGTTTCTCCCTCGATACCCAAGTTGTCGCCTGACTGACCCGCACGCATCACGATATTGAGCCCCTTCAACCCATCCACAGGCGCGGTCGGATCCAGCTCCCGGCTCTTGGCTTCCAATTGTGCCAAGGCTTCCGAAAGTGGTGTGTTGTCAAAACGCACCTCCGGCAGAACAATCTCCTTCAACTTCTCTTTCTGTTGATCGATCAGATCATCCTCGACGGAGCGGACCCGGCCCACTCGCATGGGCGCGGTCGCGGTCGCCACCATGGGATCATTCGCCTGGGCCGCGGGAAACTGCAGCGATCCCTGCGCCCACTGCGTCACCTGCGGATCCCGCCACAGATGATCCGTGTAGGCCTCCACAAGGTCCAACTGAGTGTTGGTGTTCCTTACGACCAATCGGTTCCCGGGCAACTCCGCCACCGTGCTGCCCTTGGGGAAGGCAATACCAGCTTCTTCCAGCACCTCTTGGGGCGACTTCTCACGAGGAGGTTCCGGAGCTTTGGTCACCGCTCCGTCCAGGCCCGCAAAGGGATCATCGACTACCGGACCACGGGCTTCCGCCTGATACATTGCCAACTCTGTGAGAGGGATCGGAAGCTGGTATTCTTCCGTGTAGTAAACCTCAGAAGACTCATCCAGGGTCACGACCTTGACCCCGTCTTCTTCCACCCGGTATTTCAAGCCCGTCTGCGAGGTCACTTCTTTCAGCGCCTCTTCAAAACTCACATGCCGCCCCTGAAGACTCACTCTCCGCTCCTCAATTGGCGTCGCGGCGAGCTTCGCGCCTTGGGGATCGTAGCCGAACTCACCGGGCTTGCGGTCTTCGACCGGTTCACTCCCGGACGCAGCCAGGACAAAGTTGACGCCCCGCTCCTCATCAGAGGCCTGAACATCCACCTCCCTGCTGGCTTCCGTGAGATAGGCCAAGGCCTCTGGTAAAGGCGTATTCTCGAGCCGCACCTCCGGCAAATCCAGGCTCCGGAGCTTGTTCTGAACTTCGGCAACCTGCTGACTGCGCTCGCTATCTCGTCGACGGAGATCTTCCCTCGTTCCTCCACCGGTCCAACTCTGCTCCAGAGATTTCTGGTCCTGCAGCAGCCCTTCTTGAACGGGCTTGGACAGGTAGTCCCGAATGGATGAGAGGGACGAGCGCGCATAATGATCGCTGACATCCGCTTCCGCCATCTTGTAAGAGTCTTCCCTCGACCTACTCAAAGGGCCGGGCACCGATGGCGCATTCATGGCGATCGCGCCTTCCACTCCTGTGTCGCGATCACCGTTTGGCGCAAACTGGGTCACCAACCAGCCAAGCCCGAGAACCAGGCAGGCCGCAGCCGCGAATTTGGAGAATAACAGGACGACCTTGCCTGCCTGAACCGCGCCCCTTCTTGAAGCCGCGGTCGTCATAGGTTTCTCCGAAGGGGACGCATCGGAAATCCCCAAGGTCTTCAAGACTTCCTGGCGGCGGTCTGAAGAGAGCTTCCACGCGGCGTCATCCACGTCAGGCTCAGATTCCGACGGATCGTCCGCCAGATCTTCAAGCATGCCGTGAACGGACTCGATCCGTTCCTTAAAGAGCACGAGTTCAGGGCGGTCGGCCATGAGCCGCTCCAACTGCTCCCGCTCAAAATCGGAGGCTTCGCCCAGGACCAAGGCGACAATGCGAGCCTCCAGTTCCGGCTCAATCCAAGGATGAAGATGATCACTCATTGGCAGCTCCCTTCGATTCCGATTTGGCGCAACTTGTCGGCCAGTTGCTTGAGAATGTGATGCAGGCGATAGCCCACGTTTCCGATGCTGAGTCCTGTTCGCTCGCTGATCTCGCGGTATTTCAATCCTTCGTAGTATTTCAGTTGGATGAGTTCCTGGTCGGCGGCTTCCAGTTCCGCCATGAGATGACGCAAATATCCGGCGGCTTCCATCCGCCCCAGCGCTTCGTCCGGCGCTTCCCCCTCCTGATCCTGCTCCCGGTCTCCCTTATCCTCGGAAAGCACCTCCCGGCGATGGTCCCGAATATGGTTGTAGGAACGATTTCGCACACTGCGATAGAGCCAGGCCCGGGGATTCTGGACCGTCTCCCAATGGTGATGGAGCTGGAGAAACACTTCCTGAACGACCTCCTCGGCCACGGCACGCCTTCCCACCAGGGAGAAGGCATAACGGAGTAAGGCACTTTCCTCAGCCAGGAACAGAGCTCCCAGCGTTTCCTTGCCGGCGCCGGCCGGCTTCGTTTCATTCGGCGCGGGCATGGAGCGGGGTTCGGGTTTCAAGGCTATGGGTGGTGAGCAGCTTGGAGTCACGGTGATCTTTCATCCCCTCGACTCTTCTAGAACCACCAGCCTAGAAATTCTTAGAAAGACTCACGAGGAAAACTTCACGGGAGGAGAAAAATGGAACCCCGGCTCTCATTCCCGGAGGCTCCAATAGACGAAACGCCAGACGGCGCGGTTCCGGCCGGTGAACCGCGCCGTCTGGTATATGAAGTCTAGTATCAAGAAAACAAAAAGGGCCGCCCCAGAAAGGAGCGGCCCTAATGTTCGTAAATCGGAATGTTAGCTTCGGATATTAGAAGCCAACGGACACGCTGATACCACCGTGCACGTCGTCATCTTCACCAGCAGACTCAAGCTCGTCGAAGACCATGTTACCTCCGATGTAGAGGTCCACAGCAGCGGTTTCGGTCAGAGCGTAGGTCAGACCAGCAGTCGCAAAGGCGTGATTCCAGCCTTCAACACCGTAGTATTCCAAGCCGTAGCTGATACCTGCGCCCAGTCCGAGAGACAGGCAGTCGGTCAACGGAATACCCTTAGAAGCGGACAACTCGAAATACCAGCCATCAGTGGTTTCGTCGAACACGGTCAACAGACCCAGATCGAAGAGATCACCAACAGAGTAGGCGAGAGAGAAGTCACCTTCGAGAGCTTCATCGTCGGTCTCAGCGAAGTAGAACCAAACAGCACCGATGGACGCATCGAAAATCCACAGAGGGAAGTTCAAGAATGCGTAGACATCGAGCTCATCGAACTCGGCATCATTACCAGGAACATCGCCAGTGGGATTGATATACCAAGTTCCCAAGTCGATGCTGGTAGCGCCCCAAGTGTCGAAAGACACGTCGATGCTCGCCCAAGGAGCGTCATCGCCGAAGTCAACACCACGGAACAGGTAGGTGGTTTCGTAACCAGCGGCCACAGAACCAGTGAAGGGAACTGCGCAAACCGGATCTTCGATCACGGGAGGCATAGGTCCAGCCAGAACTTGGCTGGGAACAACTGCGAATGCCAGGGCGGAAGCCAGGGCAAGGCGTGCGAATTTGTGCATTGTTATCTCAGAGTATGGATTGTGTGTATACGATTTCCGAACGTGGCTAAGCCATGATGGGTAGCAAATTTGAAATGCGCAACACTAAATTGACCCATTTTTGATAGAAGCGCAGCGACACCAGAAAACCGAACCGCACAATCAGCGCTTTTTGATATTTTCCATAAATTGGCCCGCTATCGTCCTGGGCGGAATGGGCTGTGATGGAAAGCGGTTGCGACTGGTGCCAATTCCAATCATCTTGGGAGGTCAAACAATATCCATTTCAATGGCTGAATACACCTGCCCCCGATGTGACGCCGGGGTTTCCTTCAAATCCCGCAACAAGGTTCCTCGGCGGATCACCTGCCCGTCCTGCAAGCGGAAGTTTTCTCCACATGGCAATGAAGGCAATCCTCATGGAGTGATTGGAGCTCACCATGCTGAAATTGGAACCGTTTCCTACAAGGCGATCGGTATCTTTCTGCTCATTATGGTGGTCTTTATTTTCACCGTTTACTTCTTGAACACGCATTAGCCGGTTCCGGCATCAAAACTGCTGTGGGGTTTCCTCTTTCCCGGTAGATCCAGGTCCGGGCAACCCCCTATTGATTAGCAGTTTAAATGTCCACGATCCGTCGAATCCTTGAGGAGATTCATGCCCGCTATAAAGACCTGAACGAAGGCGCTCTGGCCAACTACATTCCGGAGTTGGCAAAAGCCGATCCGAGTTGGTTCGGGATCTCCCTGGTCACGACAGATGGGCATCGCTACTCGGTGGGAGACTGCAAGCAAGTCTTCACCATCCAATCCATCTCCAAGGCGTTCGGATATGGAATGGCCCTGGAGGAAAAGGGATTGGAACAGGTTCTGGCCAAGATTGGCGTGGAGCCCTCGGGTGAAGCCTTCAATGAGATCAGTCTGGAGGAGTCGGGCCGCCCCTACAATCCGATGATCAATGCCGGCGCGATCGCGGCGACCGCCCTGTTACCGGGCAAATCGGCCAAAAAACGGTTCGAATACATCCGGAAGCGGCTTTCTACCTTCGCGGGCCGGGAGCTGGATTTGGATCAGGCGGTCTATCGCTCTGAGAGCGCCACGGGATTTCGCAACCGGGCCATCGCCTATCTCTTGAGGAATTCTGAGATTCTGGAGGATCGCGTGGAAGACGCCGTGGAGGCCTATTTCATGCAGTGTTCTGTATTGGTGAATTGTGATGACCTGGCGTTGATGGGAGCCACCCTCGCGGCAGGTGGAGTCAATCCCATCACCCACCATCGCGCCATCCAGGCCGAGAATGTCGACAAGGTGCTCAGCATCATGGCGAGCTGCGGTATGTATGACTCCAGCGGGGAATGGATCTTCCGCGTGGGACTCCCGGCCAAGAGTGGCGTGGGAGGCGGGATCCTCGGTGTGTTGCCCGGTCAGATGGGGCTGGCCGTGTTCTCTCCGCTCCTGGATCCCAAGGGCAACAGTGTGCGGGGGCTGCGCACCTTTGCCGAACTCTCATCCCGCTTCAGCCTGCACCTCTTCAACATCCCCACGCTCTCTGATCAATCCATCCGGAACGTTTACCAGTTGTCCAACATCGACTCCCACCGGCAACGTCCCGCCGATGAGCGCCAGATTCTCCGCAAACGGGGCGAACGCGCGGTAGTGGTGGAGATGCAGGGAGACCTTTTCTTTGGATCCATTGAGCGGGCACTCCGAGTTGCCCAGTTCACTCACGCCAAAGCGGAGATCTTCATCCTGGATATCGCCCGGGTGGGTTTGATTGATCAGTGCAGCATCGGATTGTTGGTCGAAGCGGCCAAGGATCTGGCTGCCGTTCAGAAGCAGATCTACGTGGTCGATCCAAAGAGCCTCTTGAGGCGAGACAAGAGCCCCTCCGGCATCATTCACTTTTTCAGCCAACTCCAGATGGCGCTGGATCGGGCAGAGCGTCATCTCATCGGCAACTCCGGTTTTGCCGGCACCAGTATCAAGGGACTGGTGCCCTTCCATGAGTTTGAAGCCTTTGCGGGAATGAATGGCGAAGAGCTGAGCCGGATTGAAGGACTCTTAGAAATGCAGAGCTACCGGGCGGAAGAATCGATCGTGAACCAGGGGAGCGAGGCGGACTACTTCTATCTGTTGGCCAAAGGGTCCGTGGCGGTGTGCATCGAAGTCGAGGGTCATTCCGAGCGGATTCATGCCATTAGTCCGGGTGTGACCTTTGGAGACATTGCGCTCCTGGAGAAAGGTCCCCGAACCGCCACGGTGGTCGCAGAAACCGACAGCGTGTGCTACCAGATCGCCGCTGAAAAGTTTCACGAACTGGAATCCGAAGCACCAGCTCTCTATGGACGGCTGTTGCGTAATCTCTTGCGTAACAACCTGGCGCTCCTACGGAAGACAAGCCGGCAGTTGGCGCTCTTGCGGAATGGGATTTCCGATTCCGGAAGCGATGAGGAAGAGGGATAAACCAGAGAGGTTTAGTTAGAGATTGTTTGCTGACACTGGGGCAGCCTAAGATGGCAAGGTCCTCTTCCCCCCCCAATGATGACCTCCGCTCAAGCCACTGGTCTTCTCCTGCTCCTTTCTTTCCCCCAACTGCAGGGTGCTGAGCCACGATCGGGATTCGAGCCCTCGGAATGGCATCCTCTCTCTGAGAATGCGCATGGGAACGTCCTTGAGCCCACCAGGATGGTGTTGTCGGCAGCAGGAGGCTATCACCATCCTCAACTGTTACCGCTTCAGTTGCTCGAATTTCAGGCGGACTTCAACACAAGCGACCGTGGCGGGTTCACAATTGGGCTATTTACCACAGCCGATCCCGCAGCAGCGAGCCCGGTCACCATCAGTTTCAGCCATTGGGGCAACCGGCTCTGGATTTCGGCGGATGAACCGAGCCTGAAACTTGGCGGAGAGGACGCCGTGATGGCGGATCACACGCTCAAGGTAAGAATTGAGCTGATGGATCAATCCATCAAGGTCTCCATCGATGACCTTGAGGTGCTCTCTGTCCCCTTCTCTGCGGAAAAGCGATCGGGAACTGGCCTGAGATTCGCTACAGGCAGTTCGTTCATCCCTATTGCGGAGGTTCCCAGCGTGGCCACCATCACTGTCTTCAAAACGGAATGACCGTTAGTTCCTGCATCCAGTGCGACGTTACCGGATGATCACGCCAATTGGGAAGTCCGCCCCACGATAGTAACTCTGAGGGTACTGAGGAGGTTTGCCGTATTCGACCGTCAACTCTGGAACCCTGTCGTTCAGGTAGAGGTTGAGCTCATTGATGGTCACGCTGCCATCGCCATTGGCGTCTGCTTTCCCTTCGCCCAGCCCCTGGAGGAAGGCGTAGCTGAAGAAGCCATGTTCCAGTTCCGGATGCCCACGCGAAAATTGCTCCGCACCCGAGGACGCCAACACCGCCGTGCCCGTCGCCCGGGAAAGCTTGGCAATCGCCTTTTCCTCCGCGGCGCCCCGCGCTGACATGGCCATGACACTCGTGACCGCCCCGGAGTGGCAGGAGTCCAGCACCATGACTTGTTTCTGAGCGGGAATCGTTGCCAGCAAATCAATAAGAGCCACCGCCGGCAGAGCCTTCTCCTCCAGCAATTCGTTGTCCCCATACATCCGGGTCACGTCATAGGGCACGAGGTAGAACTCGGACTCTCGCTCGACCGTGGGTTCACTCATGGTGCCGTGCCCCGCATAAATGAAGACAAAGGTATCCTCCGGTTTCACCAATTGGGAAAGCTCCGCAAACTTCTGCTCGATGGCGGTTCGAGTCGCTTCCGAATCGGGTAGAAAGACGAAGTTTTCCTGATCAAAGATCTCCGAGCCACGGCTCTGAAGTGCACTCGCGGTCGCCTCCACGTCCTTCTTGCAGTAGAGGATCTGATACCTGGGATTCTGATAGGCCTCCAGGCCCACGCCAAAGATCCACAAGTCCGAGTTGGCCCGCACGCCTTCAAAGCGGACCCGGGTCGTCGCCGGATAGGATGCCGTCCGACGATCGCTGTATGCCACCGCGCGCAGCTCA
>JBHIXE010000086.1:0-8536 GCA_041984905.1 Verrucomicrobiales bacterium | reverse complement strand
TGTACATTGAACGTTTGAGTCGGCAGCCCACTTCGCATGAGCAAGGGGCCGCTCTCACTGATCCGTTTCCCATTGTTGGTGAGCTCGATGCGACGCACACCCACATCCACTGCGGTCGGCGCCGCTTGCACGGTCACCTGCACCCATTCTGACGCGGACACACTCAAGTCATCCGGTCCCCCTGCGAAACTCACATCCGGCACGCCATAAACGGCTTCCTCGATCGAAGGTCTGGGCTGCATCTTCCCGGAGGCCACCATGGCTGCGACAATCTCCTCGGCAGGACGCCCCTCTTCCATGACCTGCTGCAGAATCCCATGCTCATCACTGAAAAGTTCGAAGAGTTGGTCCGCACTGAAGAAGTCCGGATTCACCCCTGATTCCCGGTTCACGTGCCAGCCAATGAACCGTTCGCCGTCTGGGGAAGCCCTGTAATACCCCTCGGGAGTCCCGCACACCCAATCGATTCCATTGCGATGGGGAAAGAAGGCCATCAGGGGCCGGCCATCCGAATAGCGATACCAGCGAATCGTGCCGTCTCCAAAGGCTCCGATCGCAAATCGTCCGTCCGGGCTGATGTTGACTCCCCAACTGATTCCCGGTGCGCTGTTGCTCCAGATCACATTGCCCTGATCATCGAAGCGGCGCAGGTTCCACTCGGTACCCAGCAGAAACGACTTCTTGTCGGAGGCAATCGCCAGGGAACGTGACGTCTCCAAATCCTTTATCTCCAGGGGAACGCCATCCAAGCTCGGATTTGGCCACGAGTCCCAGTTCTGAATGGGGAGAGACTGGTTATCCGGAGGGGAAAACCCGGTATCCTCAACCAGTTCCGTGAAGAGGAAATCCCGGAAGGAAAAGCGATACCAGGAACCCGACTCCACGAGAGGAAAGGAAACGTCCAACCCCACGCGAGTGGTCCACAGTCCCATTCCCCTGGCTCGGAAATCCGCCACGGTCGGGGCCCTTTCCAGAGGCTGGTCATCGGCACTGAGAGCCCGCTCGCCGTCGGGTCCCAAGACCGCCCAATAGGGACCACCGCCGGCAATCACCACCCGATCACCTGACAAGGCGCTCAGCATCTGGATCGTGTAGGGCATCCCTACCCACTTCTTCCGTTGCCCCTTGCCCCTCTGATCCCAGGCAATCACCGGACACCCGCCGTCCCCCTCCCGGTCAAAGTGACGCCCACCAGCGACGAGTTTTTCCCCGTCTGTGGACCAGGCAACCGCGGCGATGTCCCCGAGTTCGATTCCCGAGATGTCTGGTGCGTAGGCAAGAGAAAGGTCCGTAGCTCGCAATACCTCCACCCTGGTGTTGTCCCCGTATCCTAAAGCCAGCAATTCTCCCTCAGGGTGATAGCGCACGCAGAAGGGCAAGTTCCCTCCCTCTGCTCGTACCACCTGAATTGGCTCCAGTTGTCCCTGACGGACCTCAAAGATGCTGACGTATCCATCAAAGCTCGCGATGGCTACCGTCGGCACTGCGGAGGTCGGACTCCAGTCGGCCCACATGGCGCGGTCCAGGGAATCCTCCAGGGATATCATTTGCCAGGTAGACGTCTCGAACAGCTGGATCCCATTGTTGCTGCAAGAGACCAGGTAGCTGCCGTTCCGAGAAAAGGCCAGATGCTCAATCGTTCCGCTGGGAAGGTTCTTGGTCTCGGCCAGCAGCTCACCAGTCTTCGCATCAAATACATAGAGTGACTGCTCCCCTTCATAAGGTCCGCCGGTCAATCCGCTCACGGCGAGTCTCCGACCGTCCGGATGAAAATCGACCGAGAAAGCGCGCCCGACCGTGGCCTCATCAATGGGGATGCGCAGCGTGCGGACAAGTTCTCCAGACTTCAGGTCCCAGATCTTGACCGTCTTGTCCTCGGAAACCGTTGCCATGAGCGTCTCCGCGGGATCGATGGCAAAGCGCTTGATCTGAGCGGTGTGCATCTCCGTGTTGATCCGCAAGATGGGATAGTCAGGCAAGATCGGCTCAACGTTTGCCGCTTGGAGCGAGACTGCCTGGCTGAGCGCCAGCAGGATGAGAGTGCAGAGGATCGATTTCATGCCAGGGGTTCTATCACTGCCACTCCTTGAATTACATCGGAGTTGGCAACTGGAGCTATCACCTTTGGCTGGAAATTCTTTCCGGGCAACGATCGGCGTTGCCAAAATCCATTTCCCCATGTTGGATCCTGTCATGAAGTCGATTCGCCCCCTGATCGCGCTGCTCTTTCTGGCCATTCCCTTCGGACTCCACGCTCAAGAGCGCCCCAACATTCTCTTCATTGCCGTAGACGACCTCAACGACTGGGTCGGCCCGCTCCACGGCCATCCCCAAGCGCAAACTCCGAATTTCGACAAGCTGGCGGCGCGGGGCACGACCTTCCTCAATGCCCATTGTCAGTCCCCCCTTTGCAATCCCTCCCGGACCAGTCTGATGACCGGCCTACGCCCCACGACCACAGGGGTTTATTCCTTGCAGCCGTGGTTCCGGGAAGTCGAGGGCTTTGAGGATGTGGTGACTCTTCCCCAGTACTTATCCAAAGAAGGTGGTTATCACACCTACTCCACCGGGAAGATCTACCACGGTGGTTATGGGCGGAAGAAGGGCGACCAGGAATTTGACGAAATGGGTCCAGGCGCCAGTGGCAAACCGTTCCCTCCGGAAAAGCTGGTCGATACCCCGCAAGATCATCGGCTGGTGGACTGGGGCACCTTCCCTCACAAGGACGAGGACAAGGGAGACTGGCAGGTCGCTTCCTGGGCCGTGGATCAACTCGATGCTAAGCCCGAGGGCCCGTTCTTCTTATCGGTCGGCTTCTTTCTCCCTCACGTACCCTGCTATGCCACCCAGAAGTGGTTCGATCTCTATCCCGAGGAAACGACCCAACTTCCTCCCATCCTGAAGGGGGATCGTGACGACACGCCTCGCTTTAGCTGGTACATCCATTGGAAACTGCCCGAGCCTCGCCTCAAGTTTTTGGAAGAGAGCGGCCAGACGTTGAATCTCACCCGCAGCTACCTGGCCTGCGTCAGCTTTGTCGATAGCCAGATTGGCCGGGTTCTCGATGCGCTCGATCGCAATGGCTACGCGGACAACACCGTGATCGTGCTCTGGAGCGATCATGGATGGCACCTTGGTGAGAAAGAAATCACCGGGAAGAACACCCTGTGGGAACCCTCCACTCGCGTGCCTCTGATCTTTGCCGGTCCTGATATTCCAGCAGGCGCGACCTGTGATCAGCCTGCGGAGTTGCTCGATATCTATCCCACGCTTCTGGAACTGACGGGATTGCCCGCCAATCCCAGGAACGAAGGTCTCAGCCTGGTCCCTCAACTCAAGGACGCTTCCACGAAACGGGAACGTCCCGCCATCACGAGTCATGGCCCCGGAAATCACGGAGTGCGCAGCGTGGACTGGCGATACATCCGTTATGCGGATGGTTCCGAGGAACTCTACAACATCGCCAAAGATCCGGAAGAATACGAGAACCTGGCCGAGAATCCCGAATACAGCGGCAAGAAGGCTGAACTCGCCAAGTGGTTGCCTCAGGACGACGCCAAACCCGCCCCAGGTAGTGTCTCTCGCCGGATTGAGATGATGGACGACGGCAAGGTGTTCTGGGAACTGGAGGAGATTAAACCCACGGATCCGATCCCAGAGATCTAGTGGTCAGTTCTCAGTCGTCGGTATCCAGTGAGTGGTTGGTTCATCCATCTGAGCACTGATGACTCACCACTGCCGACTGAACAGGCTACTCCGCGTCCTTCCACCAATCAGCAGGGCGTTCCCAAGGTTGGAGGGGCTCCTTGGGAGCCTCCTCGCGGGATTCCGCCATGAAGGAAAGAGCCTCCTGCTCCTTCTCTTCTTCAATCGCGTCCTCTTCGGCAGCGCGGCGAGCGCGGTGTCGCAGGACCAGAATCAAGGTGGTGAGGAAGCTGATCACGAAGATGATCAAGGCAAGGGACCAGACGGCCACCCAAGAACTGGCGTTGTCGATCGCGCTGGGCTGGGTGCCCTCAACGGGATTCCTGACAAAGAACGCGAGGAAGTCGAAAAGGTTCATGGGGAGATACTGGGCTAAGAATGATTACGTTCCAGGTTGCAATGGGGAATGCGGTTCGGGCAAGATCCTAGGTTGCAGCTATTTTCAATTTTATCACAGCCCCACTCTCATGAGAATCCTCCTCCCTCTCTTCCTATGCTTCACCATCATCTCCATGGCGGGTGCCGAACCTCTCAAGGTGTTCATCCTTTCTGGCCAGAGCAACATGGTCGGAGCGGGAACGGAGGTGCCTGAAGAATTCCGGGACAAACCGATCGAAGGAGTCACCCTGTTCCAGGTGCCGAATCATGGCAAGCCTTTGAAGCGTCAACTCGTCTTCCCCTCTCGCGGCGAGAAAGCACCGAGTTTCGGTCCAGAACTCGCCTTCGCGATGGCCATGGAGGAAGCGCTTGGAGAAGAGATCGGCATCCTCAAGTTCGCCGTGGGCGGTCGCAGTCTTGCCACGCACTTCATCCCCTCTGTCGACGAAGCCCCGGACGGTAGCGGCCGCAGGGATCATCTCTGGGCGGAACTACGCCGTCAGATCCTGTCTGTGAAGACAATCGACAACGTGGAGTTTGCCGGGATGCTCTGGCTCCAGGGCGAGCGGGATATCAAGGAGGAAGGTCCCTCCGCCGAGCAATACGACGACAATCTCAAGCTCATGATCGACAAGGTTCGCACGATCACGGAAACCCCGGATCTGCCCTTCATCGCGGGCCGCGTCAATCCGCCGGTTGAGGGGGAACGCTTTGATCTGGTGCGAAAGGCAATCGAGACGGGAGGTGGTGTGGAGCACTACGACTGGATCGACCTGGATGCCGTGCCCAAGAATGCCGACAACCTGCACTACAGCACCGAAGGTCAGATGCAGATCGGCAAGGCCTTCGCCGAGAAGATGTTGGCGATGATGAAGGACGAGTAGTCCCCTTAGTCAGGAGTATTGTCTCTTCCCTCGCTGGAACTGGCTCGTTCGCCCACCTCCTCCAGAATCCCCCATGTAGCTTCAAATGTGGAGCGATACTCTTGATGGTCTCGGTCTGAGATCTGGTAGTGGTCGAAGAATTCCAAATCAGGGAGATAAGTCGCCAACTTGTTGCCCTCAAACCAGAAACGTAGCCCTCGCAACTGCGGGTCTTCCCACTCTATTCGCAGAGGTTTCCTATCCATACCTATTGCCATCAAAAGCTGTCCCAGAGAACTGGTTAGCTCCTCAATTCTACTTAGCTCTTCTGGCATCACAGAGAGCGGCAATAGGTCGAAGTGTTTCCCGCAAAGCCTTTCGTTGAGCCATCTTCCATACTCCCCATCGCCCGTTCTTGTGATCAGATACTTCTCCTGGCAAAGGGGAAGATGAGAGGGATAGATCCTTCGCCCAAACAAGAGCTCTCCTTCTCGCAAATTGAGCTCTGCGGAGAACCGCCCTTCTCGAAACCTGATCATTGTTCTTCTTCGTCGACTTGTTGAAGCTCTCGCAGCCGGGCAAAGTGCTCAACCGGCGTTACTTGATCCAAAGTGGTAGAGAGCTCCTCCTTCGAGCCCCAATCAACCTAGAAAGGCCTCCACCTTCAATCTCAGGGACTCCATCTAATCCCCTCCCGACCAACCAACACTTTCATGTTTGATTTCTCTGCCTTCAGCCAATTGGACAATCGAATGGAAACCCTTGAGGCCTTTTTGAGACATTGGTTCAGGGAGGAGTCCATGACCGAGTCCAGTGACCACCAAGATCTCCCTCCTGATCTCGAATCATTCGGCGAGCCAGCATTCGATGCCCTACCGCCACCCCTAAAACAGTTCTATGAGTTCAATGATTCCTGGGGATTCATGACCCATGCTGCGCTTTTGCCGCTATGGGACGCCCCGGGTCGATTCTCAAATGGTGTGGATCATCGAATTCCAGCCGGAGAGCACCATCTGTGCTTTCTCGGCAGCATCCACACTCCGCCTCTTATCTCTACTGCTCCAAACCAATCAGGAGAGCGGACGTGCTTTCTTGCAGAAGGAGATCCGCCGCTCTGGAAACCAATGGACGCCTCGCTGGAAGACCTCCTTTTAACGATTGCCCTCCGCGAAATCGCCAACATCGGCGCGGTGATTCAGCTCGGAGACACGGGAAATTCTCGATTTGCACTCGAGGAATCCCGCCGGTTTCGAGAGCAATTAGGGAGGGCCGAGGCCATCGCCACAACGGATCCGGGCAACGCCAGACGGTTTTTCTCGGGTTGCGGAGAGGCGACTCCCTCCAAGAAGTGGGAAGATGACTTCTGGATTCATGATGAAGCAGGGATTCTTTGGAGAGGGAGCCAAACCGACCGGCAAGCGCTAACCCTGCGAGGCTTTCGGATTTTTCCGCGAATGTTTTAGTGGCCCTTTCTCCCGAAGCATCGGCCCCTATTCCCCTTGCATCCAGCGGGTTCCCACCGCTAGATTGACGGCTCCCCGATGGAAAACGACCAACCACCCAAGGCTTTTGCCGACGAACAGAAAACGCTGCAGGCGATCCGCGATGAAATCTCTCGAGTCGTGGTCGGTCAGGAACAGGTGGTCAACCGCCTCTTGATTGCCCTGCTCTGCAGCGGACACGTCCTCATCGAAGGCGTGCCCGGATTGGCCAAGACCCTCCTCGTGAGCACCCTGGCCAAGACACTGGACACCAGCTTCAACCGGATCCAGTTCACGCCGGACCTCTTGCCGGGCGACCTCGTGGGCACCCTGGTTTTCCATCCCAAGACCGGCGAGTTCCACACTCAAAAAGGGCCGATCTTCGCAAACATCCTTCTGGCGGACGAAATCAACCGGTCCCCCGCCAAGGTCCAAAGCGCCCTGCTGGAAGCCATGCAGGAGAAGCAGGTCTCCATCGGTGATACCACCTACAAGCTGGACGAACCTTTCATGGTGCTGGCGACCCAGAACCCGATCGAGCAGGAAGGGACCTATCCGCTGCCGGAAGCCCAGCTCGACCGTTTCATTTTCAAGGTGCTGGTCACCTATCCGTCCTTGGAGCAGGAACGCACCGTGATGCGGCGCATGTCCATGAACGAGCCGCCGCTCAAGGCCGAGCCGGTCGTGACGGGCGCGCAGATCATGGAATTGCGCAAGCGACTCGACGACGTCTTCATGAAGGACACCGTGGAGCATTACATCCTCAACATCGTGGATGCGACTCGCCAGCCGGCCAATTATGAGATGCCGGAGCTGGAGCCCATGATCCGTCACGGAGCCTCTCCTCGCGCGAGCATCTTCCTGGCCAAAGCCTCCAAGGCCAACGCGCTCATTGAAGGCCGCGATTACGTGGTGCCCGCCGACGTGAAGGCGATCGCCAAAGAGGTGCTCCGCCACCGCGTTGCCATGACCTACAAGGCCGAGGCCCAGGACATCACCAGTGAGAATCTGGTAGATACGATCTTCCGAAAGATCGAGGTGCCGATTTAAGGGAAGGACGTGCTATGTCCAACAATCCCCCTGCCAGCTCCAACCTGGAAGATCTCGACGCTTACTTGCGGCTTCTGGAGATCCGCTGCACGCACGCGGTGCAGGAGCTTCTCGCTGGTGAGTATCTCAGCGTGTTCAAGGGGCGAGGCATCGAGTTTGACGAGGTGCGTCCCTATCAACCCGGGGATGAGGTGCGGACGATCGATTGGAACGTCACTGCCCGGACCGGTCAACCTTTCGTGAAACGTTTCATTGAGGAGCGGGATCTCACCGTGCATCTGCTGGTGGACGTCTCGGCCTCCGGCAACTTTGGAAGTCACGCCCAGACCAAGCGCCAGGCGGCGGCGGAGCTCGCAGGCTTGCTCGCCTTTTCCGCAGCGCAGAATCACGACCGCGTTGGCGCCATGCTATTCACGGACCGGGTCGAGCGCTACTACGAAGCCAACAAGGGCCGGATCCACGTGATGCGTTTGCTCCACGATATGCTGAGCCACGAACCCGCGGGCACGGGCACTCGGATCGCCGAGCCTTTGGAGATGCTTATGCACATCGCCAAGCGTCGCGCCGTGGTCTTCATCATCTCCGACTTCCTCGATGACGGCTGGGAAGACGCGCTGCAGGCTGCGGCCCGCGTTCATGACATCGTCGCCGTCTCCATCATCGATCGCCACGAAGCCCGGCTCCCCAAGGTGGGTCTCTTGAAAGTGCGCGATGCCGAGACGGGCGCGACCAAGGTGATTGATACCGATGAACACAACGTTCGGGAGGCCTTCGGTCGTTCCGTCGTCAACCGTCACAACCAGCTCAAGCTTCGAAGGCTCCGGGGTGGATCACTTCGAACTCTGGGTCGGCGAGGATTACGTGGGAGCGCTCCACGAGTTCCTCCGTTCCCGGACCGCATCCCGCCGCCGGAATCACCATGGGTGAGGGGATTCCGTGCGACAGTGCGACAGTGCGACAGTCAGGCACGGTGGCGAGGCTGCGAGAGGATCAGACCGCAGTCATCAGATTCGAAAGCGCGCCGGTCCTGACTGTCGCACTGTCGCACTGTCGCACTGT
>JBHIXE010000085.1:0-16418 GCA_041984905.1 Verrucomicrobiales bacterium | reverse complement strand
TGCGCTCCACTTGATGGTCCAGACGTCATCTGGATTGGAGGTCTTGAGCGGCGACTGTCCGAAGCAGTTCGAAAAGGAAAGCGCGGCGGTGAGGAGCGGTGCAGCTAGGAAGTATCTCATTGCAGGTGGGAAACTAGCGTTGGCAAGGTCGTTTGTTTCTCGAAAGTCGGTCCTTACGTCGGATGAGAAGAGAGGGAGAAAGGTTTGTTAGGAAGACGGACTGTTTAACGACCGGCCCGGCTGCGCTCGTAGAGTGCCTCAATCTCATCTTCCTGAAGGGCTGCACCAAAAATGGCGATCTCATCCATCCGGCCATTGAGATTCCGAATCGCGAACTTTGGCTCTTCCCGGAAGGGTTGACCCCAGTTGCCAATCTCGGCATTGCCGATGCGTAGCCTGTCGATGAAGAAGCGGTCCTCGATTTCCTGCTGATGAATCCGCTTTCCGTTTACGTAGTGAGAGACGCTGCGATTCTGGGGATCAAAGACCGAGGTGAGATGGAGCCATTGGCCGCTCATCGAGATATCCCACATCGGAGGCGAATAGTAGACACGGTGAAAGCCAGCATCATTGGGAGCACCGGGATTCGGCCTGGTGTCATCCACCATGACGGAGAGCATCATCTTTCCATCATCCCGAATCTGCCAGTGAGGCTCCCCGGTCTCATACCCGTCTCCCATGAAGAGGGCGTTGTACCAACGGTCCAGGCTGTCGATGCGAACCCAGCACATGAAGGTGTAGGCCGAAAACTCGCCCGAAATATTGACTCTGACTCGCGCTCCTGGTCGTCGGAACTCCAGGGCCTTCTTCAGCTCTGACCAACGTCCGTCCACCGGCTCGGCGAGGACGACCGCCCCATCAAACTCAGAATTGCGAGGTAGTGCCAGATTGGGGATGAGACCTTCCGGTCGATCCCGGTCGAAGGTGTAGTAGGCGATGAGCCGCTTATCCTGCGCCAGGAGTTCACGGTGATTCAGCCACTGATTGTAGTCGTGGCGCCGTTCGTCCTCTGTCCGTAGCCCGAATTCCGACAGGTTCGGGAAGGGCACTTTCCCACTCTCCGCTTCCACGGTGGAGCCATTGGCGAGCAGGCCAAGCGCGGCGCCTTTTGCCAGGATCCGCTCGTCACTGTCTTTCTGACGTAGCGAGATCTCTCCATCGAACACCTCAACGTGAGCCTTCCCATCGCGAACCTCCAGACCAAATTCTGTTCCGAGATCTACGATCTCTGTCGAAGGTGCGTGGAGCTTGAACCCTCTCGCGGCGGGAGGAACGCGCATCCGCACGGCGCCCTCCAGGCATCGTGCTTCCCAGGCGGATCGAAGCGTGATCTGTGCCGGGCCCTCCAGCATCATCGTGGCTCCGGAGAAGAACTGAATCTCCGCAGTTCCCTTGACCAGTTTAAAGGTCTCTGCACCCAAGGTGTCTCCCTCCCGATGCGGGGATTGAGAGTCTGGCCACTGCACTTCAGAGAGTCGGTTCACCACAGCGAATCCCTCCGCAAAGAATTCCTGATCGGCAGCAGTGACTCGGTTTGATTCATTCCGGTCAAGACTCCAATACATGAATCCCAGGCCCAGGAGAAAGGCGAGGCCAGCCGCCGCCGCCACCGGAGCCCAGTTGGTGAAGCGCAGGATCACTGCGCCTCCATCGGAAGAGTTCTCTGGATCTCTGGGTCTGGCCTGCAACCAGGCCTCTTCTGAGGACGATTGGCTATCATTCTGCAGGGCGTCGTCCAGGGACAGGTAGCGTCGCATGACGCCACGGAAGGTGGCGCTCTCCACCATCCTTGTCTGAAGGGCTTCGAATGCTTCTGGTGTGATGGTCCCGTCAAGGTAGGCGTCCAGCCAATCCTTCTCCTCCTGGGATAGATCCTCGAAGTTCATCAGGCGTTTGCCTCCGGTTGGATTTTCGACTCAATGCAGTGCATGAGTTGGTGTCGCAGCCGCTTCAGGCGCATGTAGAAAGCCGCTGAGGTTGATCCCGCTTGCTCTGCCAGTTCCTTGACCTTCACTCCTGGCGTGTAGGCAAGGGTCACGAATTTCCGGTGTTTCTCCGGCATCTGTTGAAGGCAGTCCTCCAGGGCTTCTTGTTCCTTCCGCCGATCCTCGAGTTCTTCGATCCCTTCTAGAGCCATCAGCTCCATCACGTCTTCACGAAAGACCAGGCGATCTCGGGCCATTTTCCTCCGATAGGCCAGACTCTCGAAGCGAGCGATCACGCAGGCCCACTTCATGAAATGGGTTTCCGGGTCGTATTGGTCGAACTTTCGCCAAGCCACGATCGCCGTTTGCTGGAGCACTTCGTCTGTGTCCGTCCAGGTGGGTAAGAGAGCGCGAATGAACCGGCGCAGATCCGGTTCATAATGCGCGAACGTCGCGACAAACCGCTCGTACTGCTGGTCTTCGGATGAGGGATCAGGGTTGGTCGAGTCCATTTCTATCAACCCAATACTGCCGAACGAGGGAAAAGTTAACGCTCGCCTTCCTCTACCGGCACAGAAAAAGGCGGCGCAGATGGCCACCTCCCAATCTTGACGAGGTCAAACAACCCACTTCAAGGGAAGGGGACGAGAGACCGCGGAACTTTCCAGCGCTGCCTTACCGAATTGAACCGACTCCGAGGATTGTCTGTGAGACTCTTTCGCTATCGCTCCTATTTGGGAGGGAGGAGTCGTGCCCGCTCCAGCGCCGGCATCCGGCGTATCTGGAACGAGCACTTTCGCTGGTAGCCTTGAGATCCTTACGCGCCGGGACGATCCCAGAATCTCAGGTCGCGGCAGGACTTAACGAAATCCTGGCAATCCTCGGGAGATTCAAGCTTCACGGTCCCGTCATCCATCTGTTCGCCGAGCCCAATGGCTTCGAACATTTTCTTCACTGGCGCTGTGTAGGCGATGAATTTGTAGTGGGCAAAGGCATCACTGAGAAAGTCCCGAGCTGCGGGCTTCTTCAGGATCATGTCCACCCCCTCTTTAGAGGGAAGAAGGGCGACAGCGTCGTAAAGGACAGAAGGGCCTCCGTCCAGTTTCTCGTCACCCTCCACGCGGGAATTGTCTGACGCTGTGACTCCGCCTACCTCCGGGGCAATGATTTCCATCATGGCGCCTTCCTTTTCCAACGCACTGCGCAAAGCATTGAGGAGATCGATGTCCACTCCATCCGTTACCAAGGCGCCAACCTTGCGACCTTTGAATGACTCTGGGCTGTTCTTGAGGATGCTCAGTGCCGGGGAAGGCGGAAGGTCCGTGATGGGTTCGCGCGCTGGCTCAAAGGCTTTCGGCATTTCTTGCATGCCCAGTCTCTTGGCCACCTTTTCCGCCAAGTCCTGATCAATGTTAAGGAGGTGGGAGACGATGCGCTCGCGGATCGCCACCTTCTCTACCTTGCTCAGTTCAAAGACGAAGGCATTGACGATGTGTTCCTGTTCGACGGGGGTTTGGCTCACATAGAACTGCCGGGCCTGGCTGTAGTGATCGGCAAAGGTCTCGGATCGAGCCCGGACCTTGGGGCCTTCCACTTCCTGTTCATAGGAGCGATACCCAATGGTTTCCGATTCACGCGGCCCTTTTTCTTCGCCTTCCCAGGAATTGGGCTCGTAGTTGGCCCGTCCTTTGGGATTGTGCATGGCCATGTGTCCATCCTGCTGAAAATGATGGAAGGGACACTTGGGCGCATTGACAGGGATGTGGGTGAAGTTCGGCCCGCCGAGCCGCTTGATCTGAGTATCCAGATAGGAAAAGTTCCGTCCCTGCAACAGCGGGTCATCCGTGAAATCGATCCCGCGGACCACGTTCTGAGTGCAGAAGGCCACTTGTTCCGTCTCCGCGAAGAAGTTATCCACAACCCGGTTGAGGACGAGTTTGCCTACTTTCTTGATGGGAACCTGCTCTTCTGGGATGAGCTTGGTGGCATCGAGCACGTCGAACTCAAATGCCTCGGCAAATTCATCATCGAACACCTGCAGGCCCAGTTCCCATTCCGGGAAGTCACCCATCTGGATTGCGTTCCATAGATCCCGACGGTGAAAGTCAGGGTCAGCTCCGTTGATCTTGACCGCTTCGTTCCACACCACAGACTGCATCCCCAACTTGGGCTTCCAGTGGAACTTCACGAACGTCGACTGGCCCTCTGCATTGACGAGGCGGAAGGTATGCACTCCAAAGCCCTCCATAAAACGAAACGAGCGAGGGATCGTCCGGTCTGACATGATCCACATGGCCATGTGCATGGATTCCGGCATAAGAGACATGAAGTCCCAGAAATTGTCGTGAGCCGTTTGCGCCTGAGGGAACCCTCGGTCGGGTTCAGGCTTGGCCGAGTGAATCAGGTCCGGAAACTTGATCGCGTCCTGAATGAAGAAAACGGGGATGTTGTTTCCCACCAGGTCCCAGTTGCCCTCCTTGGTGTAGAGCTTGACCGCAAATCCGCGCACGTCCCGGGCCAGGTCTGGAGAGCCCTTGCTACCTGCCACCGTGGAGAATCGCACAAACGCCTCCGTCTGTTCTCCCGGTCGCTGAAAGAGATCCGCACAGGTAATCTCAGAAAGTGATTCGTAGTTCTCAAAGTATCCGTGAGCGCCAAAGCCACGTGCGTGAACCACGCGTTCCGGGATGCGCTCGTGATCGAAGTGAAAGAGCTTCTCCCGCAGATGGAAATCCTCCAATAGCGCAGGGCCTCGTGCGCCCGCTTTCAGTGAATTCTGGTCGTCTGCCACGGGAACTCCCTGTTGAGTGGTCAGGGTATTGTCCCGTTTCCTGGCTTTCTGGTGCAGTTCAGCAGTTTCGTTGGCCGCGAGGGGAGAGTGTTTAGGAGATTTGGAATCGCTCATGAGATGGGGTTAGAAAACGTCCCCTCGCATTCGCAGCAATAGTGCCAACGAATGGACGGGCGCAGGTGCGGCGTGGACGCTCCATGTTCCTGCAACTTGCTCGATCCCGCGTTGCAATGTGCATCGTAACCTTTCGTTATCGATTTCCGCTATGATGGGGTTCCGCCCTTCCACTCGATCCACGGCCCAGTGACCTTCTCTTACTGGCACAGTATATGCGCTTTCGAGGGCATACTTTGATCGAGGCGCCTGCCCCGGCTCTTGGATCATCAGAGGCAAACAACCCCACGATCCCGCGACTACTCGTCAGACCGCGAAAGCTACAGTGTGAGGCTACCAACGGCTTCCATAGGAGACGGTCAAGCCGGGGAGGAGCAGACTGACAATTTCGAACCCCTCAAATTATCGACGATGAAAAACCTATTTGAACAACAACAGGAAGAGCGCCCCCCTCAGGAACAATCACGGCAACCTGGGACTCAATCAGAAATGAACCCGGAACCGGTTTCCATCCGGCCTGACTACAAGGGAGCGGACAAGCTGAAGGGGAAGGTTGCGCTGATTACCGGCGGAGACAGCGGCATTGGGCGGGCCGTGGCTCTTCACTTTGCGAGGGAAGGCGCAGATGTGGCCATCGTTTACCTGGAGGAATCCGAGGATGCCGAGACGACCAAGAAACTGGTGGAAAAAGAAGGGCGCAAATGTCTGACGCTGGCGGGAGACGTGGGCGACCCCCAATTCTGTGCGCGAGCGGTAAGAGAAACGGTTAGTCAGTTTGGAAAACTGAACATCCTGGTGAACAACGCTGCAGAACAGCATCCTCGAGAAGATCTGGAAGAAGTGTCGGCTGACCGTCTGGAACAGACCTTTAGGACCAATCTCTTTGGGTATTTCCATATGGCCAGAGAAGCGCACGCTCATCTAGGCGAGGGAGATTGTGTGATCAATACGACTTCCGTAACCGCATACCGTGGACATGGATCGTTGGTTGACTATGCAAGCACCAAGGGAGCCATCACCGCCTTCACGCGGTCTCTGGCGCAGATGTGGGCACCCCAGGGCATCCGGGTCAATGCAGTTGCACCTGGACCCATCTGGACGCCGCTCATTCCGGCGACGTTTCCAGCGGACAAAGTGGAGTCATTTGGAGCGGACACACTGCTGAAAAGGGCTGGCCAACCTTGTGAGGTCGCCACCTGTTATGTGTTCCTGGCCTCATCTGACGGGTCTTACATGGTCGGCCAGACTCTGCATCCCAACGGTGGAGGATTCATTCACACCTGAGCCAACCGGACAAGTTGTGCCCGCCGCGACATGGCTGCTATGCTTTACGGAATTCCAATGTGCAGCCTGCATCAATACGGGATGCACATTGCAGAATTCCGCTCCCAGAAGGAGTCCATTGGTGGCTCTGATAGACACGACCAGAATCCTTTTTTCTCCGTGAACGAATCGGACGAAGTCGTGATGGCACATCTGATGCGCTTTTCGATCGCCACCTAACTACAAACCCAAAACCTAGAATTATGGCTACTCTTACCCTCGATTTTTCCTCCTGTATCAAGGCGTGTAACGAATGCGCGGACGCTTGTGATTTCTGTGCCGCTTCCTGCCTTCAGGAAGACAATGTCGCCATGATGGCGGAATGCATCCGTAGCGATATGGACTGTGCGTCGTTGTGCCGGATGACAGCCGGACTCCTCGCGCGCAAGTCAGACCTATCCAAGGAAGCATGTGATCTCTGTCGGCAAGCTTGCGAACGGTGTGCCGAAGAGTGCGCGCAACACGAACACGACCATTGCCAAAAGTGTGCACAGGCATGCCGGGAATGTGCGGATGAATGCCGTCAAATGGCGGCGTCCAAGTAAACACAACAATCCCCCAAACTTTGGCGTAGAGCCGTAGAGCCTTGGTGTAGAGTGGATTTTGAGAGTGGAGCATAGCGGAGTCGAACCGCTGACCTCTTCAATGCCATTGAAGCGCTCTACCAGCTGAGCTAATGCCCCCTTTCGAAAATCACTCCCGAACGAGGAGGGCCTACAAATTACCCGGACCCTCGCTAGGGGCAACTGCTTTTTTCGAGCTTTGTGTTGGCAGTTGAGTTGGGCATATGAGTCAAATCTGGAGCCGACGTCGTAACTGCTCCGGGTCTTGTCTTAGATCTAGCACTGCATGGATCATGACACGTTGATTCTCGACCACATAGAAAATCCCGTATTCATTGAACTGCGGGACCAATTTGCGACGAGTATTTTGGGCGATAACCCTTCCTATTTCTGGAAAGGAAGACAATGTCGCCATTGCTTGATCCACGGCCGAAGAGAATCGATCAGCACGATCTTCATTCACCGAAAAGATCTCCTTGTAAAGTTCTAGCAGATCTTGTTCCGCACCCTGCAAAATGACTATTTCCGCCATGATGACCCAGTCTGCTCCCGCAGCCTTTCCCGAGTCTGATCCCATGAAGATCCTTTCGATGGATCTGCTTGGTAGGCGGCGTATCGCAAGCTTAGCAGTTGGAGAATCGATCGTTCCTGCTCAGCGGAAACTTCGGGGGCGTTCAGGTCGTCCAGCAACTCCTCAACCAGGATTTGCTTTTCCTCTATGGAAAGGTTCTGAACATTGGGGAGTCTATCCAGGATCACGAGCAAAGAGTAGTTCGATCTTCCAGCGATTGCAATTCTGGAGTCAATTCCCGAAACTCGTCCCCGCGGGCGTGCTGGCAAGATCCAGGATGATCCGCTGGGCGGCCTGGGTGGCGGCGGTAAGCCGCTCGAAATCGATGCTGTCCGGCGTGTCGCTGGGACGGTGATAGTGCGGATTCCGGTAGATGGCGGTGTCCGTGAGCATGATCGCGGGGTGGCCGAACTCCCAGAAGCTCCAGTGATCCGACCAGGCGATGCCGGGGACGATCGGGGGGAACGCGCCCTTCTCGACGGGGATGACGGCGGCGTTGCTGGCGCTTTGGTGCGCGAAGTCAACAAGGCCGTGATAGCGACGGTTGCCGATGATGGCGAGGTAGTTCCCGGTCGTGGGATATTGATCCGCCAATTGCGGAGGATACTTCTGCGAGCCGGCCGCGTCGCTGTAGTAACCGAGCGACTCGAGCGATATCATGGCGAAGACCTTGTCCGTGCCTTCTTCCAGGCTCTGAGCATAGCGGTAACTCCCCATGTTCGCTGTTTGGAAGTAGGGCGGCTCTTCATTGGTAAAGGCGACGAAACGCAGTGTGCGCGGCTGGGGATGCTGCACAAAGTTCTTGGCCAGGGCGAGCAGCGCGGCGACTCCGGAAGCGTTGTCATCCGCACCCGGAGCATTGGGAGCGCTATCGTAGTGAGCGCCGATGATGAGGAGTTCTTCTGGCCAGTTGGTGCCGCGTAGTTCAGCCGCGACATTGGCGAAGGTCTTTCCGTCGACTTCGTAGCTCTGTTCCCGCACCTGGTATCCCAGGTTGTTGATGCCCAAGGTGGACTCGATATAGAACTTGGCGGCTTCGAGTTGTTCCCACTTCCCGGCATGACGTTCGCCAATGCGGCGTGCCAGGGTATCGACGTGGGTGATGAGGTCCTGCTTGGCAATGGGCGACAGGGTGGCCGCAGCCTTTCGCGCGAGTGGATTCGGCGCTTCGACGGGAGCCTGGGCACGGACGAATTCCGTATAGAAGATGCTGGCAGCGCCCAGAATGATGATGCCGAGAGGCAGGCCAATGAGACAGATGCGAAGGAGAACAGATTGGGTGGGGAGCTTCACGAGGTGGATTCCGGCAGAGTGTCGGTGGTGAGTTGATGAATGGCCTGGGCGGCGCGTTCGTGGGCTCCACCTTCACCCAGCTTGAGAATCACTTCGTCCAGCCTGCTCTGCAGGGCTTCCCTTTCCTCCGGAGAATGCACCAGGGCGCTCAATTCGTCGGCGAGTTTCTGCGGGGTAAAGTCCTCCTGCAGAAGTTCGCGGACGACTTCCTGATTGGCGAGGTTATTGACGATGCCGAGGTATTTCACTTTCATCACAACACGAGCGATCATGGCGGTGAGCCAGGCCACTTTATACACCAATACGTATGGGAGACGGAAGTATGCTGCTTCTAATGTCGCCGTCCCGGAAGCAATCGCCGCGCAACTCACCGTCTGCATGAGAACGTGGACATTGCCCGTGGTGATCTCGATCTCGTCGGCTCCGGCTTCCTGAGCGATCTCCTGCATCCGGCGGGCGAGGTTGTCATTCACGGCGGCGCTGACGAATCGGAGATCGGGATTCTTGCGGCTCAGGAGATGCGCAGCCGCGGCCATGGTGGGGTAGAGGGCTTCCACTTCCCGCGAGCGGCTGCCGGGGAAGAGGCCAATCAGGTTTTCGTCTCTAACCAGGTTGACCCGTTTGTGGGCCAACTCGTCGATCAGCGGATGGCCGGCGAACTCGGTGCGGAGTCCGGACTCTTCGTAGAGCTCTTTCTCAAAAGGGAAGATGCAGATCATGAGATCCAGAGTGCGGCCCATTTCCTTGATGCGACCGCGTTTCCAGGCCCAGACTTGCGGGCTGATGTAGTAGGCGATCTTCCCTTTGTAACCCTGTTGGCGCAGCGCCTTGGCCAGTCGCAGGTTGAAGCCGGGATAGTCGATCAAGACCAGCACATCCGGTTTGAGCCCCATGATGTCGGCAATGGTCTCGTTCATCTTGGTGCGGAAGTAGCCGTATTTCTTGAGCACTTCCCACACTCCAAGAACGGCGGCTTCGTCCAGCCAGTCCTCCATCTTGGCACCTTTCTGTCGCATTTGCGGTCCGCCCAGGCCGAGGAATTGCGGATCCCCAAAGAGCTCTCGCAAGCTCTCCATCAGCTCCGCGCCGTGCATATCCCCGCTGACTTCTCCAGCGATGAGATAAACCGTGGTTTTCACGCGTTCCCTTCGGCGATCTTTTGAGTGATGGTCATCGCGACCTCCAGGGCAGCTGCCGCTTCGGCGCCAGAGACCTTGGGGCGTTGACCCTGGGCCACGCAATCGATAAACGAAGCGAGCTCCAGCTTGAGCGGCTCGTCCTTCTCAATGACGACTTCTTCCGGCACGATCGCGAGGCCTTCCCGGCGGTAGATTTTGCCCTCCTGAGCCTGGTAATCGAGGGACAGGTAGGTATCGCTCTGGAACACGCGGATCTTCCGCATCTTCTCCGGACTGATCCGGCTGGAGGTGATGTTGGCCACGCAACCGCTCTCAAAGCGGATCCGTGCATTGGCGATGTCTTCGCGATTGGTGAGGACGGGAACGCCCACGGCATCGATGTGCTGGATAGGCGACTTCACGAGGTGGAGCACGATCTCCAGATCATGGATCATCACGTCCAGAACGACGCCGACGTCCATGCTGCGATTGGGGAAAGGGGACAGCCGATGAACCTCGATGAACTTCGGATTGGTGAGCTTTTCCTCTAGCTGGCTCAGCACCGGGTTGAAGCGCTCGATGTGGCCGACCTGCAACAAGCAGTCATTGGCGTTGGCCATCTCAACGAGAGCCACGGCATCTTCATGAGAGTCCGCGATTGGTTTCTCGACCAGGCAATGAATGCCCTTGCTTAGGAGCGCTCCTCCAATTTCCCGGTGCGTGAAAGTGGGAGTGGCGACCGAAGCGGCGTCCACCAGTTCGGCGAATTCATCCAGTGAACTGACCGGCTTACCGCCAAACTTGGCGGCAAAGTCCGCGGCCCGGGCCGGATCCGCGTCGAAGATGGCAGTCAGTTCCGCCTGCTCGATCTCCGAGTAGACCCGCGCATGGTTTTGGCCGATGGCGCCGACCCCGACGACGCCGGCTCGCACTTTGCTCATGATAGGACCCTAGGTGGAGCTGGTTTCGGAATCAATCGCGTAGATGGAGACGCCCAGCTTGGAGCAGACCTCCTTGAGCTTCTCGATATCCAGCATGATCGTCTTGCCGGCTTCCACGACGATGCAGCTGACGCCGGATTCGTTCGCGGTTTCCACGGTGGACGGACCTACGCAGGGCACGTCGAACCGAAGGTCCTGATTTGGCTTGGACACCTTGACGACCATGGCCTTGCCTCGACCCAGCTCGCCGCCGCGGCGGATGGCGTTGTTGGTTCCTTCAAAGGCTTCCACGGCAAGAACCGTGCCTTTCTTGACCACCACAGTCTGACCGATGTCGAGGCGAGAGACCTCCTTGGCGATCTCCAGACCGAACTTGGAGTCTTCCAACTGCACGTCATTGAGCTGCGGACCGAAGACATGCCCGGGCTTGGGAAGCAAGTCGTCGAGATAGGTGGTGGCCAGGATCAGTTCGATTCCTTCCGTCGCCAGTTCTTCACCGATGGCCGAAAAGATGGACTCGGCATTGCGTCGCTTCAGTTTGCTCAGCATGGCGATCGTGCGCAGATCGGGCCGGAGGTCAAAGAGGTTCGTGGGAGTGATCTGGCCCACCATGACCGCTTTCTCGATCTTATGCTGCTTGAAGAACTTGATCATCTTCCCGAGCTGACCGACGCGGAACCACTCGAGCTCATCCACGAGTTCTTCGAGGCCGGGCTCGGTTTCATCGATGAAAGCCGCCGCGCAGAGTTTCTGCACACCGGCCGCACGAGCGGCTCGTGCGAAGGTGGGGGGATAGACTCCGTTACCGGAGATCATACCGAGGACTGGATATACTTCTGCCATGCGCAACCTGTGGGTCGGCGGCACCGTAGTTGGGTTACGCATGGCCGCAAGTATGAAACGTGTGATCCACTGGTTTCGCCGGGATTTACGGATCACGGACAATACCGCTCTCAACGCCGCGTGTGAGTCTGGAGAGCAGGTGATCCCGGTGTATGTGACCAGTGACTGGACGAAGCATCATCGCTGGACGGGACCCGCTCGACAGAAGTTCCTCTGTGGATGCCTGGAGTCTCTCGCCAGGAATATCGAGACCCTGGAGGGCAAGCTCATTTTCCGCCAGGGCGACCAGGTCAAGGCGCTCCTCAAACTGGCGGAGGATTCCCAGGCGGAAGCCATCTTCTTCAATGAAGATCCAGATCCCTTTGGGCGCGAGGTGGAAGAAAAGCTCCGGAAAGCCGGCCGGGAGCGTGGAATCGAGATCCACGGATTCAAGGATGCCGTGCTCCATGGTCCGGATGAAGTCCTTACGCAATCGGGCGGCCCTTACCGGGTGTATTCGCCTTATGGCCGGTCCTGGCGAGCTCTGGACAAAGCCTCGCCCGGCAAGAAGGCTGGCACGCTGAACACCCCCAGCAACATCAAGTCGGGCGAGTGTCCCAGTCTCAAGACCTGGAAGCTGGAGGATCCCCAGGTGGATTTTGTGGAACCCGGAGAACGGGCCGCACGCAAGCGGCTGAAGGAGGCGATTGAAGGACCGCTCTCCAGCTATTCCAACCATCGGAACATCCCTGCCGGGAGGACAACATCCCGGATTAGTCAGGATCTCCGGTTTGGGCTGCTCTCCATTCGTGAAGTCTACGAGACATGCGTCAATGCGGCCGACCAGACCAGTTCCTCCACTGCTAAGAAGAGCTTCAGCAAATTCATCGGCGAGCTGGCCTGGCGAGAGTTCTACATCGCCATTCTCAAGCATTATCCGGAAGTGTTGGAGCAGGAATACGATCCCAAGTTTCGCAACCTGAAGTGGGAGATGCCGGAGAAGAAGTTTGAAGCCTGGTGCAAGGGCGAGACAGGTTTCCCCATCGTCGATGCGGGGATTCGGGAACTCCTTGGAACCGGGTTCATGCACAATCGCGTGCGGATGATCGTCGCCATGTTCCTGACCAAAGACCTGCGGGTCGACTGGCGACTCGGAGAGCAGTTCTTCATGCAACACCTCGTCGATGGCGAGATCGCCAGCAACAACGGCGGCTGGCAGTGGTCGGCGGGCGTGGGAGCGGATGCGGCGCCCTATTTCCGGATTCAGAATCCCTGGACCCAGACCAAAGATTACGATGGGAAAGGGGAATACATCAAGCAGTGGGTGCCAGAGTTGAAAGACGTCGATCCCAAGCTTTTCCAGGCATCGCCCAAAGGGGGAGAATCTCTAGCGAAAGGGTATCCGGAGCCGATTGTGGATCACAGTGAGGAACGGAAGAAGACGCTGGAGTGGTTCAGTCAGCACAAGGAGCGGTAGGCTCTAGTTTCTGCACAATGATCTCGCCTTTGGGTATGGGAAACATACACGCTGTAGTTCCCCATGAAGATCAGACCTTCTAAGTCATTGCTGGCGTTTGTTTCCCTGGCTCTCGTCCTTACGCCTGCCTATGCAGCGGAATCTCCTCTCAAGACCTTCCTCCTGATCGGCCAGAGCAACATGGTCGGAAAACGCTGCCAGGTAGAGGAGCTGCCGGATCACTTGAAAGCGCCTCAGGAAAACGTGCTCTTCTTCCACTCCAAAGAAGGCTGGCAGCCCATCACTCCCGGGAAGACCCAAGCAGAGGGCCTGGGTCCAGAGTTCAGCTTTGGCTACGAGCTCCAAAAGCTCATGGGCGAACCAATCGGGATCATCAAGCTCAGCGTCGGTGGGACCAATCTGCATACCCAGTGGGACCCCAAGAACGAGAACTCCCTTTATCACCGGACCCTGGCTCTCTCGCAACGAGCCGCGGAAGCACGGCCCATCGAGATCGTCGGCATGGTCTGGGTGCAGGGCGGAGCGGATGCCAAGCGTCAGGAAGATGCGGATGCCTATGCGGCGAACTATCGCGAGTTCATCGACGCCTGGCGCAGGGATCTGGAGAATCCAGGGCTCGCCGTGGTCTGTGGACGCTGTGGCACGACCACCAGTCCAGAGCAGTTCCGCGCGAAAAAGCCTTTCATCGACACCGTCCGCGGAGCCCAAATGGGGCTGGAGGATCCCATCTACACCTGTGTGGATCTGGATGACATCACCCTGCAAGGCGATGCTGTGCACTTCGATACGCCCGGCATGGTCGAAACCGGTGTGCGCTATGCCAAGTCGATGCATGCACTGGTTCGAAAAGAAGCCGCCGCTCCCTGACAGGCCAAGGGATTCGCCTCATTGAGCGCTCGACTCCAGCGATCCTGGGCGCTAGGGAAGAGGTGTGAAATCCCCATTCCTTCCTTTTCTTCTCACCGTTTCCGCCGCTCTGTCAGTAGCCATGGCGGAGCCGCAATCCCAACAGGACGTCGCCTTTGGCGAGCATCCCAAGCAAAAACTCGACATCTACTGGGAAAGTTCCTTCCGGAACGCTCCCATCGTGGTGAATATTCACGGTGGCGGTTGGATGAATGGGGACAAGTCAGGATTTGGGAGCCGGCAATACCAGGATCTCGTTATCAACGAACTGGGCTGCGTCCTGGTTTCGCCGAACTACCGGCTGATCGGTGACTTTACAGAAGGGGGAGATGACCGGGCCGCTCGTGCCCGGATGTCAGGAAAGGTGGACGCGATGATCTCGGATGTGGCCAGCGCGGTCGCCTACGTCCAGAAAAACGCGAAGGAGTATGGAGCCGATCCCAGTCGAGTGATCGTGATGGGAAGCTCAGCCGGTGGTCACCTCAGCGCCGTCTTGGCGTACTGCAATTCCCGGGATTGGCTGGAGGGCACGCCCTACGCAGGCGAGAAACTCAATATCGTCGGCTGGTATGGAGACAGCGCCCCTTTGAGTAAGGACTTCAACGCCCAAATCCCGTTTAATGATGACGGCATCCCCATGCTGGAGGTGGACAAGGATGATCCTCCAGGACTCATGATCGTGGGTAGCCGGGACCGCTTGGTGCCCCAGGACAACTCCCTCAAGTTCCAGGAGAAGCTCAAGGAACTGGGTATTTGGGGCCAGGTGATCATCTCTGAGAACGGGCCCCATGTGGTTGGCAAAGGCATCGTGAGCCGGGATGACATGCGGAAACCCTTCATTGATTTCGTGAATTTCGCGATTGGAGAGACGAAAGCTCCGGCGACTGACGATGTGATCCGCGTAAAATGACACGGTTCAACGATATACACCGGATCGGCTGGTTTCTGATTGGAGTGATTTGCTCCGGATTTCTGACGCTGGGTTACTCGCAGGAGAAGGAAGACGCTCCCAAGGGGGAGGCGAAGAAGGATGCACCGGAACCCGCCAAGCCGGAGCCGGAGCCTGAACCAGTGATCAAGCAGGCTGAAGCCACCATCGGTGGGAAGAAGGTGAGTTACGAGGTGACCGCAGGCACCATCACGCTCCCGGACAAAAAGGAGAAGGGTAAAGAACGGGCACGAGTCTTCTACATTTCCTATGTGGTGGACAAGGGCGAGAACGCTCCGGACCGGCCGATTGCCTTTTGTTTCAACGGTGGACCGGGTTCGTCCTCGGTCTGGCTCCACCTCGGTGCTTTGGGCCCTCGACGGGTCGTCCTGGATGAGGAAGGGCTGGGCACCACGCTATCACCCCCTCCCTACGGCTTGGTGGACAACGAGCATTCCGTCCTTGATTTGATGGACCTCGTCTTCATCGATCCCGTCAGCACCGGGTTCAGTCGACCGGAAGATCCGGAGAAAGCCGGGCAATTTCACGGGCTGGAAGGAGATATCGAGTCCGTAGGGCAGTTCATTCATCAGTACTGTTCCAAGAATGGCCGGTGGGACTCTCCCAAGTATCTCATCGGGGAAAGCTACGGGGGAATCCGGGCTGCCGGTCTCGCTGATCATCTTCAGGATCGCTATGGCATGTATCTGAATGGGGTGGTGCTGGTGTCCGCACTTCTGGACTTCAGCACGCTGCGGTTCAGCGATAGCAACGACCTGCCTTACATGCTCTTCATGCCGAGCTACGCGGCGACGGCGAAGTATCACGGCAAGGTGGAAGGGGAGAGCCCCGAGGCTGTCTACGAAGAAGCTTTGAAGGTCATGAAAGGGCCCTACGCCGATGCCTTGTTGGCTGGGCATTCCCTCGATGAAGCTGATCGGACGGCAGTGATCGAGCAACTGGCTAACCTCACCGGGATTGCTCCTGACGATATCGATCGCGCTAACCTGCGCCTCGATAGCTCTTTCTTCCGCAAAATGCTCATGCGGGAAGAGGGGAAGTCGGTCGGTAGATTCGATGCTCGGGTCCTCGGGATTGATGCGGATAAGGCCTCCAGCTACCCGGAATACGACGCCTCCTACGCTGTGGTTTACGGGCCCTTCGCCGGGGCGATGAACGCCTATCTCCGGGAAGAAATTGGCTTTGAGAGTGAAGAGGTCTATGAAATCCTCACCTCTGACGTGCATCCCTGGAGCTACGATCCATTCTCCAATCGCTATGTCAGCATGGGGCAGCGGTTGTCCTCTGCCATGACGACCAACCCGCATCTGAAGGTCTTCGTGGCAGCCGGTTACTACGATTTGGCCACTCCTCCGGCGGCGATCGAATACTCCATTGATCACCTGCCGATCGATCCCGAGTTACGGAAGAATTTTGAAGTATTCTACTACGAAGGCGGTCATATGATGTACAGCCACTTGGGTAGTCTGGAGAAATTGAAGAAGGATCTCACTACCTTCGTTAAATAGGGTCATTTCCTACGTTTTTTTGCAAAAAGTGTGGTGAAATGCGTCCTAAGGGTGCTGCTTGGAGAAGTCTTGCCTCCTAACATCCAGTCTTGCTTGGAGAAGATCCTAGGGGTGTTG
>JBHIXE010000084.1:0-16832 GCA_041984905.1 Verrucomicrobiales bacterium | reverse complement strand
CAAGTGCCTCATCATCTCCGTCATCGCCAATCACCTGGGGCTCAACCTTCGCCAGGCGATCGCCACCGGGTTGATCCTGGCCCAGGTGGGGGAATTTGGAATTGTCATTGCCGGCGTTGCCAACAATAGCGGTCTCATTGTGGACGATCTGTTCCGGCTGTTGATCTCAGCGATTCTACTCAATCTCTTCCTGACTCCCATGATCGTTCGTATCGCGGAACCGCTGGGACGAATCATTGAGGCCACGCTTCCCCATCACTGGCGATCCCAGGCTCCCATGCCTAGTCAGGAGGTGTCCGGTGAAGAACCGGGAGGTCATGTCATCCTGGTCGGTTATGGTCCAGCAGGCCGTCACGTCGCCCAGGAAATCCTTCGCAATGAAATGGCTTCCCTCGTCTTGGATCTACGCCCCCACAATGTCGAGTTGGCTCGCGCCGATGGACTGCGGGCCGAACTGGGAGACGCCACCAATCTCGATCTCTTGATTCATCACCACATCACGCGGGCACGGGCGTTCGTGATCACGATTCCGGACTACCGGGCCACCATCCAGATTGTTCAGGCCGTACGGACCCTGGCGCCCAATGTGGAGATCATCGTGCGAGCGCGCTACCATCTTCTGGTCGACGATCTCGAGAAAGAGGGTGCGAACGTGGTGGTGGATGAAGAAAGGGAAACCGGGCGCCGCCTCGCAGCGGCACTCCGATTTTCCTTGAGGGGAACCATGGACTGACTGTCCATCGTTCGGGCGGGACCCGAAGGTTCAGGCGATCGCCTCTTGCAGTTCTTCTTTGACTCGCTGAGGAGCAACATCCGGGAATTGAGACGAGTGGTGATCCACGATGATCCAGCCGGGCTCGTTTTCCGTGCGGCGAATGACAAAAGTGAAGCGGGCAGGAATGACGGCTTTCTCAGAAGCAGGCGCGCCGTTGCGACCACAGATGGTGAACTCGTAGCTGCCGCTCAGAATTCGGACGGACTTGCTGATGGTCCGCTTGTAGACATCGAGCCACTCGACGGAAATGCTTTCGCAGTCGAGAAAGCTGTCGAAGTAAGTGCTGATGTTTTCCCGGCCAAACAAAGGCTCGAGCGCCAAGGTTCCCCACAGGGACGATTCCTGTTCGTCATAGAGCGCCACGACGTTCTGGGGGCTTCGAGTTGCCACGGCGTCAGCCCAGGCGTTGAGGATAGGTGCAATTTCTTTCATGAGGTGTAGTGGCTGTTTGAATGCCAATACATGACATTCATTTCGCTAATTGCAAGTCTTATTACCAATATTTCCTCTCCCCCTGTTTCCCCGTCAAACCTCCCCTTCAACGTGACATTTTTCACATTTCCCTCCTCTGCACTTGAAGCACTTCGCAGTTTTTTGTATTTCGGCCCAATCGCATTTCGTTCCCTGTGGGAAACCCTAGGGAAATTGCTAAGCCCCGCCTCAAAAACCTGTGGAACAGACACTTACCAACTCGCCGTCGGCATCATCGGTCCCTCCAGCTAACACCTCTGCGAAGTTCTGGATGGACAAGCGTTTCATCCTGATTTCGCTCCTCGTTTTCTACATCGCCTACAGCTTCTGGACCGGTTCCCGTTACCCAGAGTTGGGGATCAAAGCCTCCATGGGCATGATCTCAGATCTCAACAGCATGGGCCTGGATGTGAAGTGGGAGGGGAAATATGACGATCCGGGCTGGCTCAGCATCACCAAGGCAACGGTGAACTGGCTCTACGCCAACAAAAAAGGGATGAGATTCGGCATTCTACTGGCGGCGGGCGTGATGACCATCATGATGCTGATCCCGACTCGGAACTTCCGGAACCCGTATGCGAATTCGGTAGCGGGATTTTTCCTCGGCGCCCCCCTCGGAGTCTGCATCAATTGCGCCACCCCCATCATGCGGGGGATGCACGCCGGAGGGAGTCGGCTGGAAACGTCCATGGCCGCCATGTTCGCCTCCCCGGCCTTCAACGTCATTGTGGTGTCGATGGTCTTTGCCTTCTTTCCGCTCCACATGGCGATCAGCAAGATTCTGTTCTCGCTAGCGCTCATCCTCGTGGGAGTGCCCCTGATCATCCGGGCGCTCGGATTGAGCCAGGTCAACTCGGAGGTGATGTCGGATAAACTGGTCTGCGAGAGCGGGGAAGGAGAAGGCTCAAAACCCCGGCACTACGGCTGGGTGGATTCTGCCATCTGGACCCTGACCAATTACCTGAAGAATCTCTGGAAGGTCTTCTACATGACCGTCCCATTCATGGTTTTGGCGGGCTTTCTTGGTGCGGTCATCCTGCACTTCCTGCCCGTGGACTGGTTCCAGCAGATCACTCCGGCAAATCCCAATCTCGTGACCGTGATGCTGATGATGCTGGCCATTGCCGTCGTGGGAACCTTTCTTCCCATCCCCATGGCGATGGATGTGCTCCTGGCGGCCGCGTTGTTCTCCGCAGGGGTGCCGGTTCACTTTGTCATGCCCCTGCTCTTTACCGCCGGCATATACAGTATCTATCCCCTGCTCATCATCAGTAAGGACATTTCTCCCAAGTTAGGCTTCACCTTCTACGGTGTCGTCACTGTCCTGGGATTCCTCTCTGGAATGATCGCCTATCAAATGGAGAAGGCGCACCACTACGAAATGGAGCGCTACTTTGTGCAGGAACTGGCGCATGGCGATCCTACTCCGGCGGATCCCGCTCCTGAAACGCCCACAGGCACTCCAGCAGATACGGTCCTGGCGAGCCTGGCCGGCAAAGAGCAGCGCTGGAGTTCTATCTCACCCACAAACGTTCCCGCCGGGATCTCGATCCAATCCTCCGCCTATCTGCCTTCCGATCACAACACCGGTACCGGTTTTGCTCGCTCCCGGGGAACGAATCTGGGCATCGATGCGCCCTACTTCAACACGACGGACAAGCTGATGACCTTCCTGGGGGTCTACAAGCGTGGCATCGCCAGTGGCGACGTGCACGGAGATGGCTGGCCGGACCTGCTCGTGGCGGGAGATCATTCCATGGGCCGGGCCTACCTTTATGCCAATCAGCAAGGGACGTTCGTCCATCAGGAACTCGACTTTGGCGATCTGGCCTCGGCTCCCGTGATCGACCTGGCGCTCGTGGATCTGGACAATGACGGCTGGCTGGACATCTACTTCACGACCTTCGAAGACGGAGTCTGGTTCTGGAAGAATCAGGAAGGAAAATTCCTCCCTGGCGACCTGAAACTGCTCTATCAGAATCCCGATGCCACCGTTGCCGCGACCGGATTTGGCGACCTGAATCACGATGGCCGACTGGACCTGGTGCTGGGCAACTGGACCTATTCCTGGGGAATCGCCTTCGTCGAGGGCACTTCCATCTCCAGCCGCAACGTGGTGCTCTGGTCCCAGCCCGACGGCACTTACAAAGAAGAAGCCTTGCCTGGCGAGCCTGGAGAAACGCTCTCCATTCTCATCTCCGATCTCAATGGCGATTTCTATGAGGATGTCCTGATCGGCAATGACTTCGACGAACCGGACGAAGTTTACCTGGGCAATGCCGAAGGCACCCTGACCATGGTCAACAAGCTGACCGGCCCCATCCCGGTAACCACGACCTTCACCATGAGCTATGACTCGGCGGACCTGAACAACGATCTAAAGCCAGAGATCTTCGGCGCCAATATCGCGATTGGCGGTGTGAACCGTCGCGGCAAGAACTCCGTCCTCGCTCTGGATGCCTGGGAAACCTTCGACGATCCCGCGCTGCAGGAAGAGCACAGCATCTACATGAAGAAGATTGCGATGATGCTGCCTTGGCAGAAGCCATCAACCTGGCGCCAGATGAACGACCCCCGGGTCAAAGAAAACAGCCTGGCCACTCACGTCTTCCTCTCCTCCCTGCGCCGGAATCACCGCGAGTGGCTGGAGTTCGTTCCGCCTCATCGTGAGGACCTTCAAACCATCGCCCATCGAGGCAAGATCGAACTCTATCACCCTACTCATGAAGAACTCGCCACGGAGATTCCTCAAGTGCAGCAGCGCAATGTGCTTCTCTCCCCGGTCGGTGCCCGCTATCAGGATACCACCAAGGACTGGGGGCTGGAGTTCACCGGCTGGACCTGGAATGCCAAGTTTGCCGATCTCAACAATGACTCCTGGCAGGACCTCTACCTGGTGAACGGCTACCTGAGCGACCGCCGCCGTGAGTCCAATCGCCTCTTCCTCAATCAGGCTGGGGCAACCATGAAAGAAGTCACCAAGGACGCCGACATGACCGATTTCCTGGCAACCTCCAGCTACACCTACATCGACTATGACTTTGATGGGGACTTGGACATTGTCTACGTGCCGATTGATGGTCCACTGCAGGTTTGCGAGAACCAGTACGCGCAGCGCCACTCCATCCGTTTCCAACTCCGGGATGATACCGGCAACGCCTACGCCATCGGTGCCAAGGTGCAGATCCACTACGGTGAAGCCGGAAGTCTGGGCCAGATGCGGGAACTGCGCTGGAGCGGTGGATATTCATCGTTCGACGCTCCAGAAGCCCATTTCGGTCTCGGTGAGGAAGAGTCCGTCTCCAAGGTTGTGATCACCTGGCCGGACAGGACAACCACCACTCTCGATGGTCCATTCGAGGCCGGGCATTGCTATCGGGTCTCCCGTTCCTCAAACTGAACGCGTTTGGATCGCTATCTCCTGTTGCCTGAGTCGTTGTACAATGCGACTCCGCTTGGCGGTGTTACGGAAAATCTAGATATGATTGAAATTCCTGATTCATGGATCACTTTAGGTCCATGATTCTGGCTCAATCCACCGACACCACGGACCCAGCAGCCCCCGTCGGCGAGAGTGTTCTGCGCACCTTCCTGAATGAGTATGTGCTCACCTGGGGTGTGAACATCCTCTTCGCGCTCGTCATTTTCTTTGTCGGGAAATGGCTGGCCAAACAGGTGACCAACCTGGCAGTGCGAGTGATGAATGTCCGGCAGATGGACGTCATGCTGGTGAAGTTCTTCTCCTCGATCCTCCAGGCATTGCTTCTCTTGATCGTGATCGTGGCCGCGCTGAGCCGGCTTGGAATCGATACCACGTCCCTGGTGGCCCTGGTTGGTGCTGCAGGCCTGGCTGTGGGTCTCGCGCTTCAGGATTCACTGAAGAACTTCGCGAGCGGCGTGCTCCTCATTTTCTTCCGCCCCTTCAAGACAGGCGATTTTGTCGATACCGCAGGGATCAAAGGCATCGTGGAGTCGATCAACATCTTCTGCACCAAGCTCCGCACCCTCGACAATTGCGAGATCACCGTCCCGAATGGGGAAATCTACAACGGCAACATCACCAACTTCTCTGCCAAGAGCACCCGCCGAGTCGATATGGTGTTCGGGATCAGTTACGAGTCCGACCTCCGCAAAGCCAAAGAACTCTTCAAGAAGCTTCTGGATGATGACGACCGAGTCCTGGATGAGCCCGCCCCTTTTATCGGCGTGGACGCATTGGCGGACAGCAGTGTGAATTTCATCGTCCGGCCCTGGGTCAACGCGCCGGATTATCTCAATTTCAAGTGCGACTATATCGAGACCGTGAAGCTGACCTTCGATGAGGAAGGCATCGTGATCCCCTATCCGCAGATGGATTTGCACCTGCACAAAGAAGGGGGCGACGACCAAACCTAAGGATTGGCCGCATAAACACAGATGCTCTGAAAACGAAAGGCGCGGGAGTTCATCCCGCGCCCTGTCATAGATCTGTAGTTTGAGGAACCGAGCCTCTTACTTGGAGGCCACTGTGTCGGGTCCGGATTCCTCGGCCTTGCGATAGAGCTCGAAGTACTTTTTCTCCAGCTGATCGACTCGCTTCTCCTGCTCTTCCAGAGTGGATTCCTGGCGCTTCTTGGATTCCAGGGTCTTTTGGAGTTCAGACTTCCGAGCCTCCTGTTCCTTCTTGCGCTCAGCGATCAAAGCCGGGGTCTTCTTGGCCACCTCAGTGGCTTTCTGGACCTTTTGCTCGGTGCTGGCGGCCAATTTGTAGGTCTCCTCGATTGCCTTCTTCATTTCCGATACCTGGGAAACGAAGGGTTCCAGAGAAGCCAGTTCCACCGCAGGCTCCTTCTTCTCCTCAGCAGCGGGAGCAGCATCCGCCTTGGCGACTTCAGCAGCTTCACCCTTGGCCGCTTCTTCCTCCGGTTTCGTGGCTGGCGCCTCATCGCTCTTGGCTTTGTCTTCCAGAGCCCGAATGGTGATGAGATTGAGGCGGGCCTTCAGGACACGATCCAACGCCGATTCCAGTTCCTTGTTCCCATCTAGAATCGTCTTCTTGGCGGATTCCAAAGTCTTCTCTGCTTCCACCACGGCGGCGACAGCCTTCTCCAGTTCGTTCTCGGCACTCTTGGTTGTGCCTTCCAGGTCGATGAGACGCTCCCGAGAGTTCTGCAGAGAATCCTGCTCGTCACGCAGCACCACATTGACCGCGGCGGCTTCCAGCTTGGCGAGTTCATACTGCAGGAACTTCAGATCGAACCTGGCCTGATCCAGCTGACCCTTGGCCTTGCTTTGCTCCGCGAGCAATCCCTTCATCTTCTCTTCCTCGGACTTCACCGTGTTGGTGAAAGACTCGATGTTCTTGTTCACGGCGGCCAATTTGCCCTTCAGCTCATCCACAGGCTTCTTGAGATCGGCGTAGGTTTTGTTCCGCTGAGTCAGGACCAGTTCGGCAGCCTTCAACTCCGTCTCCAGCATCGGCTGATTTTTCTTGGCTTCGGCAATCTTGGGATCCGCGCCCTTGATTGCGTTACCGGCATCCTTGCGCTTCTGATCCGCCTGCTTAACGAGTCCTTCTCCATCACCAGCGCGCTTCTCCGCGGCCGCCAGCTTGGTCATGAGATCGGCGTTGTCAGGCAATTGAGCCACCTGACCCTTGAGACTTTCCACTTCCTGCTCGGCCTTGAGCCAGCTCTCGTTCTGCTTTTTGAACTCAGCTTCCCACTTTTCCAGTTCCTTCTTGGCAGCTGCCTGAGCGTCAGTGAGCTTCTTCACCGCCGCCTGGCTGTCAGCCAAAGCCTTCTTCTTAGCCTCCACCGAAGCTTTCGCCTTGTTCACTTCCTCGGAGGCACCGGCAAGCTTCTGTTCCTCAGCCTTAATCTGACCTTCCAGAGTGCCCTTTTCCTTCTGGGCGGCGGCCAACCCATTCTTTGCGTCCTGCAGAGCCTTGTTCCCGCTGACCGTGTCACTCGCCTTCTTCAGAGTGGCTTCGTAACCCGGAATCGCCTTGTTCAGTTCGGCAATGCGGTTCTTGGAATTCGTAATGCGGTCCGCGATTTTCGGCGGGTTGGTGACCATTTGGCCGAGGAGATTGCCGTTCTCCGCATCCCAAACCTTCACCGCCCCCGTCCAATCACCACTGATGACGCGCTTGCTGTCATGGGTGAAGGACACGGAAGTCACCAGATCCGGGAAGTCCTTGATCTCCCGCAGCATCTTGCCGTTGAGATCCCAGATTTTCACGCGCTGATCCCGGCCGCAGGTCGCGACCTTGCTGCCGTCCGGGCTGAAGTGAATCCCCAGAGCGCCACCGCCATGTGCCGCCCACTTTTTGACCTGCTTGCCGTTGCGCATTTCCCACAGGGAAACCTGGCCGTCTTCACTGCAGGCGGCGAGCATATTGGAGTCGGCCCGCCAGCTAATACCAGTGATGGCGCGCTGGTGCTCTTTCAGTTCGTAAAACTCGATACCGGATGCGGCTTCCCAGATATAGAGACCGCCATTCCGTCCGCCGGAGGCCATGAGGACGCCGTCCGGGCTGTATTCCAGTTCCAGCAACCAATCCGGGTGCTTCTTGATCGAGTGCAGTTGCTCACCCGAGGTAGTGTCGAACACCTTGATGTTCCGGCCTGGGCCACCCAGGGAGACCAGCTTGTGAGTCGGGCTGATGGCCACGGCCAATGCGGTATCGAACTCGCGGCCGACCTCGATGACTCGTTCGCCATTGGTGACATCCCAGGCCACGGCCATTCCGATCTTTCCACCGCGGCCACCTCCGGCAATGATGAGGCTCCCGTTCCGGCTGAAGGCCAGAGATTCCGGGAATCCTTCGGGGAAAGGCAGGATCCCGAGGAGTTCAAAGTTGTTGGAGTTGTAGAGCAGCACCTGCTTTTGTCCCCCGATCGCGACAAGAGGAGCCCAGGGGCTGGTCGCAATGGCGGTGATGGCATTGGCGCGGGGCGTAACCACTTCGGTCTCGATCACCACGTGCTCCGGCATGGCGGGATTCTCCGGTTTGCCGTCGGCAACCTGGACCACTGCGTCAAACTTGGGCTTATCGGACTTCTTGGCCGTGCTGTCTTTGGTTTGAAGCAGACCGCCCTCGATCCATTTCTTGATCACGTCCAACTGATCCTTGGGAGACACGGGTTTTTCCGGGGGCATATGCGGCTCCTCAGTGTGCGCCATGAGCGTGAAGAGACGGCTACCGTCGGCATTGCCAGGATCCACGACGCTACCACCGGATCCTCCCGTCATGGTGGCGCCATAGGAACTCAGGTCGAGACCACCCTTGGCTTCGTCCGGGTTGTGGCAGTTCAGGCACGCGTTTTCCAGCACGGGAAGCACGTGGTCCATGTAAGTAATCTTTTCCTTCGCCTCCTGGCCGTGAACCGTCACGGCAAGCAAACTCAGAGTGGTGAAGAAGAGATAGCTTGGTTTGATCATGTCTAAATCACTACGCGGGTGGTTTCAGAATCGACTAACGCTGTGCCAGATCCGCCTCGTTTCCTCGTTTCAATGGCAACCAGCAACACCTTAGTCTAAGGGGGAGGACTTTTGTTCAACCACAAGGGCTACAGTTCCGGAATCCCCCCCAAACAAAAAACGGGCGCAACTCTCCATTCCTATCGAGGTTTTTGCTTCTGATGAAGTTTTCCGCCTTTCTTCCCGTCCTGATGGGCCTTCTGGGCTCAACAATCCTGCATGCCCAACAGAATAGCGTCTTCGATCGCTGGGACAAAGACAAGAATGGAAAGCTGTCCAAGGAGGAATTGCCGCCCCAGATTCAGCGCAATTTTGACCGGGCAGACCAGGACGGGGATGGGTTTATTTCCCGGGAAGAGGACGCCGCCATGCGCGGGAAAAACCGGCCCTCAGAGCCTGGCCGCAGCCCGGAGGGAGTTGAGCGGACCCTGGATGTGGACTACGCAGGAAACGACAATCCCAAGCAGAAGCTGGATCTCTACCTTCCTTCCGAGCGCAAGAGCGAAGACCCTCTGCCAGTGATCTGCTGGATTCATGGAGGTGGTTGGAAGAATGGAGACAAAGCCGGAGGCGGAGCCAAGGTGATGAACTTCGTCCGGTCCGGGAAATATGCGGGGATCTCGATCGGGTATCGCCTGAGTGGCGAAGCCATCTGGCCAGCCCAGATTCACGACTGCAAAGCGGCGATCCGCTGGATCCACGCCAATGCGGAAACCTACGGGCTGGATCCGGACCGCATCGCCGTCTGGGGCTCCTCCGCGGGAGGACACCTGGTAGCCATGCTGGGCGTCACCAGCGGAGTGGATGAACTGGAGGGCGAGATCGGCCCTCATGGCAGTGCTTCCAGCAAAGTCGCCTGTGTGGTCGACTACTATGGTCCCACGGAACTGCTCACGATGAACGAGCATGGCAGCGCCATGGATCATGACGCCGCGAATTCCCCGGAAAGCGCGCTGATCGGCGGTCCCATTCAAGAGAACAAGGAGAAGACTCAGGCGGCATCACCCGTCAGTTACACCACCAAAGACGATGCCCCCTTCCTCATCGTGCACGGGGACGAAGACCCCGCCGTTCCCTACCAGCAGTCCGTGGTGCTGGAGAAGGCTCTGGAAGAAGTGGGCGTGCCCACCATCCTGGTGACCGTCTCTGGAGGCGGCCACGGCAAGGGGTTCCCTCCGAAAGCCCAGACCTTGGTGGAACAGTTCCTGGAGAATCAGTTCTATGGCGGGTCCCACAAGATCGAGGATCAAACGATCGATGCGGTAGCCCCCAGGCAGTAACTCAGCCCGGTTTTTGCTGCCTCACTCAAACCTTGGGCTCGTTGAAGCCCAACATCGCAGAGCGCCAATACTCCGGACGGATCTTCGTGTCCAGGGTGTGTAGCGGTTGATAGAACTTCCCGGCGAACTGAGAGGTCTGCTCGTGATCCGAGAGGAACCGGTATTTGGGTTGAGTGAGGAACTCCCCTTTCTTGATGTTGATGAAAATCGACTGGGGAGTCGGTTCTACCAGGAACGCGTAGGAAGCGAGATAGAACGTCAGGAACAGGAAGGTGAGATTCAGAATTCTGGCCAAAATGGGAGGGAGGTAGAATTACTTCCGCCATTCTACCAATACTCCCTCCCGAGTCGAGGCCGAAATGAGGCTCACCTCTGCAAATTTTCGCAATTTCCAGCGCTCGCTGCGTCTGGCAGCGCCTACTCGAACTGGAAGATGCGTCCGTCCCAGCCCAACATCACGATTTCCCCGTCGAGATCTGGAGCGAATGCGGTGGGCTGAATCAGGTCTTCCACGGCGGGGCGCAGGAGTTCTTTTTCATCCGCCAGTTGTTTGGTGGAGGCATCGTATTTGAGCCCCCACACATTGCCGAGCTTCCAGTCTCCGACGATGAAATAGCCCTTGAGATCAGGGTGCTTGTCACCGCGGTAGACAAAACCTCCCGTGATGCTGAGTCCCTCAGTCCGGTCGTATTCCCAAATGGGGTCGATGAATTCGACATCTTTCGGAGGAGTCTTCTGCTTGGCCATTCCCAGGGCATCCATCAAGAGATCCCGGCCATCAAACTTGTGGAGTCCCTCACGGAATTCCCAGCCGTAATTGCCGCCCTTCTCAATGATGTTGACCTCTTCCCAGAGATTCTGCCCCACGTCAGCCAACCAGAAGGTGCCGGTCTCAGGATCAATGCTGGCGCCCCAGGGATTGCGCAGACCCAGGGCATAGATCTCCGGGCAGGCATTGGGAGTTTCCCGGAAGGGATTGTCCGCAGGGATTCCGTAGGGCAGCTTGCCGGTGCGGCTATCCACATCGATGCGAAGCACCTTGCCATTCCAGCGAGTCAACTTCTGGGCCAGCATGAAGACCCCGTTCTTGAGTCCTCCGTCCCCCACGCAGATGTAGAGCAGCCCATCCTTGGGGCCAAAGAAGATGTTCCCGGAATTGTGGTTCCATTCCGGCTGTTGGATCTCCATCAGGATGCGCTCCTTGCTGAGGTCCGCCTTGTTCGGATTGTGGGCGGAGACCTGCAATTCGCTGATCACACTGCGCTTGGGTCCTTGCTGGGAGTAGTAAACGTAAAACTTGCCATTGTTGGCGTAGTCCGGATGAAAGGCCAGCCCCAGCAGCCCTTCCTCAAAATCACGTTCCGCCATCGCACGGTCCGAGAAATCCAGAAACACGGGAAGCTCTCCCGCCCTGTCACCATGTAGGATCTTGATTTTGCCCGTCTGCTCTACCAGAAACTGACGCTGTGAGTTGTCAGGAGGTGTGACCAGCGCTACGGGGCGCTCAAAGGTTTGATCCGTGAGAATCTGCTTCAGCTCCAACTCAGCGGAAGCCGTTCCGGTGACGATGAGCAGAGCCAATAAGGCGCGAACAGGGGATTTCATGCGCGCAGGTTAGCCTCGGAAATTGAAGCTTGGCAAGCGCACAGGATCCAGGAGCCCGCTTGCGCTCGTTAGTTCCCAGTGAACTCAGAGATGTTTTTGAAGCGGAGAGGATAATAGATCACCTCATCCTTGAATCGCGGAATCCGCACCGGATTGCCATCCGGATCAAATTTGTGGAGAGCAATGACGACCTGGTTCTTGTCGAACACCTCTTCGATCTTCCCCAAAATGACGATGAGGTCATTCCGGCGAATCGCTACGGTCTCCCCCACTTTCAGCCCTTCCAGACTCTCGGGCTTCATGATGACAAAGGCATTCGGGCGGTTGATCCCAATGATCATCCCGAGCGAGCGCGCTCTTGCGACCATCTCCGGGTTTTCATGATCGTAGGTGCCCTGCGCATTGCAGAATGTGAACAGGCCAAAGGTGAAAAGCGCGGTTCCGAAGAGCCAGGATTTCATGACGGTATGTGTTGAGGATGTGAGCGAGGTTCGCTGGATGCAGAACCCGGAGAGAGAGGAGAGGTCAGAATAAAGGCCACTGGATGAGATCATCACCCACCTGAGGACGCGGCATGTCTCGTTTGACGGCCCAGGGCCCGGTCAATTTCGCACTGCTTTCGTCCTCAAAAACATCCTCGACTTCCACGAGACCCAAAACGTCATGGCCCCGGCGGACCGCCAGTTTGCTGCCGACGCTCAGATTGCGGCGGGCGCCGCCATCCAGGACGATGAACTGGTAGTCCTGATTGTATTCCGTGACCTTTGCCAACGAAGGGGCATCGCGCACTCGTTTTTCGGGTGCAGTAATCGCATCGGAATTCTTGGAAGACGGTGGCAGTAGAGGCTTGCTGGAACTAGAACCAGGAGGCAGCAGAGGCCTGGAGGATCCGCCGCCATCTGCAGCGAGTTTGTCTCTGCGGGCTGCTTCCGCCAGTGCCAGGGCCTCGCCCTCAATGATCGCGATCGAGTCGGAATCGGAGCTCAGGCTGGACCCGGAATTCAAGTTGGAGGCTGAGCCCAGGCTGTTGCCGGATCCCAGGCCGGGATCGGAGCCCAGACTGGTTCCTGCGGCGCTTGAAGTCGGGGGCCGGGAAGATCCCATGACGGATTCGTACCGTTTGTTGAGCAGTTCCCGCTCCTGGCTGAGCGCTTCCAGATCTGCCCAGTTCTTCTGAACGGTCTCATCCCCGGCGCCGCCACTGATGCCGCTGCCTCCGGAATAGTTGAGATTCGCCAGTAATTCTGGGGTGGTGCCCGGAAAGGGATTGGGTTGGGTCGCGACAGAAGCTGGCTCCGTCGGGGATTTGATCTCGCCTTGAGCCAGTTCCACGGTTTCCGTTCCTGCCCCGCCACCTTTTGGCCCCTGGGAGTGAAAGTAATCGCTCAACTTCATGCCGATGATGATGCCAAACATCAGCACGCTGATCAGGAGGAGGCTCCGGGTGAAAATCGCACCGCCGCCAGTGTTGCTCTTCGGGTTCCGAGGCAACGCTTCCGACTGCTCCAAAATATTCTCGTTCTCGCGGGGTGTCACCATGGGGGAGAGGAACTTATTCCTTTTCATAGTATCCAGCAAGAGGCCTCTCTGAAAGCGAAAGTTTTTTCTCAGCTGCAGTCCAACGGGGATGGCGTGACAAAACCGTCTTTCTCCCAAGAAGTCCTGTGGAATGCTTGCTGCCCCCATAGGGGGGTGCTACTTTCCGCCTCTTCCTATCACGGAACTCAATGAGCGATACGCCTAAGAACTACAAGCCGAGCCTGAATCTACCGCAGACGGAGTTCCCGATGCGGGGGGATCTGGTGAAGCGGGAACCTCCTCGCCTGGAGAAGTGGGAACAGGAACAGCTCTATTTCCGAATTGATGAACAGCGGAAGTCCGAAGGGGCGCCCACCTTTATTCTGCACGACGGTCCCCCGTTCGCCAATGGGGACGTGCATATGGGCACGGCGCTCAACAAGGTGCTCAAGGATCTGGTGGTGAAGAGCCGCACCATGGCCGGCTTCCGGTCCCCTTTCATCCCGGGCTGGGACTGCCATGGCTTGCCGATCGAGTTCAAGGTGGTCAAAGAGGCCAAGGGACTGAGCCCGGCCGAGATCCGGCGCCGGGCGGAGGAATTCGCCCGTAAGTACATCGATATTCAGCGTAAGAGCTTCCAGCGTCTCGGAGTCTTCGGAGACTGGGAGAATCCATATCTCACGCTCAACCCGGGTTATGAGGCGGATATCATCCGCGTTTTTGCCACCCTGGTGGAGAAAGACCTCGTTTATCAGTCCAAGAAGCCGGTCTCCTGGTCCTGGGGCGCCAAAACCGCCCTGGCTGAGGCTGAGGTGGAATACAAGGACGTCAAGGACACCGCCGTCTTCGTGAAGTTTCCCGTCGCGGAAGGTCATCTGGCCGGTGAAACCTCCCTGGTCATCTGGACCACGACGCCCTGGACTTTGCCCGCCAACCTGGGCATCGCACTGCATCCGGAATACAAATACCTGCGCGGCACCTATTCTCACGAAGATGGGCGTAGCGAGAATCTCGTGATCGCAGAGGCTCTGTTGGAGAAGTTCGAGACGCTCACAGGCTTTAAGCTGGATAAATCCAGCAGTGAAACGCTGCGAGGCGATGCCTTTGAAGGCGCCTTTGCCCAGCACCCCTTCCTCGACCGCACTTCCAAGGTCATCATGGGCCGGGAATTCGTCACTTCCGAACAAGGTTCCGGTGCAGTGCACGTCGCTCCCGGACACGGTGCTGTCGACTACGTGGCTGGTCAGAATGCGGGACTGGATGTGTTGTCTCCCGTGGATGATGACGGGATCTACACGGATGAAGTCGGCGTGCCGGAATTGGTCGGCCAACACGTCCTGAAGTCGAACAAGCGCATCGTGGAAATGCTGGCCGAGTCCGGCCACCTCATTGGCCAGGAGGAATATCTTCACAGTTACCCACACTGCTGGCGCTCCAAAACGCCCGTCATCTTCCGTGCCGTCGAACAGTTCTTCATCCGCATCGATGACCTGAGAGAGAAAGCGCTCAAGGAGATCGACGAAGTGAACTGGTTGCCAGGCTGGGGAAGAAATCGCATCTACGGCACCGTCGATGCGCGTCCGGACTGGTGTATCAGCCGCCAGCGAACCTGGGGCGTTCCTCTCCCCATCTTCTACACTCCGGATGGCGAGGTCCTGATCCGTGCGGAACTCGCCCGAAAAGTGGCAGACATCGTGGAAGAAGGCGGCACCAATGTCTGGTTCGAGTGGGATGACGCCCAATGGGCGGAGAAACTCGGCCTACCTGAAGGCACCCGCAAATGCACCGATACCCTGGACGTCTGGATCGATTCCGGCTCCAGCCATGTCGCGGTGCTGGACTCCCACCCGGATCTCCATTGCCCGGCCGATCTCTACCTGGAAGCGACGGATCAACACCGTGGCTGGTTCCAGAGCTCCCTCATGCTGAGCGTGGCCGTTCGCGACAAAGCTCCCTACAAGAGCGTGTTGACCCACGGCTTCGTCGTGGATAAGGACGGCAAGAAGTTCTCCAAGTCAGACAGCGGCAAGCCGATCGATGCGGCGCATTACTACAACTCCTACGGGGCGGACATCGTGCGGCTCTGGGTTTCCAGCGTGGACTGGCAGAATGAAGTGCCCTTCGGCGAAGAGCTCTTCAAGCAGATCACGGAACCCTACCGGCGTTTCCGCAACTCGTTGCGGATTCTGTTGGCCAATCTCTATGACTTTGATCCCGCCAAGGATGCGGTGAAGCCCGAGGACCTGACCCTGGTGGATCGCTGGATCCTGGAACGATTCCATGATGTCACCAAGAATTGCCTGGCGGCTTATGAGGACTACGAGTTCCGCAAGGTCTACGGCGAACTGAACCAGTTCTGCGCGGTGGACCTCAGCGCCATCTACGTCGATCTGACCAAGGACCGTATGTATTGCGATGCGGCCGATTCCACGCGCCGTCGCGCTTCCCAGACCGCGATGCACCAGGTGTTCGAAGGAATGGCCAAGCTCATTGCCCCCATCCTTGCCTTCACGGCGGATGAAGCCTGGGAACATGCCAGTCACAAAGACGCGATTCACCTGGAGAAATTCCCGGAAGCAGACCCCGCCTTTGCAGGCAGCGAGGCCAGTGACGCGGTTGCCGATCTCATGCGGGTGCGAGATGCGGTTCAGGCCAAGATCGATGAAGCGATCAAGGGAGGCGCTTTCAAAAAGCGGGAACGCGCGGCCGTCACGGTCCACATTCCCGGGAAGGACAGCGCCTGTGCCCTGTTGCAGAGTTCTCGTGAGGAGGTGCTCGAATTCCTCATGCTGTCCGACTACACCTGTGTGGAAGGCGGTGATGAGTTGCGGATCGAGGTGAAGGAAACCGAACACCCGGAATGTGCGCGGTGCCGTCGCTCCCTTCCCCTGGAGACCGAAGATCTGTGTGATCGCTGCGCAGAGGTCGTGGCCAATCTCGATCCATCTGCCCTTTCATGACGCCAAAGCTATCCGCGAAGGAGATTATCGGGCGCAAAGAGGATGCCCTGACGACCTGGCGAGTCTTCCTCTGGTTATCGGTCCCTCTTTTCGTCCTGGATCAGATCACCAAGGCGATGATCCTGGGGCACTTCAAGCTCCCCACCTCTCACGGCGGCGGCGAGATCACCGTGATTCCGGGGCTGTTCAACATTGTCCGGGTTCACAATACGGGAATGGCCTGGGGAATCGGCAATGACATGCCCTATTCCAACTTCCTTTTCGTCGGGATCGCGACCCTCGCGGTGAGTTTTGTGGCTTATCTCTGGCGGAAGGACGGATTCCCCACGCCTCTCTCCAAGATTGCGATCGCCAGTCTCATCGCCGGTGTCTTTGGCAATGTGGCAGACCGCATGCGGATCGGTTACGTCGTCGACTTTCTAGACTTTCACTGGGGCAACTCCCACTTCCCCAGTTTTAACGTCGCGGATTCCTGCATCTGTATCGCGGCGGGGCTGTTGATCTGGGTGTCCTTCCAGGCTGAGGAGTCGAAGGAAGACTCGAAAAAGGAAGAGCCCAAGAAATCCGAAGAAGAAGAGAAGCCCAAAACTTCCGCGTCTGACGCATCCTAGAGCGCTCCTTGGTGGAGGCGCGCTTCCAAGAAGACACTTTGGAATGAACCATTCTCCAGGCCGGAGGCCTACAAGTTCGTTAGCCGGAGGTAAAGCGAGAGCATCGAGCGGCACCACCGGAAAGAGAAGGGTATCGACGGTCCCCAGC
>JBHIXE010000083.1:0-16914 GCA_041984905.1 Verrucomicrobiales bacterium | reverse complement strand
CGAACTTGTAGGCCTCCGGCCTGGAGAATGGTCTATCGAGCGAGCTTGCCCGCACGAACCGAACTCTCGTCAAGCAGCTACATTCTCACTTAAAAGGCTCTAGTGCATTCTAAGCAAGTTGTACCCATGCCATGGAAGGCAAGGTGCACTCAATCACCGGGCTACGAGTTGCCCTCATCCAAGACGACCCCGTTTGACTCCAACAGGGCGCGAAACTCAGGATGAATCGCCTGGCCCAGGGCAACGGCTCGATTGGCGCTTTCCCCTGCTTGAGCCCATCGTCCATGCTTGGCGTGATAGTTGGCATAGCTCAAGTGGGCCTCCCCACATTTGGGATCCAGCTTTAGTGCGGCATCCAACTCCTTGATCGCTTCTTCATCCTTCTCCAACTGTAGAAGCGCGTAGCCCAGATTGGCATGAGCGTAGACGTGCTTGGGGTCCCACTTCAGAGTTTCCTTGTAGGACTTCACCGCCTCTTCGAGGTTTCCACGGACACTGTGGACATAAGCGACGCCATAGTGTGCCGGAGCGAACTCGGAATCGTGCCGAACCGCCATTTCGAAGCGTCGCAGAGCCGTGTCCAGATCCCCGCGTTGAAAGTAGGTCCATCCCAACTGAACGGCGCCAGGAGCATGCCGCTTCATCTTCGGTCCCGACAAGGGATCATCCTCTGCCCAGGAAACGCTCCCAAGCGAGCCTAAACAGAGGAGACTCCAGCTCACGAGCAACGGTCTGATCCCGAATCGGGTCATGAGACGACTGACTATCAATCGCCCCCTGCTCTGTCAAGGAAAGCGAAAGACTGAGGCGGGGATTGCTGCCAGGAATCCCCAGACAAAACCTCCCAAAATTATGCTGAGGTTTTGGTTTTAGCATTGCCTTCCCCTGGCCGATTCGCTAACCTTTTTGAGTCTCGAATGTGAGAACCCTCTACAACAACCCGATTCCGTTCGAGACGAGACTGATTTTGAAAAATCTGGTGTCGCGTTGGCGCGCGGCACCGTCTGTGGTGTAACTGGGTTAACAATGCGCTGTCGCACGGGCGAGTGGTTGTGCGATGGTGCAAAGCTCAAAGTCCCGCTGCTCTCTGAGTGGCGGGGCTTTTTTTTTTGTTCAGAAAACGGCACCCCCAGATAAGGAAGGAAGTGGCAGCGAAACGGGCCTTCTCCACATCGCTATTTCGGAGTGGAATCGCAAACCAGCCCTTGTCTGAAAATGAGGCTGGGAGCGCCGAAATCACCCCGAACCTGGGGCGAACATTATATTCACTAGAGTGAATATTGCCTATGGGAATAGAAAATATCCCATCTAAGGAAAAATCTGACTTGATAAATCCTTACACAACGCTTCAACTATGCGCGGTAGCAGTAGACCTTCCCTCCCAACGCCAGGTGGCGAGTGTAGAACGTGGTTTGGCATTTCGTCTCGCTCGTCCCTGGTTTGGGGGGGATCCTTTTTCTCACTACTTACACTGCCGCTCAGATCCGCCTTTCTCACTTTTCTTTTCGTTTCCTGCGAGAAAGTGGATTTTCCCCCGGTAATCCGGCTTAGATGGGAGGTTACCTCTTTTCGCTCAGCGCTTTCGCCGCCTTGACCGCAACCCCATATGCACCTGGTCCATCCACCTGCGGCCGACAGGACACCGCCCTGTCATCGATGTATGCTGCCGCGGAAGGTTTTCCCTGGCCCGTGTAGATCTCGCTGTAGGCGAACCCGTGCCAGTTCTTGAGGAGGGCTTGGCGCTCGGCAACAGGTGTCTTCCCGCCCTCTTCCTCGCGAAGACGCGTAGTAAAAATGACGACTTCCGCCCAAGCGGATAGCTCACGAGTGAATTCCACGGCGCCCGGCAGTGGCTCCCCAAAGTGTTCCCTGCCTCGCCAGCCATCGTAGCGCGCCAAGGTTCCGTCCAGGTCGACGCAAATCCGCGGCTTTTTGTCCGAGGTATGGACGACACGCCTGCGACCTGCTGTCTTTTTCTTCTTGGGAGACTTCTTTTGCGGCCGGCTGGCGGGAGGCGGGGGACCGGGAATCGTCTGAAGCAGTTGATCGATCGCCTCGTTCCCCTCCAACCAGGGATTCTCCAGCCATTCTTCCCCACTCCAGACGCGGGTGTAGTGATCGAGGGTGTGATGCAGCCCGGGCAAGCGGAGCCAGGCGCCCAGTTTGTCCTCGCCAAGTTTGTCGGACTTGGGAAAGGCTTCCGGCTGCTCATCCAGGTTCCGGCTCTGCCAATCCGCCACGAGATCCTGGGCAAAGGCGTGGACATCCGCCATGGGAGCCGCATCCGCGAACAGGACGAGAAGGTGAAAGCCCCCCAACCCGTTGGAATCCAAGAGCAGTGGATCATAACCCAGGCCGGTGAGCCGATCCCACCAGCCCTGGGCGGCAATCTGATTTCGCTGCGCCGCTTCCTCGGCATCGAAGGCCTCGAGATCATGGAGGTCGATATCCACGGCGAACCATTTGCTCATCCCCTCTTCGTCCTGGGAGTGCAGGCCAATGAGGTGGTTGCGCTGCAGGCTGCCGAAGTGGCGCATCAGCTTGTTGAGCGTGACCATATCCGAGCCGCGGCGATCTTTCTGAGGCAGGGTCAAGGCCTTGGCCCCCTTCTCCGTTTTGCCCGTGTATTGGCCCCAGACGTCTTTGCGATTCACGAGCCGTTCCATGGCCCACTCCGCCAGTTCCTTCTTGCGGCTGCGCCATTCTTCGCCAATGACCTGAAGCCTGGAATCGCCAATCGGTTCCATAAGATTGTGAATCTACTCGCGGTTACAGCGGTTGAAAAGACCCGGTGGGAACGGGCTGGAAAAACGATTTTTAAGGTTCGTTTCCAGGCTTTACAAAGCAAAGGGCCCACACCATATTGCGCGCCCCATGTCTATCATCTACGGCATTTTACTTTTTGTGCACGTTCTGGTCTGCCTTTTGATCGTGCTGCTCGTCATGATGCAACGTCCCAAACAGGAAGGTTTGGGTGCAGCTATTGGTGGCGGAATGATGCAGGATATCGCCGGAGCGAATACGACCGATGTTCTGCAGAAAGGCACCCGCATGTTTGCGGTCATCTTCTTCATCATCACGACCCTGATGGCCATGATCAAGGCTCACGAACACCGTGAAGACAAGATGATCACGCCTCCACCGCCGACCGCAGGCGAAGTGGAAACGCTGGAACTGGATCCCAACATTCCGCCCACGCCGACTCCTCTCCTGCCAGACGGCACGGAACTGCCAGGCATGCCGGCGATCCCTGAGGTCCCCGTCAATGGGCCCACCTCTGAAAAACCGGAGCCCACTCCCGGCACGGAAACCTCTCCCGATGGTGCACCCGCTCCGGCCGAAGGGGACGCAGCCAAGACGACTCCTGCCGAAGGCGACGCCAAGCCCGCTGAGCCCAAGCCTGAGACTGAGGGCGATGCCCCAGCAACTCCTGACAAGGACGCCGAAGCTCCCGCCGAGCCCAAGGCTGACGCTGACGCTCCGGCTGAAGCGGGAGACAAGAAGAAGGAAGGCGGAGAGTAACCCTCCACTCTGCCTTTCCGGCCATGCGTGGTCGCTGAGGTCACCGGGAATTGCGGTTGAGACCTTGACCGGGTCCCGTGAAGAGCGATGATCTCCATCGTCTAACCGACCTACCCTCAGAGCGATGGGGCGCATCTTCCAGTATCTAGTTTTCCTCATCTACCGGTTCGTAGAGTCCCTGGCGGCCTTTATGCCATTGTGGCTCTGCTGGATGGTGGGCAGCGTGACGGGCTGGTTCCTCTATTTGCTCCTTCCCGCCTACCGCAAGGTGGTCATCCGCAATCTCGATATCGCGTTTGGGGAGGATCTGGGACCGGGAGAACGCCGCCGCATTGCCTGGCGTCACTTTGTCGTGCTGGGCCGCAATCTTTTTTGCAGCATTAAGATCGGGTTCATGCGGCCCTCCCGCGTGGAGAAGATGGTGCGCTATGAAGGCCTGGAACACGCCTACCAGGTGGCTGCTGAGGCCAAAGGCGGAGTGGCGGCCATCAGCCATATGGGCCCTTGGGAATTGCTCTCCCAGGTGAACTCCTTTGGTCCCGGCGTCAAGAAAGCCACCCTTTATCAGGCGCTGGCCAATCCCTTCATCAATCGTCATATCGTCGAAACCCGTTCTCGTGGTGGCATGACGCTCTTTGATCGCCGCCGTGGATTCTATGCTCCCATGAAGCATCTCCGGGAAGGCGGAGGACTGGGGATTCTGGTAGACCAGAATGCGGGAAATAGCGGTGTCTGGTGTCCTCTGTTCGGAAGGCTCGCCTCGACCACCAACCTGGCGGCCCTTCTCGCCTCCCGCACGGGCTCGCCCATTGTTCCCATCGGTCTTTACCCGGACGGATTTCTCAAGTGGCGAATCGTCTACGGCACTCCCATTCGGACCAAGGATGAGGACGGCAACGAAGTGCCCACCAGCAAGCTCACCGCTGAGCTGAATCAGGCCATCGAACTCATCATTCGCCGGGCGCCGGAAGAATGGTTCTGGGTGCACAACCGCTGGAAGACACCCTCCCCATCCTTCCTTCTCAGTGGCTACAGACGTGGCATCGAATTTCCGGACGGGTTCGATGCGGAGAACCTCAAGCCCTTCAAAATGCTGGTCCGCTCTCCCAATTGGCTGGGAGACGCCTGTATGTCCGTGCCTGCCGTGCGGGCGATCAAGATGGGGCGTCCCGACGCTCATGTCACGATTCTCTGCAATGACAACATCGCGGACCTGTGGCGTCAGGTCAGCCATGTGGATGAAGTCATCACCAAGCCTAAGAAGTGCTCGATCTTCCGGGTCGGAGGGATCATCAAACGCTCCGGCACCTACGACGTAGGGATCCTGCTGCCCAATTCATTGCGCAGCGCCCTGGAGATGAATGTGGCGGGCATTCCCCACATTGTCGGGCATCCTGGGCACAATCGGGATTCTTTCCTGGATGACGCGGTGACTTCCCGGAAGAGCCCGGGAGCGCCCCAGCATCATTCCCTGGAGTATATGCGTCTGGCCAAACATATCGGCGCCGATGCCACGGATCCTGACGTCTACCTGACGCGGACCAAGCTCCCGGATTACAAGGGACGGCTCCGCATTGGAATTTGCCCTGGTGCCGCCTACGGCGATGCCAAGCGCTGGCCCACGGAGAGATTTGCGCAATCGATCGAGCGCCTGCACCGCTCCCTTAAAGAGAAGGTGGATTGGCACGTCTATGGCGCGCCCAACGAGACCGAAATTGCCTCGCGCCTGGAATCCGAGTGCAGCGTGAAGCTGAACAACCTGGTGGGCAAGACGAGCCTGAATGAGTTGATGGAGGAGCTGCGCGGTTGTCACCTGCTCATCACCAATGACACGGGCACCATGCACCTCGCCGGACTGCTGGGCGTGCGCACCGTCGCCATCTTCGGGTCGACCGAACCCAAGCTGACCAGCCCGATCGGCGCCGGCCATCACATCCTGCGCAAACGGGTGGAGTGCAGTCCCTGTTTCCTCCGGGAATGTCCCCTGGATTTCCGCTGCATGAACGCGGTGACGCCCGACCATGTGGTCGATGCGACGCTCAAACTACTGGATGAGCTGGATTGCGGCAGCGTCGAACTCGCCACCACCGAATGCCCAGCCTAGCATTCCCAGGAAGAAGAGGATTCCGACGGCAATCACGTTGAGGGACATCAGGACGATCGTGATGATTCCCCAGGCCTTCCAGAATTGACGATGCTGGGCCAAGCCCTGCTTCAGAGCGCTGGTGGCCCCCGACTCGCTGAACTGACCAATCGAGGAACCGAACGCCCAGAGCCTCGTCAGTAGATAGAGCGCAATGCCTCCATTGATCAGGAAGAGCAGCGCTACCGGCAAGACGGCCAGTTTCTCTCCCATCTCCCCTTTTTGCAGGAAGGCCATTCCGCCAGAGAGCAGGCCCGCCAGGATGGTGATGAATGCGCCCAGGAATCCCAGCACGCAAATGAACGTGATCCAGGGACGAGTGCCACGCATGGCGTCGAGCATGTAGGCGGAGGTCTTCATCTTGCGATCAATGCGGATACCACGCTCAGCACGAGCATGACGAGGATCGACGCGCCCAGGATCTGCCAGATTCCCCGCAGGTAACCCAGGACAAACTCGAGATCATGCTCATCCCCGGATTGGCGAACCCGTCCCACGGCATTGCAGAAGCGCACCATGCGCAAGCCGAGCATCAGGTAGATAAACATCCCGATCAGGAAACCAGCGGCAACGGCGATCGCGCCCAGGCTACCGACGCTGACTCGCACTTCCCCGGCATTCATGGAGCCTTGTAAGAGAACCGCTTGCAGGATCAATAGACCTCCCACCACAAGACAACCCAGAGCTCCCAGAAACTGGAGCACCGCCGCAAACATCAGCCAGCCTGTCGTGCCCTTGAGTTCGACCAGGATATCATCCGGCACTCCCATGTCATCCCGCACGGCTGAGAGCAGTGCTTTGGGTTTGGACTGGGCGATCACGGGCGCTCGAGGCTTCACTCCCGCATCGCCAGGCGCGACCAAAGGAGCCTCAGGAGTCGAAGCGGCGGGAGCCTCACCTGAAGCCTTCTTCTTGGCGCGCTTCTTAACGGGCACATGGCGTTTCCGAGCCATACCAAAGATCCCAGAATGGATTAGTCGTTGAGGTAAAGAATCCGGCCGCAGTTCTCGCAGTTGGTCAATTCCTTCTCTCCCTTGACCTTGATGGCCGTGGAGCTGGTGACCTTCATGTGGCAGCCTTTGCACTGGCCGTTTTCCAGTGCCGCAATGGCCACATCGCCCTTGTTCTTGAAAAGCCGCTCGTAAATGGAAAGCGTGCCGCTATCGACGCCTGCCTGGAGACGGGCGCGATCGCCTTCCAACTCGGCAATCTGCCCCTCTTCATTGGCCTTGCGTTCCTCCAGGCGTTGCAGCTCTGAGTCCACCACTTCCTGAGTCTTGGCCAGGGCAGCCTCGCACTCGGCGAGTTTGGCCCGCAGAGTCTCCCCTTTTTCCATGAGTTCCAGCTCCTGATCTTCCAATCCTGAAATCTCCCTGCTGTAGCGCTCCACTTCGTGCCCCAGCGCCTGGTATTCCTCGTTCTTGCGGGTCTCAAACTGCTGGGTCTTGAGCCGGCCAATCGTGTTCTGCCGGGTCTGGATATCCAGTTCCAGGCTCTTCATGGCCACTTCATTGGCCTTGATCCCGTCCTTGGCCTTTTCAACCGCGGCCTGATCGCCGCTCAGTTTCAATTTGGCCTGTTCCATCTGCTTGGGGATCTTGGCCAGGTCCTTTCTGAGGGCCTGGATTCTCTGGTCCCGGTCCTGAATGACAAGGAGCTTTTCAACTTCAGGAAGCATGAGCGTGAAAGGGTAGGTAATAGAGTCCGAAAATCGGAGAAATACACCGAGCCACCTCAGTGTTTCCCTCTTCAAAAAACTATGTTCGAGACTCGGCCCGGGATCAATACGTTTCCACGGGGGAACGTTTCCCGTCTTCCACGCTGAGAATCTTGGCGCGCTCTTCACCAAGCGTCGCGACTCGCAGGTCCCAGATCTCGGCGTTGAGCGCCTCAAAACGCTCCATCGACCAGGCCAGCGGCGGAGCCATTTTCTTCTTGAACGCCTCGATCCGGCGCAAGGCATCTTCCAGCATGGGATGGGGCATCCCTGCCAGGTGTTCCTTCGCTTCTTCCACCATGTCGATGCGGTGACAGATCATGAGGAGATCATTGCCGGCCTCCATGGCATAGCGGCAGGTGTCCTCAAAGCTGACCTCATTGAGAATCGCGCCCATATCCAGATCATCCGTCATCACCAACTGATTGTAGCCCAACTGATCCCGCAGGAACTTGCCGATCACATTCTGGGAGAGCGAGCTCGGCCAACTGGGACGGTCTTCATCCCAGCAAGGATACCAGGCATGGCCGATCATCATGCTGTCCACATCCGCCATCAACGCCCGGAACGGCACCAGCTCCGTCGCCTCCATTTCTTCGAGCGTCTTGCGGATCACCGGCAGTGCATGGTGCGGATCCACTTCCGCAGCGGAGTAGCCGGGGAAATGCTTTCCGCAGCTCAGGATGCCCTGCTTGCGCATTTCTATATTGAAGAGCGCGGCGTGATCAACGACTTCCTTCGGCGTGAGGCCCCAGGTCCGGCCGAGCAGCGAGTTGTCGGTATCGCCATTGTGAGAGACATCCAGCACTGGGCACAGATCCAGGTTGAATCCAAAGAGCCGGAGCAGTTTGCCGGTGAGTTCACCGTGCTTGCGAATGAGCTGCAGGTCCCCTTTCTCCCGCAATTGTTGGGCGTTGGGCGGTTCCTGACCGATCAATCGAAGCCGGGAAACCCGGCCTCCCTCCTGGTCAATGGTGATGATGGGCTCGGTCTTGCTCAGATCACGCAGGTCATCGATGAGCTTGCGGAGTTGATCCGGGCTTTCGATGTTTCGCCCGAAGAGGATGAACCCTCCTGGCTGCAATCGCCGGAACCGGTCCGCCGTTTCAGAATCCAGTTCTTTTCCGGGAACACCGGTGAGGAGAAATTGGCCGAGAAGCTCGCTTTCCATGGGAGAGATGTCAGTTAGGGAGGGAGAAGGGTTACTCTCCGGCACTACGCCGGAAATCATAGCAGATCAATCGCGACTCGGAACCGGACTCCACATCCAAGGAGTTCTGAGCCACATAAAGCAGGCCTTTGCTGACGGCCGGAAGAGTCCAGGTTTCCCGAGCGCGGAAGAGATCCGCCTGGGACTTCACGCCTGGTTTCTGTGGATTCAGATCAAGAATCGCCAGAGTTCCAAACTCCCCGAGAGCGTAGTAGCGGTCATCCGCCTCCAGGACGGATCCCCGGAAGAACCCACCGGCGAAGCGCTTATTCTCCACCTGGTAATACCACATGATGTTCTCCTGCCATTCCCGATCGCCGGTCTGCGCGTTCCAGCAATCCAGATTCGCATCCGGCTCATTGCGACCCGTGAAGGCGTAGAAGTAGCCGTCCTTATAAGTGGGCGTTGTCCAATGCAGCTTGAACTCCTGAGCCATCCAGACGGGATGCAGCTTGAACTTTTCATCCACTTCCAGCAGCACGGCCCCTTTCTCGTAGGTCTCTGAAATCAAGATCCGGTTGTTCGGAATGACTCGAGGCGTCGCCGCGTTCACGGACTCGTACTTGGAAGCCCGCCAGGGAAAGCTGCTGTCGATCTTGCCGGTCTTGGGATCGATCAGGAGGAGGCCGCCCACCGACGGACGGCTTTCGCCTCCGAGGTAGGCCAGGATGCGGTCTTCCCCATGGAAGTTGGCCACGATGGGCGAGGCGTAGCTGGAGCGCCAGGTCTCATGAGGAGCTTCCCAAAGAATATCCCCGGTATCCGCCTTCAGGGAAACCACGGCGACTCCCTGGGCCCCACCCAACGGGATAATGACCTGGTCCTGGTAGATCAAGGGTGTCGGCCCATGCCCAAAGAAGAAGCCGCCGATATGGTATTCCGCCTCCAGATCCTTTTTCCAGATCACCGCCCCTGTCTTCAGATCGAGACAGTGCAGCATGCTGCTGGCGGAAAGGGTGTAGACGCGATCCTTTTCAATCACTGGGCTGGCCCGCGGGCCATTGGAGAAGCCGTAACGATCCCGATAGGGATTCTCATAGCTAAACTCCCAGTAGCGTTTTCCCGTCTCCGGATGGAGACACTCCACAATGTCCACATCATTCAGATTGTGGAAGTTCACGAGCCGGTCCCCGACAATGGCCGGGCAGGTATAGCCACCGCCTCGCTCCACTTCCCATACCATCGGAGGCCCACCCTGCGGGATGTCCGCAAGCAAATGCGTTTCGCTCGTCGTGCAATCGTCATTGGGCCCAAGGAATCGAGGCCAATCGGCGGTCACCGCGCCTTCGGGCAGCGGTTTGGGAGCTTGATGAAAAGTGAGCCGGTCAAAGGACTCCTGAGCCGAAAGCGGCGCCAGACATGCGCAGAAAAGTGCGAAAAGGGGGTAACGCATGCCCGCAAGCTAATGCGGGTATTTCCGTTCGCCAAGTCAGGCTTTTGCTTCCTGCGCAATGAGAGGTTCCCGGCGGTTCGCCAGCCAGGTTTCTCCCAACAGGATGACGATCGCCAGTACCAGGAACCACTTCCAGGCTTTCTGCTGCGCTTCCAGGTCCGCGTTTTCCATTCGCACCCGGTCCTCTTCGCTGATCTCCGCTTTGGCAACGGAGTCCTGCTGCGCCAGGGTGATCCCCAGGGTGGTGAGAATATCGTCACTCATCGGTTCCAATCGACTCTCGGCGACAGGCACGTTCACTGCATAAGAGAAGGTTTCGCCACCCACTTGAATCCGGTAGATCCCTGGCTCATTCGCCACGGTGTCCCCTTCCGACTTGGATCCATCCGGCAGAATCACGGTGGCGTCCCCGGCAGGAACCGGCAGACTGTCCCCCACATAAAACTGACGGCGGCCATCGCTCTCGAATCCTGCCACCTGCAGAATGGAGTAGATCAAGGGCACATATTTGGAGGACAAGGCCAGCTGACTCTCGCGAGGCACCCAACTGGACGCAAAGATGTAAACGCGACCTTTCCCCAGTTTCGCTTCCACCCAGGCAGGATCCCCACTGTCATATCTGGCCAGCATCCGAAACCGGGTCGCGGGAACCTTGCCCTCTTCTCTCTCCGTGGCTTCCTCTTCTGGTTCCGGCAGAGTCAGCTCCCGGTATTTCCAGAAGTGAATCTTGCTGAAGTCACGCAAGGCGGCGCCCGCAAAGGATCGAAGAATGGGATGCTCAAAGTCGAGACCTTCCAGCAAGGCATAATCATCCACCCGGCCCTCCTTCACCTCCACACCCAACTCCGGCAGCCAGGACAAGGTGGATTTCTGAGATAGTGGGACGATCGCCACTCCGCCCTGCTGGACAAACTGCTCGATGCTGGAAGCCGCGTCTTCAGAAGGGTCCGAGGCTACGACCAGGACATCGGCTCGCAAGACATCCTGCTGCGTGAAGTCCGAGATCAGCTTGGCTTTCACTTCCGGCGCAAGACTTTCCGTGGGGCTGAAGGCCCGGCGCAGGTAGAAGAGCGGCGCGCCGGTATCGCTGGGATTGACCGTGTCTCCCAGATACAGAACCTCCACAGGTCGGGCCTGGGTTGGCGCCACATACACCCGGTTATCAAAGGCGTCGCTGTCTCCGGTGAGCTCCAGGTAATCGCTCTCGCCCTCGGGTCTTGGAGGCGCGGAGACCACTCGAGTCGCCCCTGGCGGGAGCAGAACGTCCAAGGCATGGTCCTCGGTATCGCCGGCCCAGCGCAGCTTGAAGTTCTCCACCTTGGAGCTAACCCCATTCGTCACCCGGACACGCTTGGCCTGAGCGCGTTCCAGAATCTCTGGATTGTCCTCTCCTTCTTCCGTCTCAATCTGGGCCACGAGATGAGCGGCGGCGTTTTCCTGCTTTTTGGGTTCCAGTGCGATCAGGCGAAGATCGATGTCTTCCGGCCAGGCAAAATTCTCCAGCAGGGTGAGCTCTGATCCCTCCTGAAAGTCGCTCACCAGGACGATCTCCTTCTCGGTGATCACATCCTGGGTCTCGTCTTCCACCAATCCCACGGCTTCGGTCAGGGCGAGATCCAGACTGGTAGAACTCCAGCTCGGTTTCAGATCCTTCATGACAGAGATCGCCGCGGCTTTGCGCTCCCCTGTCAGCATCTGGCTCCATTCCGAAAATCCAAGAAGAACCTCGACCTGGCTATCAAAGGTCAACAGCGAGATGCGATCTCTCGGGTCTGACTTTGCCACCACGGCTTCGACCTTCTTCCGGGCGTCTTCCCAGAGCCCGTCCCTCTGCAGGGATGCGCTGCGATCCACAAGAATGATGCGCACAGTACCCGACGCCACCTCTGCCAGAGCATCGGGATTCCGAAAGAAGGGACGCGAGAAGAGCAACGCGAGAAGGAGTAGCGCCAGGCAACGCAGTGCCAGCAAGAGCAGATTCTCCAGCTTGCTGCGCCGTTTCCGCTGCGGCGTGTTCGGATTCAGGAACATCAGCGAACTGAACACCACCCGGTCCCGCGGGGGACGCCGCCGCAGGTGCAACAGGATCGGAATGGCGATCGCCAGCGCACCCAGCATGTAGAGCGGAAACAGGAAATTCATACGCCCCTATTTGATCACTTCATAGTGGGCGGGATCAAAGCTCAATTCCGGATAAGTCATTTCCAAGCCCTCTAACGCAGTAATAACCGCGTCAGCGACCACGAGGTTGCGGTGCCACTTGCGATTTGCCGGCACCACGATCCAGGGGGCGTGCTGGGTATTGGTGCGATTGATGACATCTTCATAGGCGGACATGATTTCGTCCCAGCGTTCCCGGTCTTCGATATCCGCCGGGTTGAATTTCCAACGCTTGTCAGGCCGGTCGACCCGTTTCTGAAAGCGCTTGCGCTGTTCCTCCTTGGAGATGCAGAGAAAGAACTTCAAGATCGTCACGCCTTCATCGATCAGCATCTTCTCGAAATTGATGACGTGGTTGTAGCGCTGTTCCCAGACGGATTTGGGAGCCAGATTCTTTACGCGCACGGTGACGATGTCCTCATAGTGACTGCGGTTGAACACGACGACCTGCCCTTTCTGGGGAACCTCCTTGTGGATGCGCCAGAGGTAGTCATAGCTGAGTTCCAATTCGGAGGGCTTCTTGAAGGCAGCCACATGAAAATGCATGGGATCCAGCGGGGCGAAGATTTCGCGGATGGTGCCGTCTTTGCCGCCTGCATCCGTAGTCTGAATCACGATGAGCAGCTTGTGTTTCCCCTGAGCATAGAGCAGCCGGTGCAGCTCAATCAGCCGCTCCGTCATGGGGGCCAGCATCTTCTGTCCCTCCTTCTTGGAGACAGGGAACATTGATTTGTCTTCCGGATCGATATCTGCGATCCGAACCTTCATCCCAGGCTCGACCTGGTACGGGCTGATCTTTCCGCTCATTCTGCTTCTGGTTGCGAAATTGCCTGAGGCTCGGGATCCTGGAAAATATGGGGCAGGTATCGGCGCCCGACCAGAACCACGAAGTAGGCAGTTGCAGCCAGTATGATGATTATAGGGCCTGTCGGCAACTCCATCCCGTAACTTAATCCCAGTCCGGCCGCTCCATAGAACATGGCCAGCCCCACGGCTCCGACCATGACATGCCAGAGTTTGCGGGTGAGATGGGACGCTGTCGCGGCGGGAAGCACGAGCAGGGCGATTGCAAGAATGATGCCAGCCAGTTGAACCAGCAGCACCACGCTCAAGGCGGTCAAGAGAAGCAGAAGTTGGAAGAATAACGGGACCGGCACGCCGCGAAGCCGGGCAAACTCGGGATCAAAACAGACGGCGAGCAGTTGGTTGTAGAAGATCGTGCTGCAGCCAATGACGATGACGCCAAGCACGGCCATAACCCAGAGATCGGTTGTGGAGACGTAGAGAATGTTTCCGAACAGAAAGCTTTCCAGGTTCTGCTGATATCCAGGCGTGAGCGCCAGAAACAGCACGCCCACCGCCATGCCGACGGCCCAGATGGCGCTGATGATGGTGTCTTCCCGCTCCTTGTAGCGAAGCGTCACCCAGCCAATTCCCCAGGCGGAAACCACCGCTGCCAGGACCGCGCCTACAATGGGCTGAAACCATATCCAGCCAAAGGACGCCTTGCAGTAGACCGCGAGCCCCAAGCCTCCCAGAACGCTGTGCGCGATTGCCGCCGCAATGTAACTGATGCGCCGGGCGACGACGTAACTTCCCACCACGCCAAAGCTGAAGCTGGCGATAAGAGCCGCGGCCAGCATTTGCCAGACAAGCGGGTTTCCCTGGAACAACAGCGTGAGGAATTCACCCATGATGGTCGCAGTCGCAGTTCCCCGGTTCGGGTTGGTGAGTGGACTCCGGCTTGGATTCGGGTTCGGGATCGTGGGAGTGACCGCAGTCTCCAAAGTGAGTCTTGCGCAGTTCTCCACTGTAGATCTCCCGGATCGTGGAACCGTCCAGCTCGGAAATCTTGTGTTCGTGGACCCGGCGATTCACGCAGATGAGCCGGTCCGTCATCCGCTCGATCAAGCCCAGGTCATGGGAGACAATCATCGTGGTCATCTTCCCCTTCAGATGATCCATGGTATCCAGAAACTGTTCCTCCACGCTGAGGTCGATATTCGCGGTAGGTTCGTCCAGTAAGAGAAGCTTCGGCTCGGTCACCAGGGCTCGCGCGATGAGCACGCGTTGTTTTTGACCACCTGACAATGAGGCAAACGCGCGTTCTTCGATCCCCTGCAGATCGACTGCCGCCAGCGCCTTTTGAGCATCTTCCTTGTCCCCTTCGTGATAGCGGCCCCACCAGGGCAACCGGTCTAACCGGCCCATGAGCACCACCTCCAACGCCGTAATTGGGAAGTGGGAGTCAAACTGCAGATGCTGCGGCACATAACCGATCAACTTGCAGCCGATGTGCGGCGCGTGGTTGAGGATATGGATGTTCCCGGACTTTGGCCGCAGGATCCCCAGAGCCAGCTTCAGGAGCGTGGTCTTGCCACCTCCATTGGGTCCGATTACACCCACACAACTGCCTTCTTCCACCTGAAAGCTAACATCCTCCAGGACGGGCGCCTTGGTGTAGCGGAAGGATACGCGATCGAAGCTAATGGCGTCTGACATTCAGAAGACAGGGGATTCTCAAACCGAACCGCCTCTAATGCTGGGAGGCTTCCACAGCTTTGCCGATTTCCCGAAGGTTCGCGAGCACATCTTTTGCCAGGGGATCGATCGGCACGACCGCGGCGCCAATCTCATCAGCAATCCGCTTGGCACTGCGTTGGCTGAACTGAGGCTGCACGAAAATGACCTTCACCTTGTCCTTCCGAGCCTGCTCCACCAGGTTGACCAACTGCTTGGGCGTGGGTTCTTTCCCGCCAATCTGCACGGCCTTCTGTTCCAGTCCATAAGCCGAAGCGAAGTAGCCGAAGGCGGCGTGAAAGACATAGAGAGTCGAGCCCCGAAGTGGTGCCAACTGGTCCGCGAGTTCGAAGTCCAGATCGTAGAGATCGCTCACGAGGCCTTTCAGGTTGGCGCGATAGTAGTCCGCGTTATCCGGATCCAGATCGATCAAGGTCTTGGCAATGTTCTGCGCCTGCACTTCCAACAACAAGGGAGCCAGCCAGATGTGCGGATCGTGATCTCCGTGGTCGTGATCGTGATGCGCGTGATCATCGTGGTCCTCGTGCTTGTGCTCAGCCTCCTCCTCATGTGCATGCTCGGCATGATCGTGACCATGGTGATCATCTTCCGCAAAGGGGGCCAATGTCACCCCCTCACTCAGCACTACGACCCGTGGCCCATTCTTGAGAGAGCGCAATTTCTCGAGCAGAGACTCCTCAAAAGGCATGCCGCAGGCGAAATAGCAGTCGGATTCGGAGAGTTCGACCACTTGCTTGGGTGCGGGACTGTAAGTGTGAGGATCGGCCCCCACTCCCGCCAAAACCCGCACTTCGACTTTGTCACCACCGATGCGCTCGGCCAAGCCGGCATAGGGTAAGATGCTGGTCCCGACTTTCACGGAATCCGCAAGCAGAAGTGAAGGGGTGGCCAGGAGGAAAAGGAGGTGAAGGAGCCGCTGCATAGAAAGCAGTTATATGCAATTTAGTTGCAAAAGCAAGCGGGTTCTAATTCTCCTTTCCCTCCCCCCTATCCCTGGCTTGACAAGCCCTTTCGCTTTGCGCAAGGGTGCGGGGTCGAATCTTCCAGGATTCTCAGTCTAGCTACCTTAGCCCTTTGCCAGTGAGGGTCACTCCTACACATTCCGTCTTGCGGAGAGCGCTCTGCTTTTACCTGGGCATCGTTTTGTCCCAGGCCTGGGCCAATGCGTCCGACCAGAAATTGACGCCTGAGCAGGCGGAATTCTTCGAACTTTCGATTCGTCCCCTCTTGGCGGAGAAGTGCGCCAAGTGCCACACCGGCAAACCAGACGCTCGCTCGGAACTTCGTCTGGATTCGCGTCAGGCGCTGCTTCACGGCGGCGAGTTTGGCCCCGCCATCGCTCCCGGCAACGCCGAGGAAAGCCTCCTGATTCAAGCTGTGCGCCGGACGAACAAGGAATTGCAGATGCCGCCGGAATTCGAAGACCGGCTGACTGCGGCTGAAGTGGAGGTCTTGAGCCAATGGGTCGCAGCAGGAGCGTTCTGGCCTGGAAGTGATGAAGAGGCACCCGGACTGACTCACCTTGAAGACAAGGGCGAATCGATCGAGACCGATCACTGGTCCTTCCAGCCGAGAAAGGTGATGGACCCGCCTACCGCTGCTGACGGTCGCTGGAACGGAAACGGCATCGACCAGTTCCTGGAATCCGCCCGGCAAGAAGCCCATTTGCCCGCGGTGGAGACGGCCGATCGTCGAACCCTGATTCGCCGAGTGACCTTTGACCTGACGGGACTGCCGCCGCAGCCCAAGGAGGTTCGCGAGTTCCTGGAGGACCCAGCTTCTGATGAGAGGGCTTACGCAAAGCTCGTCGACCGACTCCTGGCTTCTCCGCAGTATGGCGAACGCTGGGGCCGTCACTGGCTGGACGTGGCGCGCTATGCGGATACTCAGGGCGAGGTAGGCGATATCCCGATCCCCACGGCCTATCTCTACCGAAACTGGGTCATCGATGCTCTCAACCGCGATCTGCCCTTCGACCAGTTCATCCAGGCCCAGATCGCGGGCGATATCCTTGCCCAGCATGCGGCGACTGAAGAGGAGGCTCGCGGAATGATCGTGGCCACCGGGTTCGTCTCCCTCTCTCGCCGCTTTGGCAACAGCAAGGACAACGACATGCACCTCACGATCGAGGACACTCTCGATACGCTCGGGCGCGGAATCATGGGGATGACGTTGCGTTGCGCCCGCTGTCACGATCACAAATTCGATCCCATCCCGCACGAAGATTA
>JBHIXE010000082.1:7545-16963 GCA_041984905.1 Verrucomicrobiales bacterium | reverse complement strand
CCAGTTGGCCAGCAAGCTCAACGAGACGGCCGAAGTGGAGTGGATCCGGGATGACCGGAAAGTGGTGGAATACGCGATCATCCACTCCGAGCACCCCTTCATCTCCAGCATCATCTTCCCGCAGAAGGACGGGAAGAATGAGTTTGTGCAGAGATTTCGGAAAATTCTTGGGGATGAAGTACTTGTAGTGATTCCAGAACGCTACACCATCTACATTTTTCCCCGATACGGCCCGACTTTGCAGGAATTTGGGCCGAGTCTGGCGGAGATTTATCGGGTCAGCGATCTAAAAGGGAGCCTGGAGGTGTTCCTGGTGCAGGAAAATTCCTGTGAAGTGGTTGGGGAAATTGCCTACTAAGGGTTCGGAGAAAGGTTCACTTAGACGTCTCAATTCTGGATTCATTCACTTTGGAGCGTCACAAAAACGCGATCCACAGGAAATCGGGCTCGCCTTAACGGGGGAAGGTGGTATACTGGTCCTACTATGTCTACTACAAGAAGAACGAGATTCTCTCGACGCGTTCCGGATCATGTCACAGATGAACTAGTGGTCGTGTTGTCGGAGCCCCAAACCTACGCGTTTAATGAGCTGTTCGAAGTAGTGTATGAGAACCTGAAGAAGCGTAACGCCGTCAGCGGTGGAGAAGAGATGCTCCGGCTGCGTGCTTACGAGAAGCTTCAGAACCTCGTAACGCGAGGACTAGTAGAGAAGAATGGAAAACAGTACCGGGGACTTGAACGCATCGGGGAAGCATCCAGCGCCCACGCTGCGGCAAATGCGGCTGCCAGTTGAGCATCCTTATTTGCGAAGTCCCGAACTGAGGACAGTTGAAACCTAGAAACCAGCAACGGTTTTCCGGCTAGAATTTAAACCTATTCAAGAAACCTAGCCCTAATTTCACTTGTTTTCAGGACCAAGCGGTGTAATGCAGTGCCCCTGCGTTACACCGTTTGTCTTTTCTGACATCCGCTGTTTGGACCGCACCGGGAAATGTCATGCTTGAGATAGAGAACTACCTCCCCGTCCTCCTCCAGTTTATCGTCGCCGCCGGATTGGCCGGAGCCATCCTGGTGATGAGCGTCCTCCTGGGAAAACGAGGCCGCCAGAACGATCTCAAAAACAGCGCTTACGAATGCGGCATGTTGCCCGTCGGTGAAGGCCAGGCCCGATTCAGCGTGAAGTTCTACCTCGTCGCGATGCTCTTCGTCATCTTCGATATCGAGGTGGTGTTCATGTATCCCTGGGCCGTCAATTTCCGCGAAATGATCGCGGTTCCGGAAGTCGGCCGCACGATGTTCTGGAGCATGATGAGCTTTGTGGGTATCCTCTTCGTCGCCTATCTCTACGCGCTTAAGAAAGGTGCTCTCAGCTGGCACAAGAACTAAGGCAGCGGGAGAGGATTCAGCGCCGTTCCGGCAGTTAGAGTGCAGCAAGAAGAGGCCCCTCATCTGGCCAAGACATGGTCCATTACATCTCCCTTTACAAGCTCAAGCCTGAGGTCACTCCCGAGAAATTAGAGGAGATGATCCGTGCAAGCCGCAGCCAACTTCTCCGGGTTCAGGAAGTCCTTCATATCCGCTCCGGACAGCGGATCGACAAGTCCTGCGAGTGGCCCTTCTTTGTCTCGATCGACTTCGAGTCCATGGACAAGCTGGCAATGGGTCAGGCGGACCCCATCTACATCAAGTTCAAGGAAGAGGTCATCCGCCCTTACACGACGGATTCTCTGGAGCTCCGCTACGAGACGGAACCCGGGAAAGATCCCAAGTATTCCTAGGCGCAGCCCTTCCGTTTTCCCTGAAAATATTGGGATTGAATTCCCCATGGGAGCCTCTAGCGTGGAAGGAAATCGGCTTTGCATTTGCAGGATTGCCGGGGACTGCGTAGAAATTGTATCCTGTTAGGGCTCCCAAGTGTTCCAGATTATCTTCAACGAAATCAGCGCCGCGGAAATGGCGGCATTGACCATGGATCAGCAGCTGAATTTGCTGACGGAGTTCAAGGTCACCCCTGATGATCTGGAGAATCTGGACCCGGACCGGTTCGGCACGCTGGAACGGGAAGGGAAGACGCTCTACCGCTTCCGCGCCAACGAGTTGCGGATCTACTTTGAAGTGGGAGAAGAAGGCGTCATGGTCCATCGAGTCCTTCACAAAAACACCTTTCAGGACTTCCTCTATCGTACGAGTATGCCTGTTAGCGAAGATGAAGCGCTGAGCAAGTCCGGTGGTTTTTGGGAGTTGATTGAAGAGGGGCAACGGGCCCGGCGTGTCTAGGAACTCATGAAGATTTCTTCCCTTGATGAGTTGCGGGATGAAGCGATTCGGCTTCAGGCATTTCCCGTGGCGGCTCAAGGCGTCTTCATGGCACATGCGGGCGTGACCGCCCTGCCCCGGGTGGTGGCCGACGCGGTCATCGATTACACCCGCCAAGCTTGCGAGCAGCAACAGGAGTTTGGGGATGTCTTGCGCCGGATCAACGAAGCCAGGCGGACCTGTGCGCAGATGATTGGCGCCAAGTCTCAGGAGATTGCCCTGCTGGGCCCCACGTCACTGGGCTTGAGCCTTTTTGCCCAAGGACTCCCCTGGGAAGCCGGCGATGAGATCGTCTGTTACCTGGATGACTACCCCGCCAACGTCTATCCCTGGAAAGACCTGGAACGGCTTGGGGTCCGGGTGGTGTATCTTCAACCAGCGAGTCCTGGTGAGATCACTCCAGAACTCGTCGCTGCGGCTCTCACGCCGAAGACGCGACTGGTCGCCTTGGCCAGCTGTCACTTCCTGTCCGGATATCGCATCGACATCGATACCATTGGGAAACTGATTCACGACCATGGAGCGCTATTTTCCCTCGACGCCATTCAGACCCTCGGCGCTTTTGAAACGCGAGTGGATCACGTGGATTTCCTGAGTGCGGACTCTCACAAGTGGATGCTTGGGCCGCTGACGGCGGGAATTGTCTACGTGAAGGAGGAACACTTTGACCTGCTGCGTCCCACCCTGCTGGGCGCCTGGAATGTCCGCTCGCCCAACTTCATTACGCAGGATGCTGTCGAGTTCGAGCCAACGGCGCGGCGCTATGAACCGGGCGTTCTCAATTGTGCCGGAATTTTTGGGATGCAGGCCGCCCTGGAAATGATTCAGAAAATTGGCCAGGAGAACATCAGCAAACACCTGCTGAGGCTCAAGGAACGTATCGTCGCTGAACTTCTGGAGAGAGACTTTCGGATCTATGGACCTAAAGGCGGTTCATCCGCGTCCTCCATCACCACATTTACCCGTGAAAACACCGACATGGAAGCAATGTTTAAACACTTGGAATCGAATGGAGTTACGGCTTCATTCCGGCATGACCGTACTGGTAAGCCATTGATTCGCCTGAGTCCGCACTTCTATAATACGGAAATGGAAGTGGAAGAGGTCTTTGCAACGCTTGACGAATTCCTGAATTCGACTACGGGTTGAGCCCCCGGCCTTCACTTCGAATGGACTTAGAGAAACAATTGGCTTTTCAGACGGATGCCTTGGGCTAAAACTGTCAGATTGGCCGACCCGACATCAACGCATTGGAGGACTGAGATTGGATTTCAAAGAAATTAAACAGATCGTGGAGCTCATGAACAAAAATGAGCTCTCCTACTTTCACTTCGAAAAGGACGATTTTGTCCTCAAACTGAAGAAGGGCTCAGACATGGAAGCGGTGCAGGAAGTCCTGCGCTCCATCCCATCTGGAGGCATTGGCTCGATGGTCAGCGCTCCCAGCGGTGGCGAAGGATCCACCCAGGCTGTGGCCGTTCCTCAAGCTGCGGAACCGGCAGAGCCCCCAGCGGAGAAAGGTGAAGAGATCACCTCTCCCATGGTTGGCACCTTCTACCGGTCCCCCAGCCCGGAATCGGATCCCTTCGTCAAGGTAGGCCAGGAGATCGATGAAGACACGACGCTCTGCACGATCGAAGCCATGAAGACTTTCAACGAGATCAAGGCCGAACGTCGCGGCACCATCCTCAAGATTCTGGTCGATAACGGGCAACCGGTTCAATTTGGGGAACCGTTGTTTGTGATCAAGCCAGCCTGAACCCGCCGGCCCGCGCCTCCTCATGTTTAATCGTATTCTCGTTGCCAACCGGGGAGAGATTGCCCTCCGCATCATCCGAGCCTGCAAAGAACTCGGGGTGAAGGCGATCGCTGTCTATTCCGAGGCGGACACGGACTCCATGCACGTGCAGTTGGCGGACGAAGCCATCTGTATCGGCACCGGTCCCAGTTCGGATAGCTACCTGAAGATCTCGGCCATCATCGCTGCGGCGGAGATTGCCAACGTGGATGCGATTCACCCGGGTTACGGATTCCTTTCTGAGAACCCCAAGTTCGCCCGGATCTGCGAAACCTGTAAGATCAAATTCATTGGGCCCTCCGCCAAGGTCATCTCCATGATGGGAGACAAGAACCAGGCGCGCATTACCGCGGTGAAAGCCGGGATTCCGGTGACTCCTGGTAGTGAGGGCATCATCGAGACGGAAAAGGAAGCCATCAAGATTGCCAATGAGATGGGCTATCCCGTCATGATCAAGGCAACCGCTGGTGGCGGTGGCCGCGGCATGCGTCCCGCTTTCAACGAGGCGAGTCTGGTGGCGGGCTTCCACGCAGCCCGGGCTGAAGCAGAAGCCTGTTTTGGCTGTCCGGACGTCTACATCGAGAAATTTATCGTCAATCCGCACCACATCGAGTTCCAGATTGTGGCGGACAGCCACGGAAACGTGGTGCACCTGGGCGAACGAGACTGTTCCCTGCAGCGCCGGAACCAGAAGATCATCGAGGAATGCCCTTCCCCGCTGATGACGCCGGAACTGCAGGAACGGATGGGCACGGCGACGGTGCAGCTCGCCAAGGAGATCGGCTACGAAAACTGCGGGACCATCGAGTATCTCGTGGATGACGATCACAACTTCTATTTCATGGAGATGAACACCCGGATTCAGGTGGAGCATCCCATTACCGAAGAACGCCACGGCTGTGACCTCATCAAGGAACAGATCCGGATCGCTGCGGGTTACCCGCTCTCAGATCACGTGCGCTTCAGCCAACCGCGTCACCACGCTATCGAGTGCCGGATCAACGCCGAAGATCCTCACAATGGGTTCACCCCCAGCCCTGGCGATATCACCTTCTTCTATCCTCCTGGCGGCCGCGGCGTCCGGGTCGACACCCACGTCTACTCCGGCTATACCGTGCCTCCCTACTATGACTCCATGATCGCAAAGCTGATCGTGACGGGAGCCACCCGGGAGATCGCCATTGCCCGGATGATCCGTGCCTTGAACGAGTTCAAGATTGAAGGGATCAAGACGACGATCCCCTTCCAGGACGCCATCCTGAAGAATTCCGATTTCAAGAGCGGCGACTACAACATCGGCTGGGTGGAACAATTCCTGGCGGTGCAACTCTCCAAGCTCAAGGGCTAGCCCATGCGTCCGATCGACGCCTGCCGGCTCTACGGAATTCTTGATCTGGGCTATGTAGCCGAGCCGGACCTGGAACGGGTCGCGCAAGCCATGCTCGAAGGAGGCATCGATATCCTCCAATTGCGAGCCAAGCACTACGACGAAGCGGCGGTTCGCGGCATGGCGGAACGGATCCTGCCATTAACCCGGGAAGCCGGGACGCCCTTCATCATCAATGATCACCCTCGCGTGGCGCTGGAGACTGGTGCGGATGGCGTTCACGTCGGTCAGGATGACGTTTCCGTCGCGGAGGTCCGGCAGTTGGTAGGCGATGCCATGATCGTGGGCAAATCCACCCATAGCCCGGACCAGGCCCGCGCTGCCGCGCTCGAGCCCGTGGATTACATCGGATTCGGCCCCCTGTTTGCCACCCCCACCAAGCCTGACTATGTTCCCATCGGCATGGAAGACATCGCCGCTGTCCACGCGGACTTAAGTCTGCCGATCTTTTGCATTGGGGGCATCAAGCGAGAAAACGCGGCGACAGTCTTGCAAGCCGGTGCAAAGCGCCTAGTAATCGTCTCCGGGATCCTGCAAGCGCCCGATATCCCTCAGTACGTCAGGGACGTCCAAAAGCTGCTCACAGATTAAGTAAACTCTGCCAAACACCTATTATGTCCGTTCTCGTAGCCGGTTCTGTAGCCCTGGATGATATCAAGACGCCTCATGAGGAGGCCAAGGATCTCCTGGGTGGGTCCGCATCCTACGCCGCTCTCAGCGCCAGCTTCGACAGCCCGGTCAACATGGTCAGCATCGTCGGCAAAGACTTCCCGGAGCAGCACGTCCAGTTCTTTAAGGATCGCGGCATCAATCTGGACGGCGTCGAGTTCGCCGATGGGCTCACCTTTCGCTGGTCCGGCGAGTATCACGACGATTTGAACTCCCGGGACACTCTGGATGTGCACCTGAACGTCCTGGAGCATTACAAGCCGGAGTTGAATGAGGCCTATCGCCAGTCCCGCGTCATTCTCATGGCCAATGCCGGGCCGGACAGCCAGCTGAAGGTCCTGAGCCAGAGCGAGAACCCTGCCTTTACCATCGCGGACACCATGGATCTCTGGATCACCGTGATGCGGGATCAACTGATGGAACTCCTCCAGAAGATCGATATGCTTGTCATCAACGACAGCGAGGCCCGTCAGCTGACGGAGAGCAGCAACCTCGTGGTCGCTGGTGAGAAGATGGCCAAGATGGGCCCCCGCTATGTCGTGCTCAAGAAAGGCGAACATGGCGCCCTGCTCTTTGGCCGGGAAGGCGAGTTCTTCAGCCTGGGCGCCTATCCCCTGCGCTCCGTCCACGATCCCACGGGAGCCGGCGACTCCTTTGTTGGCGGCATCGCGGGTCATCTCGCGGCCACGGGCAAGTCGGAGATTCACATCGACGACATCATTGAAGGCATCGTGAACGGCACCGTCATCGCCAGCTACACCTGCGAGGAATTCGGCCTCCGCAAGCTGCAGAGCATCTCCCAGAGCGATATCGACCAGCGAAAGGCGGACTTCCGCCGCTTCGTGAGGATGGAAAGCTAGGACGAGCCTGTCGGAGCGCGAGCGGCTCAGATGCGGAGACTCGCGGTTGGAGTTCACGCTTCAGCGTGTGCGGTAGACCCGCCGACATCCCAAAACAGGCATCCATAGACCGAAGGCGTTCCATCCCTTTGCTGGTGATTGAGCATCGCAACATCTCAGGCGTCGGACTCCAGCACACGACCCGCTTTCTTTCTCCAGATCTCCGCGACTCTGCGCGAGGTATCCAATTCTCCGCACACGCTGAAGCGTGAACTCCAACCGGGAGTCTCCGCGAAGCGTGCGCTCCGACACTACGGCCGAGGCGCCTTGACCTCGTTCTCCCACTTGGCCACGGCTTCGGTCATGGCCTTCCACTGATCCTTGGCCTCATCGATGAGGTTGTTGGATTCACTGGGATCCTTCTTCAGATTGAAGAGCCAGTGATCGGTCTGATCGCCCTCGTTCTTACGCACATACTTCCAATCGCCATCCCGCATGGCGGTCCAGGTCCGGTCATCCCGGCGAGCCCGCCAGTAGATCTTGCGTTCGATATCCGCCTTCTTTTCGTCGATGTGCTGCAGGATATCCATGCCGTCCAGCTTGAGATCCTTGGGTGGCTTGGCTTCTGCGACGCGCAGGAATGACTTCGTCAGGTCCATCAAAGTGCCCACCTGCGTGGAGGTCTGCCCCGCCTTGATCTTGGCCGGCCAACGCACGATGCAGGGAATCCGGACGCCCCCTTCAAATAGCGTGCCCTTGTAATCCCGGAGCGGCTCGTTCAGGCCCGGCTTCATGGCGCCGTGATCGCTGGCAAACACCACGATGGTGTCCTTCGCCAGCCCCTTTCGGTCCAGCGCATCGAGGATCTTCCCGACATTCTCATCCATATCCACAATCATCTGGAGATAGTCCGCGCGAGTCCCCGCCGTCCATTGATCCTCAGGATGTGGCGACTTCGCAGCATCCTCGGGACTTTGGAAAGGAAAGTGCGGAGTGCTGTGGGCCACATAGAGGAAGAAAGGCTGCTCCTTCTTCTGCGCTTCAATGAACTTCACGGAATCCTCCGTGATGAGATGGGTCATGTAGCCTTCCCGGGTCACTGGCTTGCGGCCCTCGAGCAGCACGTCCTTGATATCGGACAGCTCAAAGTGGCCAAAGTACTCCACGTTTCCTCCCAGGAACCCGAAGAATTGATCAAAGCCCTGATCCAGAGGATTGAACTTGTCGTTATAACCCAGGTGCCACTTGCCGAACACCGCATTGGTGTATCCGGCCGCCTTCAACGAGGGCGCCAGTACGGCCTGGTCAGCGGGCAATCCCAGGTCGCCGGTCTTGGCGAGTGCAATCGCGTCATCGTATCGCCCCACATTGCCGGTGCCGATGGCGCATTCCATTCCTCCGACCCGTTGGGGATAGCGTCCTGTGAGCAGTCCCGTACGGGAAGGAGTGCATTCCGCACCAATGGCATAGAACTGGGTGAACTTGATCCCTTCACTCGCCAGATCATCAATCCGGGGTGTCTTGACGTCTGGTGCGCCGTAACAGGAAAGATCCGAGTAGCCCATGTCGTCGACCAGAATGAAGACAATGTTGGGCTTGGCACTACAGAGTGCCGGTAGAGTCAGCACGAGGAGGCTGAGCAGAAGCGGTATCCTGGGGGAAAACTTCATCACGCCCCTGATCTTAGACACGCTTCGCCATTCTGGCGAAGCGAAAGGCGAATAATTCGACGTTTCCTTTGGCATCGACTAACCTGTGGCCATGCCGGATCCCGCCCCTGAGCCGCCTGAAGAAACCTCTGATTCGACGGGAACTTCTGAGTTTCGCCCAGATTGGCGTTCCATGTGGGCGGTGCTGCTGGTGCAGACCCAGAACGTCTTCAACGACAAGATCCCCCAGTTCATGCTGATCGGGCTGGCGGTGGTGCTGGCCAATACCGCCTCCACTGCGGGCACCCTGAATCATGCGGGCCTCAGTCAATACGAGCTCTTCAGCGCGGCGCTACTCTCTCTGGCCTTCATTCTGTTCGCGCCAGTATCGGGCTATCTCTCGGACCGCTTCTCAAAACGCACCGTCCTGATCTGGTGCATGCTGATCCAGCTCGTGGCCCTGGCATGGATGCTCTTCTGCCTTTGGCAACATGCCATCTGGATGGCCACGATTGGTTTCTTCCTCCTCGCCTTCCAATCCACGCTCCTGGCACCCGCCAAAAACGGAATCTGCAAGGAACTGGTGGGACATCGCAAGCTCGCGATGGTGATGGGCTGGATGCAGATGCTGGTCATGATCTCCATCGTGCTGGGGATGATTATCGGCGCCATCTCCTTTGCGGAGATCACGGAGCGCACGGGCGATCCCTGGCTCGCGGCCATCATCGTGATCGGGGTCGTGTTCGTCCTGGCCTTCCTG
>JBHIXE010000082.1:0-7535 GCA_041984905.1 Verrucomicrobiales bacterium | reverse complement strand
CTTTACGGCCGGGATGCTGGTCCGCCATTTCCACCACCTTGCGGAGCTCTTCAAAGTGCGGCAATTGCGGCTCGCGGGACTGGGCGTGATGTATTTCTGGTTCGCCGCGGCCTCGATCGCGCTGATGCTCATTGGCTTGGGCAAGGAACTCTACCCGGAAGACACCACCGGCGAAGCCACGGCCATCTCCAGTCTCTACAACGGCGTCGTTCTCGTGGGCATTGCCCTCGGCAGCTTCTTTGTCTCCTTCACGAGTCGTCGCAATATCGAACTGGGGCTGGTGCCACTGGGTGCGCTCGGCATGGCATTCTGGCTTTTTGTCGCCGTGCTGGCCAAGCCTCCGGCCTCCTTTCCTCCCAGCAGCCTGGCGGAAGTCATCTACTGTCTTGGGATCGCCGGAATGGGGTTCTCCGCCGGCCTCTATCTGGTTCCCCTCAACGCCTACATTCAGGATAAGGCAGACCCGCGAATGCGGGGCCGCATCACTTCGGCCGTCAATCTCCTGAGCAATGTAGCCAGTGTGCTCGCCTCCGTCTTCGTGCTACTCCTGAGAGGAAACAGCACCTGGTCTCTCTCCACGGACCAGCAGTACTTCATCCTGGCGGTCATGACGGTCTGCGCCGGGATCTACATCACCAAGATCCTGCCCCGGGATTTCCTCCGGTCCCTGGTAGCGCCGCTGATTCGCACCATCTACAAGGTGAGAGCGCTCAACGACCACCATGTGCCGGACAAAGGCGGCGTGCTCATGATCAGCAATCACGTCAGCTATGTGGATGCCTTCATCATCAGCGTAGCCTGTCCTCGCCACGTACGCTTTGTCATTGTGGAGCACTTCCTCAAGGTGAAAGCCTTTGCCTGGTTCCTGCGCATGTTCGACTGCGTGCCGATCTCCCCTCAGCATGCCAAGGAAGCCATCCGCACCACGGCAGACGCCATCAAGGAAGGCGGCGTGGTCTGCATCTTTCCGGAAGGGCAACTGACGCGGACCGGGATGCTCAATGAGCTGAAGAAGGGGTTCGAGCTGATTGCCCGGCAAGCCAAGTGCCCGGTGCTGCCGGTCTATATGGACTCGCTCTGGGGCTCCATCTTTTCCTTCGAGCGCTTCCGCTACTTCTACAAGGTGCCCAAGCGGTTCCCCTATCCGGTCACCGTCAACTTTGGCGAACTCATCCCTTCCGACAAGATCTCCAACGACTACGCCCGAGCCGTACTACAGGACCTGTCCGTCGATGCTTTCGCGGACCGGCGGGACCTGCGCACGACACTCGGCGCAGCCATTGTCGAGAGTCTCAAGACCTCTCCCAGCAAGGAGGTCCTCATTGACCTCGGCAAGAACCGGCGCGTTTTCACACGCGGCGCCACCCTCTCGATTTGTCTGCACCTCGCCAAACGCTGGCGGCGGACCTTACCCAAAGATCATCCGCGCGTTGGCATTCTCCTTCCACCAGGCGCCATGAACTCCGTCATGAACCTGGCCGTGGTCCTGGCGCGCCGTGTGCCCGTCAATCTGCCTATCGAGCTCCTGGAAGATCGGACTCTTCGCGACCGCGTTCTTCAGCAGTACGACATTGATACCGTCATCTCCTCCCAGGTCCTGTTCCCGGACCAGGCAATGCCGGACGGATTCCTGGATATGCGCGAAGAGTTGGGCAATAGCGGCGAGAGTCTCCTTGGTAGCCTTGCCGCGCGAGTCCAGCCTTCCTGGCTCATGAGTGTAAGACTGGGCTTGGGCAAACCCGACGGAACGGACGAGGCCCTCGCCTTTCTCTCTCCAACGGAGGACGGCTACCGCCTGGTATCCTTAAGTCACCGGAACGTGCTCGCTTCGGTATTTCAGGTCGACAGTTCGCTGGTGTTCCTGCCTGAGGATAAGGTATTCCTGGACAGTGGCCTGGAGACGATCACACCTTCCTTACTCGGCCTGTGGCACCCGGTGCTGAAGAAAGGCTGCGCGGTCTATCGCAGCCTCGCGGCCCGGCAGTATCCTATCCATGCTCTGCTGGAACAGGAGGAGGCACAGATCGTACTGTTAACGCCAAAGTTGATCGAGGAACTCCTCACCGACGAGTCCGCCATTCCGGAATCCATCCGGGTCTTCCTGAACTTCGCAGACGAGATCTGCCCGACGGATACCATCGACCGGCTGGAAACGAACAGGGCCGAATACTGTCATGGATTCGCTTCAGAGAAGCTGGGAACCATCATCAGCATGAACACCAAGGATCCCAATTCCATGATTCCCTCTCACCTTCCCCAGACCGGGAACCGGAAGGGAACCGTGGGCCGCATGATGCCGGGTCTCGGCGTACGGCTCAAGCAGGGAGACGAGGTCATCAAGCTGAGCGATACCGGCGAGCTTCAAGTGAGAGGCTGCTCCATTTCTCGCAACGAGAGTGAGGAGATGGACTGGCACAGCACGGGAGTTCGAGCCACCGTCGATTCGGACGGGTTCGTCACGATCGTACGTGAGGATCAGGAGTCCTGAACGGTCGTCGATCGGCGCGTCGGCAAGGTGATGTAGGCTTCTCTCAGGTAAAAGGGCTCGATGGGTAGAGCTGCAAGTTCCGCGACCTTCTCTGCACTCAACTCCGCCGCGACCTGGACCAGCTCAGCGGCTCGCGGTTTTGCCAAGGAAATGCCTTCAAGATCCAGGGGCGGTGCTTCATCCGTGCTATAGATCCGCAGACCTTCAGCAAGACATCGGCGGACTTCTTCCGCGAATGGTTCGGGATCCAGAACCTCCGGTGTTGCCTGCAGAAACCGTCCTCTCACACGGCCCAGGAAGTACGACTTCCGCCGGGCATCCCCCACCACAACGTAGTCGGGCTCCTTGACCGGCAGTCCCGACCAGGACGGCAACCCGATGACCGGCACGTGATAGGCCAGGGACAAGGCATTGGCGATGGAGATCCCTACCCGAACTCCACTGTAGGAACCTGGCCCGGTGCCAATGACAATCAGCTGAGGGGGACCATCGAACCCTTGAAGCGTCCGTTCCAGGGGCGCGAAAATCTTCGCATTGTGTGCCCGGTCGGAGACAAAGCTCTCCTCATGCCGAATCGCCCCGGCTGCGGTGTCCCAGAGCGCGATACCTCCCTGCGGAGTCGATGTCTCGATAGCCAGGATCATGATGGGATCTGTTGAATGTTCCGCCGGTTTGCTTGCTGGACCTCCAACTTCCACCACTGCGTGTCTTCGGGCATGAGTTCCGCAAATTTGTCCGCCCATTCCACCAGCACTACGCCGTCGCCCTCAATGTACTCATCCCAGCCAATCGCGAGCAGTTCGCTGGAATCTTCCAAGCGGTAGAAATCAAAGTGATACACCGGGACCCGCCCATCCACATACTCGTGCACCAGGGTAAACGTGGGACTCGTCACTTCGGCGGCGCTGCCCAGTCCCGCCACGATTCCTTTCACCAGATGGGTCTTCCCTGCTCCCAGACCTCCGACCAGTCCCAGCACATCTCCAGCTGCGAGATCACGCGCCAAATCCTGACCAAAGGCCAGGGTCGCTTCGATGGATTCCAGAGTCTTCATGGAGATGAGGCCGCGAAGTGATCCCATCCTCCTGAGAGGGGGCGGGATTCCTCCGGCGCCACGATTCCGCCAATCCTCGTGAGGGGCAAGTCCGGAAACTCCGCCTGCCACGCCTCTTCCAAGGGTGCTGCGGTTTCTCCGGCAATGGTGAAGAGCAGCTCGTAGTCTTCTCCGTCACCGATTGCCTGATCCACATTGCAACCCGGGGAGCAGGGCACAGCGTCCAGATCCACTTGGTATCCAACTCCGCTAGCCTGGGCGAGCCGGGGCAGATCCTTCGCGAGCCCGTCGCTGAGATCCATCATCGCGGATGGCTTGTGCTTCTCCGCCAGCCAAGCCGATTCCACGAGGCGCGGCACGAAACTCAGGTGCTGCCCCCCAAGGGAACCGCCCAGACGCCCGGTCACAAAGATGGCATCTCCTTCCCGCGCTCCGGATCGCAATACCAGATGCTCGGGGGCGATCTCTCCTATCAGGCTGACGGAAAGCAGGCAGCCCTGATCGGAAACCTTTGAGGTCTCCCCTCCCACCACTGCAATTCCAAACTGTTTCGCGCAGCGGGCGATCCCGGCATAGACACCTTCCGCCCAACCGATCTCCCGTGCCCCCGGCACCACCAGGGTTACCAGGGCATGCCGAGGTCTGGCCGCTCCCATTGCCGCGAAATCACTGACATTCCGCGCCATCACCTTCCAACCCACGTCTTCAGGTCTGGAATCCGGCAGAAAGTGCACCCCTTCTACGATACAATCCGTCTTGAGCAGTCCGTAGCGGGAAGCATCGCCCGTTGCAACTACGGCGCAGTCATCGCCGGGTCCCACGATCAGACCTTCTGCGGTGGGCAACTGCCGGAGGAGTCGTTCCACCACGCCGTCTTCTCCCAACTCTTCCAGTGTCATGACGCCGGGGGCGAGTTCGCGGACATCAGCGCGAAGGTGACATTCAAGGCATTGAACACCGCATGGATCCCAATCGGCACCCAGAGCGATCCGGTGAGTTCGTAAGCAATGCAAAGCACGATCGCGAGGCAAAGCAGCGGGAATAAGGCAAAGGCATTGGAGTGCACCGCGGCAAAGAGCGCGCTGACCACGAGCACAGCCAGGAGCGGTTGGGAAAAGCGCTTCAGCACCGGATACAGATAGCCGCGGAAGATGGCCTCTTCCCACACTGGCGCGATCACACAGGCCGAGAAGATCAACGCGATGAGGAAGGCCGGATCCTTGCTGGTCTGCAACTGGATCACACTATCCTGCCCTCGCGGTTCGCCCAGGAGATCCGTCAGCACGTTCTTCGAGACCAGTTCCGCAATACCCAGCACCGCCAGGGTCGATACAATCCCCACCCCTCCGATCCAGATCCCCGCCCGTCTCCAACTCAGGCTGGAAAGCCCAAAGAACTGCACCACATCCAGCTTTCGGACAAAGGCCAGAAAGCTGAATACACAAAGCAACAGGAAGATGTGGATGACGGAATTCAGGACCAGCGCATCCGTACTGAGCGTCACCTCACTTTCCGTGGGCGTGGTAGCCAGCTTGCCGGTGGCCTGTATCTGCATCCAAAACATGGCCACCAAAACAAGTGCCACGAACAACTCCGGCAGGTCGATCTCCGCCACGGAAACACGTCCATAGCGCTTCGAAAGGCTGGCCGGCATCTGTTTGCCCAAGGCCAGCTGGAAGATCAAGCCGATACCAAGAAGCAACACGGCCAGGTTCGCCGCGTCCACAACCAGGGCGTGCTCTGCAGGCGCCATCTGTGCGATCAGGTGAATGATGGGATCAGTTGGCGTAAAAGGACGGCAAAAGATAGACCAGTCCGGGTTTCATCTGGGGGACCAAAGTCTCCGGAAGGTGAACCTCGATTCTGGCCCCGTTGGCTCCAGCCCCGGCCGGTCCCTTCATGAGTCCCAGAGCATCAAAGAAGGAGACTTCCTCGGTGTATTTCACCACCTTGGCGTCGGGTGCATTCCCCACTTCCCGCGCCCGGTCATAAACGTCCTCGATGTAGCAGGTTCCGTCGATCAGCCCTTTCTTGGTCGCGTCACTTCCCGTGAAGATGCGGCCGTCCGCGATGCTGGTGCGCAGCTTGTCTTCCGGAATCTCCGTGCGGGATTCCATGACCACTTCCAGGAAGCGCTCGTAAATCTGGCTCACCAGATCCTGCACCAGGGCTTTCTCATCCTCTCGCATGCTGCGATTCCCACTGAGGGTGTCCTTGAACTTCCCGCTCGTGAAGACCATGCTGCGCAGCCCCACTTTCCCGAAGAGATCTTCGTAGTTCATGGTGGAGATGATCACGCCGATGCTGCCCGTCAAGGTGGTCTGATTGGCAAAGATCTCGTCCGCGGCACAGGCAATATAGTAGCCGCCCGATGCTGCCACGGAATCCATGTAGACCAGGACCGGCTTCTCTTTGGCGAGGAGGGATACCTGATGATAGAGCGTATCCGCTGCCGTCACTTCACCTCCGGGTGAGTTGATCCGCAAGACCACGGCTTTGACGTCCTTGTCCTCTTTGGCCCGCTTCAGTTGCTTGGAAATCCTGTCGACCATCGAAGAACTCGCTCCCGCCCAGGACGATTCGCCTGATGCCGAAATCATTCCCTCGATATCAATGTGAGCAATCCGGTCCCCGTAGACTGCTTCTTCAGAGCCGCCCGCACTGAAGGCCATGCCCAAAATGAGGACGATGAGGCCCAAGAATCCCACGACAACAACGCCCAGGGATATCAGGCAACCAAGGGCTGGACCACGAAGGTTGGAAGACATAGATGCCTAGATGCTAAATGGGAATTGTGGGGCGGACAAGCGCCGAGTTGATCCCCGTCCTATCAGTGAAGACGGCGACGTAAGCTGTCAAAAGCGCGCGGCAGATAATGAACGACCGTGGTCGCGGTCACGGTTTCGGGAGATCCTCCCCAGCCTCGAGCGGCGAGTTCGCCTGACCGGCCGACCAGCCAGCTACCTAAAGCAGCGGCGTCATAGGGCGCCATGCCACGAGCCAGAAACGCAGAGCAAATTCCCGTGAGCACATCTCCCACTCCCCCAGTCGCGAGGGCGGGATGTCCCGTCGTATTGTAACCAGTGGGCCGGTCCGGGGCCGCGACGATGGTTCTGGCCCCTTTATAGAGGAGGGTCACAGGCCAGCGCTCCACAAAGGCCCTGGCGCATTCCAGCCGGCTCGAGAGGTTTCTCGACTCCGGGAAGAGCCGTTGCAGTTCGCCGGGATGAGGCGTCAACAAACGCGGCGCGGACTGGTTCGCCAGCTGATCCAGAACTTTGGGTCCATGTCTTGCGATCATATTCAGTCCATCTGCATCGATAACCAGCGGCCGGGGATCCTTCAGGATGAAGTCGACTGTCTCTTCCTCGTGATCGCTGCCAAGTCCAGGCCCTATTCCGATCGCGTCCAGGTTGAACTCCCTCACTTCCGCCAGGCTCTTGATGGGATGGACCATGATTTCAGGAGGCATGCGAGTGGCGAGCATCTCGTAGATTTCTTCTCGAGCGAAGAGGGTCACCAGGCCGCCTCCAGCATGAAGGGCACCCAGGCTGCTCAATTCGCCTGCTCCCGTCAGTCCCCGAGACCCCGCCACGATTCCAACCCTTCCCGCCGTCCCTTTGTGCATCGAGAAAGGCCGGGGCGGCAGCTGATTTGCCAGTTCCCTTGCATGAAAGGTACTCCGGCTCGCGTCGCCCTCCGCTTTGATGGGCTCCGGGAATTCGATGAGCGCGAGACGGCCCACATGATCGAGAGCCTGGTCTTCAAGGAGGCCTGCTTTCATCAGCCCGATGGCCAAAGTGCAGTCCGCGATCACGGCTCCTTTATAGACCTCCCCGGTATCCCCATTCACACCGGAAGGGATATCCACCGCGAAGCAGTAGGCGTGCTCCTGATTTCGCCTGGCAGCCATTTCCGCTGCCAGTTCTTGATACCTTCCTCGCAAAGGTCCTTTCGCCCCGATTCCCAAAAGGCCATCAACCACGATGGTCG
>JBHIXE010000081.1:0-17083 GCA_041984905.1 Verrucomicrobiales bacterium | reverse complement strand
ACGCCACCTATGCGATTGCCGACATACGTGGAGTTGACGCGGCGTTACACTATGCTCTCTTGGACCGCCTCGTGTTTGGATCGCGCATAGTTGAAGCGGGGCTCAAACTGGAGCCGGAAGGAGACTTTGCCCAGGACACAGCGGACCCGCCGGACGAGGGCCTGCTCGCACTCGGGTTGGTCCTGGCAGAGCACCATGTAGTTGGAAATCTCGGCCACACCTTCCTTGGAGAGAAAGCGATTGATCAGCACATTGGTATCCGGCAGATATAAATGCTTCTGGTTCATATCCTCCAGGAGCGGCTCGATCTGAAACCGCCCACCTTTTTCCCGGTCTGCGTTGGCACAGAAGACGGACGGAGAATCAAATTCCGGGAAGCAAAGGAAGTCGATCGAACCTCGAGGCCCAACCAGGGCGGCGGTTCTTAAATCCCCGATAATCCCGTAATCCTCAATGGGTGGGTAGGCGTCTTGGTGTGGAGAGTCGCTGGTCCCGCTCATGGGACTTGGACTCCGCGCGGGCGAAAACCTGACTCGGAAATCGGGAATTCGAAGTCGGAGCAGCTAGAGCATCTCATGTGGAGATGTGCCATGAGGTATGGGAGGCGTTGTGTGGAGGTCATGCCGCCCTGAGGAATGGACTTCCTCACTTTCACTGGTTGCGAAGTTTCCTTTGGGCACACCTCCATCTAGAAGGCTCTAGGCGGCGGGTCGCTTAGGCTTGTGGTCGAAGAGCGACTCAAACTGAAGTTGCTTCTCCTTGCCAGACCTCTTCCCAGAAGGGGCGGGAAGCTTGTCTTGCTTGTCTTGCGTTTCCTCCTTGATCGCCTTCAAGACCTTCAATATGCCTTGGCCATCGACGAGCGCGATTCTCGAAGTTCTTGCAGCGAACCTCCGGGCTGATGGGGTAAAGCCATTGATAGCGACGACAAAGCCTTTGTCAGCACCTTCTGCTTCCACGACACCCAACAACTCCCGGGCTACGCGCACCCCGACTGGATAGTAGTGGTGCTTGCACTGGATGAGATATGTCTTCCCATCCTTTTGCGCTCGGACATCGACACCTCCATCTGGGCGGTCACCGCCAACCAGTTTGGTTGCATAGCCTCGATTGGCAAAGAGGTCTGCGACATACTCCTCAAATTCTCGCCAGTTGAGCTTACCGATTTCGTTCAAGGTGCTCTGCCCCTTGAAGCGATATCGTCTTAGTACAGTAAGAAGAATGGAGAGAAGCGTGAGCAGGAAGAACATTGCTGCTCCAATCTCCCATACGACTAGCAAACTGGGGTAGAGGGCTTTGCTTACCAAGCCGTTGGAAGGGACCAAGGGAACGACAAAGCGTCCTGCTAAAAAGAGTGCGGTGGAGCATCCAAGAAAACACCACCAAGGAACAATACCGGGGACTGAGTAGCGTGGCACCAAGTAACCTACGCTACTATTTTATAATTATCATAAAATTTTAGCGGCGAAATAGATGCCTTTTTGAACAGTGGGATGGGACCGCTACACCAAAGGCAACGCTCCGCCTTCACAAAGCTGCTCGTTGCCGAAGGCCGTGATTCCGTGGCCCATGGCGTTGGCGACGGCGAGCCAGAGCCGGTTGTGGGTGGCGTCCTTCAGATCGAGGCTTTGACCCGTCTTGAAACCGAACTTGTCTCCACCGATGAGGGCAAAGGGAACGTTGCTCAAGGTATGGGAGTTGCCCTTGCCGAGCTCATTGAGCCAGACGATGAGGGTATGATCCAGCATGGTGCCATCTGCTCCAGGCTCAGGCGTTTCTGATAGCCGCTTGGTAAGATAGGCGAGCTCGCCACAGAACCATTCGTTGATCCTGGTGAGCTTCTCGACCGCTTCCGCGTTGCTGTCAGGTTCATGAGACAGCCCGTGGTGGCCTTCTTCGATGCCCAACCAGGACATGCGCGCCTGGCCGACCGAACGCATGTACTGCAGGGTAGCGACTCGGGTCATGTTGTTGGCCATGGCGTTCACCAGCAGATCGATCTGCATCCGGCTGATGGCAGGCGTGTTGTCATTGACCAACTCGATATCCGGATCCAGTTCAGGAACGGGGTGGTTGAGCTTCTCATCATCGTTGGAACTCTGGAGTTCCTGCTCCATCTGCCGCACCAGAGTCATGTGTTCGCTGAGAAGAGTGCGATCTTCCGGGCTCAACTTGTCGGAGACGCGCTTGAGGTCTGCATGAACGCCATCCAGCACGCTGGTCAGACTTTCCTTGTCCGCCACCTGTCCGTAGAGCTTCGCCAGCATCTGTTGGGGATCATCGATCGGAGCCACGGGGCTGTTGGCGCCGGCATAGCTCATCCGGGTCCAGGGATCCGCGCGGTTCGGCACGGCGACCCCGAATTCGAGGGATCCGAAACGGGTGCGGGTGGCTGGGTCCTTTTGCAGGAAGTTCCGCAACTCCTGGTCGATGGAAATGCCACTGGCCCATCCAGCGGGTGTGTCAGAACCGCCCTGGATGTTGCCAGGCAGCAATTCGGTGCCCGTGAGCAGGCAGCTCATGCCTCGCATGTGCCGGTCGCCATCGCCTTCGATCTTGTTATGGATCCCCTTCAGAACCAGGAGATTCTTCTTGTAGGCCTCCAGCGGCTTCATAATCCGCTTGAGCTGAAACTCGGGGCCACTTTCATCCGGCCAGAACTCCCCTGGGATCGTCCCATTGGGAGAGAACATGATGATCAGCCTCTGCCTGGGCTTGCCGCTGGCGGCCTGAAGACCGGGTAAGCCAGTCAAAAAGGGCAGGGCGGCGGAGGTAACTCCAAGTTCGCGGAGAAAGCGGCGGCGATTGATGGTGTTCATACTGGGAGAGGGAATCGGGAGAGAGCGTTACTTCTGGGCGAGAGACTTGGGATCGGAATCCTGCAGGGCGCTGGTCAGCGCGATCTGGATAAGCAATTCACGCAGGTTGAAGCCGGATTTTTCAAACCCAGTGCGCAATTCATCCATGGTTTCAAATCCGTAGGCCGGTACCGGTTGCTTGACCATGTGATGGAAGAGTTGGCGGATGAAGGCGCGGTGCGCGGAGGGGTTATTGGCGGCAAACTCCGCCACATCCCGGGCGCCCTTCAACTGGATGGTCTGTCCATCATCCGTGGTGAAGTCACTCTGCGGGTTGATGGGCTTATTCTTCTCCTTGGCGCGCCAGCGGCCGATCGCGTCGTAGTTTTCCAGGCTGAATCCGAGCGGATTGATGGTGGAGTGGCAAGCCATGCATGCCTTGGCCCGGGTCAACTCGGTGACCTTTTCCCGCATGGTCAGCTTGGGATCGAACTTGGAATCGACGAACTCGATCGCCTCCGGCGGTGGCTTGAGAGACATGCCCACGATGTTTCTCGTGAGGAACACGCCGCGGTGGATGGGGGAGGTGGAGTTGTGATAGGCAAAGGTGGAAAGCAGGTAGGGGTGCGTCACGACGCCAGCGCGTTTGCCAGGATCAATCGTCACCCGCTGAAATCCGGGCCCGATGTCGTCTTTACCGTAGAGCTTGCCGAGCCGGTCATTGAGGAAGACGTAATCCGCAGTGAGCAACTGGCGATAGTCCGGTTTGTCGCCCCAGACCACGGAATCGAGGAAGAGATGGAGGGAGGTGCGCAGATCGGCCATCACCACCGGGGTGAATTCCGGGAAAGCCTTGCTGTCCTTGGAGAGATTGTCCGCGCGGTCGAGTTCCAGCCAATGGTGGAAGAATCCACGCAGCTTGGCCTTGGTCCGCGGATCGTTGAGCAATCGTTCCGCCTGACCGCGCAGAATTCCCGGGTTCTCCAGCTTCCCTTCCTGAGCCAGCTTCACCAACTGAGGATCGGGAACGGAATCCCACATCGCCAGGGCAAGTCTCGCCGCGTTCTTTTCGGATTGGCTCTGACCTTGATCCGGGAGTTCGGGGTAAAGAAAACTCGGAGAGGTCAGCGTCATCATGATGCTGCGCTTCACCGCCTGATCGAGATTCTCTCCCTTGGCAAAGTAGGCGTCGACGTAGCGCTTGCGTTCCGGCTCCATCACCTTCCGGCGAAACGCGGTCTCTGCGAAACGATGGCAGAACTGCCGCACCTTCTGTTCCCGGTCTTCCGCGCCATCTTTAGTACCGGCGAGTTGGTTCAGGTTTTCCACCACATAGTTGGCCGCCTCGATGGAACCCTGCGTGACGGCATCCAGCCAGGCCCGGGACATGCCGCTACCGCGTTCGTAGCCGTAGCTGCGGTCATCTGCGGGAAAGGGCGTGCCGATCACCAGGGTTTCGTGCTCGCTCTCCGGCGCCACGACGCGTTTGGGGAGGGTCTCCAGGACGCCATGCGGAGGTTTCCAGAGTAGTTCGATGGAGGCTTTCTCTTCCTTGTATTTGAAGTAGTCCAGGCGCAGCGGGTAGGCGCGGCCGCCCAAGAGGAAGATGCTGCCTTTCTCCTCTCGCACCTCATTGCCCTTGGCAACCCAGGCATCAATGACCTGCTTCTTGTTGCTGTCTCTCTGGTTGATCCAGAGCTGGGCACCGTTCCGGGTGCGGATCACGAACTCGTAAGTGCCCGTTTCCTCCACCATCAACACACCTTCCCAGCGAATCGAAAATTCCTCCGTGGGAAACGCGTCTTCCGCTACGGATTCATCCTTGGGCGTGCCCAGTCCGAAATCGAAGCGAACCAGGGAATCAACTCGCTCAAACTTGTCTTTGCCTTCCTTCTCTTTCTCACCCCGAAACTTGGAGGTGCCGTAGTAGCGGCCCTTGAGTCCCCGTTCATCTTTGAGTTTTCTGGGGTAACCTCCCCGGAAAGAGCCGACGATATCCGCGATGGAGGTGCGATATTGCGGCACCGTGAGACGGACCAGATCGGTGGTCACTGGGGTCTGTTTGGCGCGAGCTTCCGTGGAGTAAAAAGCGTGGTAGATATACTCCGCCACGGCCTTGGCATCCTCGCCCACGCAGAGGTCTTCCTCGTCTTCCGGCATGGTCCGTTCGATTCGCCCCGCGAGGGATTCGATGCTGCGATTCCCGTAGAGAGGTTCATCGTATTCTCCGGGCGCGCCTTCGCCATGAGGGCCGTGACACTCCGCACAGAGGTTGCGATAGATCTCGGCGCCTTTCTCGTTGGCGGCAAGGTTGGCGAGTCCCGTCAGCAGAACCAGAAGGGTGGTGGCACTGAGAGTCTTGAAGGTAGTTAAACGAATCGTCCCCATCACAAATACTTCCCGGGCAGTTGCGCGTTGCACCTTGGGAGTGTTGAGAGGGGGCTGCCGTTCAAATTTTGGCAGGGATTCAGCGAGGATTGACTGACTTGACCCAGCGGTCTGGATTGCCTTTCTTGCGGGGACTGTGCCGCGCAAGAACAAGAAGAATCGGCGTCAACGGCCTCGGCCCCAGCCTCCGAAATACCGGAATAAGGTGCTCAACGTCGAGTTGGACGCAGCCTACAACCGCTTCTGCGGGATCGGGTTACATCAGGTGAAGCAGGAGCTGGCCAGGTTGGGTGAATCTTCTGAAGCAGCCGCCGCCTTTCGACTCGCCCTGGAGACTGAGGTCGCCAGCCGGCGCGCCAAGCGAGCCAAGGGGGATCATCAGCAGCGGCTCTATCGGGAAAAGCGCGCCAAGATCCGGGAGATGCTGCTCCTTTGCGAGAGAGCGGGGTATCAGGTCGAGATCGAGCAGGCGAAGGACTCGGGGCAACCTCATGTCGTCTATCTTTATCTGCCCAATTGCGAGCAAATCTCGTGGCACACGGCCCTCGACCCGGGATTCGTCGCAGAAGGCGCACGTCCCACCTGGGATGGAAAGAAGTATTCCGCGCTGCAGAAGCTGGAGGCTGGAATTCGGAAGAGCTTCCCAGAGATCTGCGGTCAGTCTCCGGCGTAGTAGAGTCCTTCGATCGGTGAGGACGGTTCGATGACCTCTTCCAGGTGGAACCAACCCGTGAGTCCCAGAGGCGTGCTAATCAGGTAGTCCTGGTTCTTGTTAATCAGGACGTGGATATGGGCCCCCTTACCCAGCCGCGCTGTGATCTCGCCGCCTTGAGGCTCGGAACGCAGTTCGATCTCGCTTTTCACGACCGTCTTCAGGTCGACTCTGTAAAAGGGTTGGGGCACCTCTTCCAGCTCGCTGTTATTCAGACGAAACTTGCGGCGACAATCGAACATCTCATTGGTCCTCCCCTGGCTGTAGATAAATCCATTGCCGGGTACCACAATGGTCTCGGCAGAGATGGTGCCAGCCCAGGTCCATTCACCCGCCTTGTTCTGCAATTCAATGCTGTAGTGGGGATCTTCGCTGGGCCCCCAGGAAAAGCCAATGCGGCAACGCTGATCTCCACCCAACATGGTTTCCAGGACTGGCTCCGGTTCCTCGCGAGTAATGGGTGCACTGGGATCGACGAGCGCTCTGGAGCCGGGGGAACTATGGTAGATCTTGGCGCGATTTGGTTCGAATAGTGCCAGGCCCGGGAAGGAGTCGACCATGGAGGCTTCCGGAGCGGCCATCAGCTGAATCGCAAAGAGGGAAGGTAGTAAACCAAGGAGGAGACGCACTTGTTTCATCCCCACATTCTAGCCGTACGCCTCAAGCTGTCATGCCGTTCGTCGTGACAAATCTTGCAGGAAGAGTAGAAAGGGGCGTGGAATAGTGACTATGCTCCCAGCGTTAGTCTGTTGGTGGGAGGCAAGGGGGGGCTTGATCTTATTATATAGTCGTATTGTTATTGGTGGGCGTGAAAGGCTATTGTATAAACGTGGAATGAGGTTCGTAACTGATATATTAAGGATTCCTGGGAGCGGTACTCTTGTTGCGGTTGATGTGATGCTCACGGGGAATAGTGTTGGGGGAACCCTTTGGACAGATACTCTATTCATAGCGCCTATGTTGCACTCATCACCGAGACTTCAGAAACACGGGCAATCAGGAGAGTTCTTTTGGAAGGAAGACTGCGAGGTCGTGGGGACGTCGATCAGTGCTGCCTGTTCTGAATTTGAGGTAAGCCCGGTTCCTGCTGTCGATTTAACGGAACAGGACTTGGCAAGCCTCTTGCCTCAACTCGAAGAACTGGATGAGAGCCGCCAGCGCTATGTCCGAACGCTTCTTTGGTGGAGGGCGAATGACACAGTCCGTTATGAGAAGCCCAAAATACCTTTCCAGGAGTTTTCGGAGCTTCATCAGCGGAATCTCAATGATCTGCGGTCGATGCCCGTGGAGGACGACGAATCCAGGATCGTGGCGGCCGAGGCATCACGAGAGTTGGGGATGTTTGAAGACGCCGCGGATTTGTTGAGAGGCCCTTTCAAAAAGCCATACCCCATTCTGCAAGTGATCCAGAGCGCAGTCGATGAAGGGGAGCAGAGATTGCTCAGGGTGTTTCAAGGATTCTATTAGAAGGGAGTAGGCCGTCTCCAAAACAGGCCAGGTCTGGCGTCCTTATCCCGAACAAAGAGAGCGGTTTTACGGTCAAAGAAGCCGTAATTTCAAAAGTTCTAGCCAAAAAGCGGGTTGGTCGACGATATTACCGGCACGCTTTGCTGCTTGCCGTCTCGTGGGAGGGACGGCTCGGAACCTCCAGAATCATCATGAATACACGTACTCTCTTGGCCCTGGTTTCCTTGGCCATGGCCTCCGGTTTGTCTCTGCAATCCGCCTCTGGCCAGGATAATGGCGCAGATTTTCCCCCGTTCGAAAAGGTATCGGAGGGTTATGAAAAGGTTGTTTCCACCTTGGATGGTGAAAAGAGCTTCTACACGATCTACCGGCGCAATAAGGATCAGCAGTTGCTGGCTGAATTACCCCGTGATTTCGAGAAACAACGGCACTACATCGCGCTGACAGTGGCCAGCGGGGAATCCTACGCCGGACTCCAGGCTGGGGAAGCGTATGTCTACTGGCGTCGCTACGGCAAGCGCCTGGCTCTGGTGGAGCCCAATCTGGATATCCGCTCGACGGGAGACGCTGAGTCCAAATCTTCCGTGAAGCGTCTCTTCACGGACAAAGTGCTTCTGGATGTACCAATTTTGACCGAAGTGCCGAAGGGCGGCCCCCTCATTGACCTGGACGAACTGCTTGTGGCACACGCCGAAAAGTTCTTTGGCTACAGTGCTCGCGGTCTCAAGAAGAACCTGGTTTCCATCAAGACGGCCAAAGCTTTCCCCGAAAACGTGGAGATCGCCCTGGAAGTGCCTGGATCTTCCGGCCAACTCAAGACCTTCCACTATTCCTTCAGCCTGATCCCTGATAACAAGAGCTTCAAGACCCGCAAGGCCGACGAGCGGGTTGGCTATTTCGTGACCAGCTACACCGACTTCGGCAAGTATCGGGAAGATGAAACCCGGGTGCGCTACATCAATCGCTGGCAACTGGAGAAGGCAGACAACAATCTCAAGCTCAGTCCTCCCAAGGAGCCGATCGTCTTCTACATCGAGCACACGACTCCAATCCGCTATCGGCGCTGGGTGAGGGAAGGGATCCTCATGTGGAATGAGGCGTTCGAAAATGTGGGATTGATCGACGCCATTGAAGTGCGGCAACAGGACGCCGCCACGGGGGCCCACATGGAGAAAGATCCTGAAGATGTGCGATACAACTTCGTGCGCTGGCTCAATAACGGAGTCGGCACGGCCATCGGACCAAGCCGGGTCAACCCCAACACGGGCCAGATTCTGGATGCGGACATCATTCTGACCGATGGCTGGATTCGGCACTACTGGACACAGTGGAACGAGATTCTGCCGGACCTGGCGGTGGAAGGGTATTCGCCGAAAGAACTCGCGTGGTTGTATGAAAATCCCAAGTGGGATCCCCGCGTGCGGCTGGCTCCGGAGAGCAAAAAGCCCGGCATCTATCGGCAGCGCATGGCGGAGGCGGCCCCGGCTCTAGGAGGGCATGCGTTGGCGGCGGTGGACTCTGAGTTGATCGGAGATCAGGAATTCGACGGCCTCTTTTCCAAGCACTCTCAGAAGAATGGGCTCTGTATGGCGGCCAATTGCAAGACTCACGGAATCGCCTTGCACCAGATGATGCAGGCGGTGATTCAGGCCGAAGCGACTGCTGAGGCGGAAGCTGCAGCCAAGGCGAAGAAGGAAGAGGAAGAGGGCGAGACGGCCGACGCTGGTGATAAGGGAGAGACCTCTGAAGAAAAGGCGGAAGAGAAGACCGCCGGAGAAACATCCGAGTCCTCCACGCCTGAGGCCAAGAAGCCTGAGGAGCAGATGATTGACGGGGTTCCCGAGAAGTTCATTGGTCCTCTGCTTGCGGACTTGGTGGCTCACGAAGTGGGGCATACCCTCGGGTTGCGCCACAACTTCAAGGCTTCCTCCATCTACACCCTGGAAGAAATCAACAGTGAAGAGGTGAAGGGGAAGAAACCTTTTGCAGCATCCGTCATGGACTACCTCCCGGTGAACATCAATGTGGAAACCGGCAAAGTTCAGGGGGACTACGCCATGATTGGAGTTGGCCCTTACGACAAGTGGGCCATCGAGTATGGCTATACCTTTGAAACGAACCTGGATCCCATCCTGAGCCGCTGCAGCGAGCCAGAACTCGCCTACGGCACGGATGAAGACACCTGGGGACCAGACCCGCTGGCTCGCCGCTATGACTTTGCCAAGGACGTTCAAGGCTATGCCGAAAACCAGATGCGCCTGGTGAAGAAGAACCGGGCCGTCATTCTGGAGAACTTCGTGAAGGACGGGCAGAGTTGGTCCAAGGCGCGCCGCGGCTATGAGTTGACTCTGAGCGCCCAGATCCGGGCCTTGGGCATGATGGCCAACTGGATTGGCGGCACGCACGTGTATCGCGACAAGAAAGGCGATCCCCACAACCGGGCGCCCATCGAGGTGGTCGATGTGCAGAAGCAACGAGACGCTCTCAACTTCGTGATGGAGAATGCGTTCCAGGACGAGGCCTTTGGCCTGACTCCGGAACTGCTCAAATACATGAGCGTGGACAAATGGTGGGGCGAAGACAGTGGCTCCAGCCTGCTGGACGAGCCGGCTTATCCCATCCACGACCGCATCCTCGGGATTCAGTCCAGTGTCCTGACCGCTTTGATGATGCCTTCCACCCTGGAGCAGGTCTACGACAACGAATTCCGGACTCCGGCAGATGAAGACGCTCTGACCATTCCCGAGCTCCTGGACGCCCTGGAGGGCTCCATCTGGGGTGAGTTGAAGGCGGAAGGGGAGTTCTCGGCGCGCAAGCCCATGATTTCCAGCCTGCGCCGGAACCTGCAGAAGGAGTTTATCGAGCGATTGATCGACCTTATGGGACCCGATAGCGGGTTGAGCATTGCCGAGAAACCCGTTCGAGATCTGGCTACGCTCCAGCTGGAGCAACTCCGCAATTCCATCGATAAGGTGAAAGGCGGGGAGAATCTGGATCCCTATTCCCAAGCTCACCTTCACGAGGTGTCCAAGCAGATCACCAAGGCCCTGGACGCTCAATACGTCGTCGAGGTGAGGTAACTCGTCCGCATTTCACGCCGAAGATTCGGTGCTACAGCGCAGCTGTCCCAGTGAGGGCAGCTGCGTTTTTTTGTGCAGGGTATCAGGCTTCCACAGCGAGTCATGACGTACGTTTCATGAAAATGAGATGGGGAAAAAAGAGAAATAAACAACTAGGACAGTTGAAATTTATAGAAATTATGGTAGTTAATTGTAATAATGCGCATGATGCATAAGGGTTTCCATCAGAGAGCTTGGGCTTTCGCCATCTGGATCGCTTCCTGTGGCGTTGGCTTTTCCTGGTTGGCCTCTTACGCACTCTCTCCAGGTGACCCGGGAGACGCTGTGATCGAGGCGACCGTATTGGAAATCGAGGCCTCCAAACATGCGGAGGGGGCCCGGCTCATGATGTTCGTTCATCCCCGCTGCAGTTGCTCGGCCGCCAGTCTGGATGAGCTGAGAGAGGTGATGGCGCGAGCGGGAGACAGCATAGAATCTCTCGAATTCTTCGTTGCTGTTCCGGACTCAGCCAGTGCGCGGCAGTGGGAAGTCGGAGGGCTTATCGGCCGTTTGGAGGCTTGGGGACCCAACGTTACGGTTCACCGGGATCATGAAGGAAGAGAGGCGTCTCAATTTGGAGCCAGGACATCCGGGCACGTCATCGCCTGGGATACCAGCGGCCAACCGATTTTTACAGGTGGAATCACAGGCAGTCGCGGTCACCGGGGAGACAATCCCGGGCGTCGTCAATTGCTTGAGGCGTTACACAGTCACGTTTCTTCCCCTGGTATCCCCGTATTTGGCTGTGGTCTCCAAACTGACAGTAGAAACTAGGTAATTGCCGATGAGCACTCTTGTAACTGACGCTTATGATCCCTCGTTTGAGGAGATCGAGTCCAGGCTTGAGTCCTCACTGCAACATTCCCGAGGGAGGCAGGATCAGATGTTTGCCTGGCTGCTGCTCTTCCAGTGCGGCCTGGCAATTCTTTTGGCGGCCTTCATTTCTCCTCTCACCTGGGAAGGGGTAGAGTCGGCCATTCACCCGCATTTGATTGCGGCCGTCGTGCTGGGCGGATTGATCACGGGCTATCCCGTCTACCTTGGGTTCGCCCAGCGAGGACAGACGCTGACCCGCTACTCGATTGCTGTCGCGCAGATGCTGATGTCCGCGCTCCTGATTCACCTTTCTGGCGGTCGAATCGAGACTCATTTTCACATTTTTGCCTCCCTGGCTCTCCTGGCTTTCTATCGGGATTACCGCATTCTCCTGGTCGCCATGGGAGTGGTCCTGGTGGATCACGTCATCCGGGGAGTTTACTGGCCGCGCTCGGTGTTCGGGAACACGGTGGAGTATCCTGTGGTGCGTGCCTTCGAGCATGCCGCTTGGGTTTTCATGGAGGTGGTCGCGCTGGGGATCACCATTTACCGCAGCAAACAGGAATCTCGCGAGACCATTCGCCGTCAGATCAAATTGGAGAACACAGAGGAGATCCTCGAGACCATGGTGGAGCAACGCACCAAGGCTCTGCGGGACAGCGAGAAGAAGGCGCAGGAACTCTTCAACAACGCTGCTGTCGGGCTGTATCACTGCAACGGGCAGGGACGCCTCTTGAGTGTGAACCCCGCCATGGTGGAGTTGCTGGGATACAAGACCAGCGTGAGCCTTCGTAACAGCGTGCAATATCTGGAGCAGATCGCCACGGAGGACTCCAAGCCACATGGCACCTGGTTGGCGGGCGTCATGGAAAACGGTGGCTATCGTCTCCGGGACTCCGTCTGGATGCGCCAGGATGGCACCTGCGTGAACGTACGGGAGTCAACCAAGGTCATTTATGACGAGCAGGGGACGCCATGCTGTATCGAAGGCAGTGTGGAAGATCTCACGGAGATTCGGCAGTTGGAAGAACGCTTCCTCCAATCTCAGAAGGTCCAGGCCCTCGGGCAGCTTTCCACGGGGATCGCCCACGACTTCAACAACGTGCTGACGTCCATCATTGGGTTCTCCGAACTGATCGAGAGTGGGGGAGAAGCCACGGATACGATTCGGGATCATGTTTCCGAGATTCGGAAGTCGGCGGACCGGGCGGCCAGCCTGACGGCTCAGTTGCTCGCCTTCAGCCGCAAACAGACCTTTCAGCCGGAAGCCTTTCAGCTGGATGACACCGTGCGGGATATGCGCAAGCTCATCGAAAGGTTGGTCGGGGAAAACATTGCGCTGGACTTCAAGTTCCAGAGTGGAGCTCCCGCTGCCTACGGCGACCCCAAGCAGATTCAACAGGTGGTGCTCAACCTGGCCGTCAATGCCCGGGACGCCATGGGTGAGGAGGGCAAACTCACGGTCGAGGTTCAGAAGACCACTCTGGATCAGAACTACGTCTCCTATTGCGGCCGCGCGACCGCGGGGGAATACATCCTGCTCGCGGTGAGCGATACTGGCTGTGGCATTCCCCGGAACAAATGGGACCGCATTTTTGAACCCTTCTTCACCACGAAAGGGCCGGCCGGAACCGGCCTGGGCCTGGCGACCTGCATGGGAATCGTCAAGCATTCCGGCGGTCACATGACCCTCTACAGTGAGGAAGGTGTGGGGACGACGTTCAAGGTTTACCTCCCGGTCGCTGAGTCGGGCAAGCAAGTCGCGGAGGTATCGAAGGATGAGGCCGAGCCGGAGCGCCCTGCCATCCGCGGTCACGAAGTGATCCTGATCGCGGAAGACGAGGCCGTCGTCCGCAGCCTGGGCGTGAGGGCGTTGTCCTCCCTGGGTTACCAGGTCATTGAGGCCATAAACGGCGCGGATGCACTGGACAAGTTTCAGCGACAGTACCGGCGGGAGGAGTCCATTTCCCTGGTGATCACGGATGTGATGATGCCGGGAATGGGCGGGGTGGAACTGGCCTCGCACCTGCGTGAGATCGCGCCCGACATCCCCATCATCTACAGTTCCGGTTACACGGACGAAGCGATCACCAATACCGATCTCTTGGAGCGAGGCAGTTATTTCATCCAGAAGCCTTACTCGATCGCCAACCTCGGGCGCAAAGTACGAGAGGTGCTGGATGCAAGCGGCGGGGAGAGTGGGGATAGTTGCGAGAAGGCGGCGTAGTCTTTGCGATAGTGAAGTTCCCCCGATTTGATGGACACCAACAGCACGGTCTACGAAGCTACAGTAGACTAACATGGGCAAAATCAATAATTACGATGAGGAGTTTCGCCGCAATGCGGTGGAACTTTATCTCTCCAGCGGAAAGCCTCAGACTCAGGTGGCCCGGGAACTGGGGATCTCCGCTGGCAGCCTAAGGCTGTGGGTCAAACGGCTGCGCGGCCACAATGGAGGCGGTGAAAGCCTTGCCGAAGGCGAGGATTCCACCGCCGCAATGACGGCCGCGCAGATCCTCGAAGAGAACCGTCGCCTGCGACGGGAGAACGACTACCTCAAGCGTCAGCGTGAGATCCTAAAAAAAGCCGCGCTCATACTGGGGGAGGATCCGCGATGAAGCGGTATGAGCTTATTCAACAACTGCGGGAACAAGAGTCCTTTGCCATCCTGGAACTCTGCGAAGCCATGGAGGTGTCGCGCTCAGGCTTCTACGCCTGGAAAAAGCGCCCCCGTTGCGCTCGCGAGAACGAAAACCAGCGTCTGGTTGAAGCCATGCATGAAGTTCATGCCCACCGCCACACCAAATCCTACGGCAGTCCAAGAATGACCGAGGAGCTGCGCGAGTTAAACCTCTATGCCAGCGAAAACCGGGTCGCACGTCTCATGCGCCGAGAGGGCATTCGAGCGCAGGCCAAGCGTGCCTTCCGCCCCAAAACCACGGTTCAGGACGAGGAAGCTCCCTGCGAATCGCTCCCAATCGCCTGGCGCAACTGGAGGAAATCACGGCACCTGGACAAGCTCTGGCCGGCGATATCACCTACGTGGCTACCCGGGAAGGCTGGCTCTACCTGGCGGTGGTAATGGACCTCTACAGCCGCTCCATTTTAGGCTGGAGCCTCTCGGAGAGTCTGGCCACCCCACTGGTCAGCAACGCTCTCAAGCGTGCCAAGCGCCATGACGACCTTCTGGTTCCCGGGACGCTGTTCCACTCCGACCGAGGCTGCCAATATACCAGCCGCAATTTCCTGGCCCAATTGGCCCAGGAGAACATCCTGCCAAGCATGAGCGCCAGCGGCTACTGCTACGATAACGCGACCTGCGAATCGTTCTTCGCCACCCTTAAAAACGAGGCCTTCCCGGAGCATCACGTTTTCGACTCGAAAGCCGCGGCCAAGCGTGCCATCTTCGACTACATCGAGACCTTCTATAACCGGCGTCGAAAGCACTCCTCGCTCGGTTACCGATCCCCGGAGCAATACCTTCAAGATTACCGAAACTCACTCAACTAACGACTGTGCTAGTCGTGTCTATTTTATCGGGGGAAGATCAACCACACCGTTGCGCCAGCGGACACTGCGCAGGGTCCTCATAGTAACCACAATCCGCACAACGAACGACGCTGGGTTGGTGCGTCAGGTTCGTCTTCACGATGAGCGAGGCCGCCTTTTGCTCCGGGTCGGGCTGCACGCGGTGACACTGCCCGGGCGACAGGACCAGAGCGTCGTCTTTCCTCAGCCGCTTCTCCACCACTTGCCCATCTTCGAGAACCTCCAAGCTCAGTTGTCCCTGGAAGGTGATGTAGACCTCTGTGCTCCCCGGATGATACCCGGGCACGGCTGCCTTCTCCCGGTCCTCCGGCATCACCGAGATGAGCCAGCCGATATCCTCGCTGCCAAAGCCAAAGTCATGATCCAATCGGGTCCCCGCCAGGTAGAGCGCCGCTTCTTCCTTTCCCCGCATGAGCTCAAGCAGGCGATCCAACCCATGATCCTCGCTCTCCAATGCTTCCCGAACACAATCCGATTGGGCGGCATAGCGCTCTTTCTGGTTCCATTTCTCGAAACTCATCGCCGCAGAGCCTAACCCGGTCCTTCGGCCCTCACAAATGCCAAACTACTCCAGGTAGGTGCCGTATTTCTTGCCTTTGGCCGTCATCTTGATGAAGTGCGCCAGGCGCTGCTGAAAGACTTCGGGGTTCCCTCTTCCCTCCTGGATGTAGCCCACGCGGATTCGCCGATAGCACTCGGAGAAGGTCTGGTAGTGCTTCCAGGCATCCTTGTCCGAGCGAATGGCTTTCAGGACGTCCTTGGCAAAGACAAAGGGCTCGTCCAAAGCATCGCCTACCGCTTCCATGCCTGCGTCCGTCATCTGACCCGCGGCCAAGAGGCGGCGCACCCTCTCCTTGTTCAGCTCGGACCAGTTGCTCCGCTTGCGGCGAGGGGTGTAGCGTTGGGCGCTCCGCTCCAGATCCAGCTTCTTCACAATGCCATCGATCCATCCAAAGCAGAGCGCTTCTTCCACGGCAATGGCGTAGGGAATCCGCGGCTGGCCGCTATCCTGACGGTAGTAGACCAGCCAGATCGCCTCTTTGCTGGAGCTATGTTCCTCCAGCCAGGCCCGCCACTCGGCCCGTTCCGTCACGTATAAGGTCTCGCCCACTTCCATGCTGCCCTTCCAGCCTGCCGCACCGCTCTCATCCTCACAAAAAGATTCTTGAGCCAGAGCCGGATTGTCCGTCTATCCTGCCTCTATGATCGTGGAACGCGTGAAGTATGTGATTTGGGCAGCCGATATGGACCGGGCCGTGGGTTTTTATCGCGATGTCCTGGGAGGCAAGGTGATCAAGCAGAACGAGGTCATCAGCGAAGTCGAGATTCAGGGCGCCACGATCGGGATCCACGGCGGCGGCGAAGGCAAGCGCACCTGGACGGGCTTGAGCTTTCAGGTTCCCGATGTCGTGGAAGGTGGCAAGGAAGTCACCGCTGGTGGCGGTAGCCTGACCCGCACGCCTGAACCGGAAGACGGCGAACCGCCTCACCTGGCCATGTGCATGGATCCGGAGGGCAACGAGTTCATGCTGACGCGGAAACGGGGGTAATCCTCCGCTGCGTCACGGGATGCCGATCCCGCCTGCCACCCAGAAAAAACCTGGTGGCGAGCCACTGGGACCGGGTATGGACCGCCTCGACTTCCACGGGCTCAAACCCGGCGCCAAAGTTCAGGTAACAACTTTCCCCGCCACAATTCTCAACGAAACAGACGGACGCGCCTTCCCATTCGCAGAGCACATCGATCCGGAGGCTGACGGAGGTTTGGATACGGAGGCTCTCGTAGAAGGCCCGTGACGAGGCCGGATCTTCCAGGCTTGCCGGCTGGTAGATCCACACCTTCCCGGTATGCCCCGTGACGCGATCTCCCGTCAGCCACAGAATGCGCTGGGGCAAGCGAATGCCTTCAAGAAATGTCTGGAGCTTCTTCTGGGCCTTATCGAAAGGAACTCGCGGATCTTTCATGGGAGGAGAAATCGGATCGCAGGCCTCAACCTCTACCCCTGTCCTCACACTTCAAGACGCGCTTCCGTCACGAACGCCCTTACAAATCCTCCCCATTTTCCCAGACCCGAGCCAGTTTGCCGAGATCCGCCTCCTTGAGATAGCGCTCGAAAGCCTGGGAAACCGCGGTTGGGTTCCCGCCGCGTTTCTTCATGAGGTTGATGGTCCGGTGCATCTCTGGCTGCAGCTTGAGAAAGCGGATGCCTTCCTTGGGCAGATTGGGGATGCAG
>JBHIXE010000080.1:0-17141 GCA_041984905.1 Verrucomicrobiales bacterium | reverse complement strand
GTGAATTGCAGTCCTACCTCGTCGAGCGGGTGGGCTTGCCTGCGGGGGCCGTGCGCCAGATCTGCAATGGGGTGGATGCGCGGCGCTTCAGCCCCGCAGCTTCGCGTGAGCCTATCCCTGGGGCGCCCTTTCATGCCCAGGACCTGCTGCTCGTCGGCACGGTGGGGCGGATGCAGCCCGTCAAGGACCAGGCCCTGCTTGCCAGCGCCTTCGTGCTGGCTTTGCAGCAGCGTCCGGATCTGCGTGCTCGCCTGCGCTTGTTGATGGCCGGCGACGGCCCTGAGATGCCCGCAGTGCGCGCTGTGCTCGAGCGGGGGCAGGTGTCAGATCTTGCCTGGCTTCCAGGAGAGCGGCGTGATATCCCGGCGTGGTTGCGCGGTCTGGACGTGTTTGTCCTTCCCTCGCTGAGCGAGGGAATTTCCAATACCGTGCTTGAGGCCATGGCCTGCGGCCTACCGGTGCTGGCAACGCGCGTCGGGGGCAATCCCGAGCTGGTGCAGGAGGGGTACAGCGGCCTGCTGCTACCACCCGGGGATGCCCGTGCCATGGCTGCAGCGCTGATACGTATGGCCGATGACGAGACCGGCCGGCGGGCCATGGGGCGGAGCGGACGCCAACTCGTCGAGCAGCGCTTCAGTCTGGATGCCATGGTGGCGGCCTACCGCGGCCTCTACGACGAACTGACGCTGAATCCGGCCGCGCGCCGGATGGCCTTGCGGGAGCACTGAGATGTGTGGCATCACCGGCATCTTCGACACGCGCGGCGAGCGCAGCATCGACAGCGCGCGACTGCAGCGCATGAACGACTCGCAGTGGCACCGCGGCCCCGATGAGGGCGAGATCTACACCGAGCCCGGCCTGGGCTTCGGCCACCGCCGCCTCTCGGTGATCGACATCGCCACCGGCCAGCAGCCGCAGTTCAATGCCGAGCGCAGCGTGGGCATCGTCTTCAATGGCGAGATCTACAACTACCAGGCCTTGATGGCCGAGCTCAAGGGCCTGGGCTATGCCTTCCGCACCAAGAGCGATACCGAGGTCATCATCCACGCCTGGGAGGCCTGGGGCGAGGACTGCGTGCTGCGCCTGCGCGGCATGTTTGCTTTCGCGCTCTGGGACCGGAATCGCCAGACCTTCTTCATGGCGCGCGACCGCCTGGGCGTCAAGCCCATGCACTACGCGCTGCTGGATGACGGCCAACTGCTCTTCGGCTCCGAGCTCAAGTCCCTGCTGGCCCACGGCGGCCTGGACCGCAGCCTCGATCCGCTGGCGGTGGAGGAGTACTTCGCCCTGGGCTATGTGCCCGAGCCGCGCTGCATCTTCAAGCAGGCGCGCAAGCTTGCACCGGGCCACCGCCTGTGCATACGCCGCGGCGAGCCCCTGCCCGAGCCCCAGGAGTACTGGGACCTGCGCTTCAGCCTGGAGCGCCGGATCGGCCTGGACGAGGCCTGCGAAGAGCTGCGCGAGCGTCTGCAGGAATCGGTGCGCCTGCGCATGATTGCCGAGGTGCCGCTGGGCGCCTTCCTCTCCGGCGGCGTGGATTCCAGCGCCGTGGTCGCCACTATGGCGGGCCTGTCCGACACGCCGGTCAACACCTGCTCGATCGCCTTTGACGATCCGGCCTTCAACGAGTCCGCCTTTGCGCAGATGGTGGCCGATCGCTACCAGACCGATCACCGCGTGGAGACGGTGTGCAGCGATGACTTCGACCTGGTCGACCTGCTGGCCCGCCTCTACGACGAGCCCTATGCCGACAGCTCGGCCCTGCCCACCTACCGGGTCTGCCAGCTGGCGCGCAAGCATGTGACCGTGGCGCTCTCCGGCGACGGAGGCGACGAGGGCTTTGGCGGCTACCGCCGCTACCGCACGCATCTGGCCGAGGAGCGGCGCCGCGCGGAGGAACTGGCCACGCAGGCGCGCCTCGGCATCGAGGGTGACCCGGCTGCGTTGATCTGAGCGTCGGAACGGGCCGCGTCAGCCGGGTGTTTGCCGAAGGCCCGCGGCGCCACCGCCTGCTCGGATCAATCCGCGCGCGCGATGTGCAGGCGTTCTACGGCGTCATTCACCACATCCCTATGTCAATTCCAACAGCCCAACTCTTCCTGGTAAGTTCCCTTGGACTGCTTTGCATTTACCCCAATGAAGGGTTTCTCAACGTATTGACGGAGGAAAGCCCCGGGGGCTACTTGGCGCGGCACCTCCTTCCCGCCACCATTGTCACTTGTATTCTCTTAGCTTGGGTGATCGAAGAGAATCTCCACCAGAAGAGAATTGAAGGAGCATTCGGTCTCGCGGTCTATACCATCTCCATCATTTCCATCCTATCTCTCCTCATCTGGTTGTCCGCCCGATCCATTCACCGAAGTTACTGCAAACAACGGGAGGCAGAGGTCATCCAAGATCGCATCTTCAACCTGTCGCTGGATCTGCTGTGTGTCGCAGGCGTTGACGGTTACTTCAAACGGGTGAGTCCTTCGTTTACGAAGACTCTGGGCTACTCCCTTGAAGAAATGACGGAACGTCCCTTCTTGGATTTTATTCATCCAGATGATGTGAACCGCACTCTCGCGGAAGTTGATAAACTCAGCATCGGCAACCCCACCCTTCAGTTTGAGAATCGCTATCGTCACAAAAAGGGATTCTGGGTTTGGCTCTCCTGGACAACGCTTCCCGTCATTGAGGAAGGTCTACTCTTTGCCACTGCCCGAGATGTCACCGAGGCTAAACAAACGGAAAACAATATTCTAAAACTGAACGCCGAGCTTCAGGACAAGGCGGCTCAGTTGCAGAGCGCAAACAAGGAGCTGGAGTCATTCTCTTACACGGTCTCTCATGACCTCCGTGCTCCATTGCGACATATCCAGGGATATGCTGATCTCCTGACGAAGGCAGCAGGAGACCAGTTGCCCGAAAAGGCCCTTCGTTATCTGGATACCATTCAAGAAGCCAGCAATGAGATGGGAGGACTTATTGATGACCTGCTCGCTTTCTCCCGGCTTGGCCGAGCTGGAATGCACAAGAGAACTCTGGACCTGGCCGCTCTCGTCAACGAAGTCATTGAGGAGCATACGAGTGTTCAGGATGAACGGGAGATCCAATGGAAAGTCCATCCGCTGCCCACAGCCTTCGGAGACCCTTCTCTCTTTCGGATCGTGCTGTCCAATCTGATTGGTAATGCGGTGAAGTATTCCAGAGATAAGCATCCGGCCGTTATTGAGATCGGCACCCTTCCCAAAAAAGGGCGTCGACACGTCATTTTCGTTCGAGATAATGGAGTCGGCTTTGACATGGAATACTCCCACAAACTTTTTGGCGTGTTTCAACGTCTTCATGGAAGCCACGAGTTTGAGGGCTCGGGGATTGGACTCGCCACCGTTCACAGGATTGTAACCCGTCATGGGGGAGAAATCTGGGCAGAAGGAGAGGAAGGAAAGGGTGCCACATTCTACTTTACCATCAGCTCTTACAAGAAACCTAAGACCAAAACCGCCACCAATGAGCCTAGTTCCCTTGAGACGCATCCTCTTGATTGAAGACAATCCTCGCGACATCGAACTCATTACGGATGCGCTGGAGGAAAGCAATCTTGCCAACAAGGTGTTTCCTCTGCGGAACGGAGCCGAAGCTCTGGATTACCTCTTTCAAAGAGGAGAATACGCCGATCTCCCCTTTGAGCGACCGGCGGTGATCCTTCTCGATCTGAAAATGCCTAAAGTCGATGGCCTGGAAGTGCTTCGGGAGATTAAGGGAGATCCAGATTTGAAGACGATTCCCGTGGTCGTCATGACCTCTTCCCGGGAGGAGCCAGACTTGACGGCGTGCTACGAGCTTGGAGTCAATGCCTACGTCGTGAAGCCCGTGACCTTCATTCAGTTCGTAGACGCGGTGAAACAGATTGGTTCCTTTTGGGCGGTCTTGAATGAACTGCCCCCTCACGTCCCCGTTCCATCCACGGAAGAGGTGGAGGAAGAGGAGTAACCCCTCTTTCAGGCTTCCTGATTCCGCGAAAAGACGAGGTTGTCCCCTTTGGTCAGGTCCTTGTTGTAGGCGTAGCCTTCCCACTTGAAGCGCTTGAGCTTGCCGAGATCATCCACTCGTTTGCGGATCAGGTAGTCACTCATGGCGCCCCGCGCTTTCTTGGCGAAGAAGCTGATAATCTTGTACTTACCATTCTTCATATCCATGAAGCTCGGTGTGATGATCCGGCCAACGACCTCTTTCTCCTGAACGGCGCCATAGTATTCATTGGATGCCAGATTGATCAGGATGTCGCTCCCGGAAGCCGCCAACGCCTTGTTGAGTGCCTTGGTGATGCTCTTGCCCCAAAACTCGTAGAGATCCTTGCCGCGATCCGTCTTCAATCTGGTTCCCATCTCCAGGCGATAGGGCTGGATGAGATCCAGAGGCCGCAGCAGTCCATAAAGTCCCGAGAGAATCCGGAGATGCTCCTGAGCGTAGGCGAAATCGTCCTCGGTGAACTTGTCGAGCTGGAATCCCTGATAGACATCGCCATTGAAAGCCAGAAGCGCCTGCTTGGCGTTGTCTTGGGTGAAGGGCGGCTTGAAGTCCCTGTAACGCTGGGCATTCAGGGCGGCCAGTTTCTCACTGATCGACATCAGTTCCATAATCTCCGCCTCACTCTTGGTCCGCATGACGTCGATGAGTTTCTTGGCGTCCGTCATGAAGTCCGGCTTGGTGAACTGGTCCGTCTGAGGAGCGGAGTCAAAGTCGAGTGCTTTGGCAGGAGAAATAATCGCGAGCATCGCTGGGGATCTTGGAGTTGTTAGTCTGGGAAAGGAGGTTACGCCGGAGAGCGCCTCTGGGCCACCGGAAAGCGACTTCGAATTGCAGCCATCCCGGAACGGATCTCCCTGGAGTTCCAAAGTGCTGGGTAATAGGCCAGGATGATCCAGGAGAAGGGCCCCACTCGCATGAAGAGATGAATCCCTAGATGAAAGCCAACCCCAATGAGAGCGAACCACAGCCGGTAGTCGATGCGATTGAAGAAGGCGCGAATCCGTCCGGGTTGATCCCGGGTGTGCCGATAGTAGAAGGCCAGAAGGAGTAGCGGTGCCAGCACTTCAAACCACCAGGTGAGCGCGGTGCCAAACTGGGTCACCCCATAGAAGTGCACCAGTCCGGGCGACAGGTCCCAACGTTGCCAGAAGGGATCCTGCAGGACGTAATAGACCGCGGAGAGTTCCCCTCCCGGCAACCAGTGGGTGCTCACCTTTTGCATACCAGTCGACCAGTAGCAGAGCACCAGCTGATAAATGAAGACGTAGCGTGGCCAGCACGGAACCGTCGCCTCGCTCCACCAGGAACCCGCTTTTCGCAGGGAATCAATCGACCAGGTTGTGCCTGATGCTGCGAAGATGAGGATGAACAACTGATTGGTGAGAAGGGAGTCATAGGCACTTCCATCGTGGAAGTTGATCTGGATCAACGTGTTGAAGAGCACCAGCGAGCTGATCGCGGCGATGCGGGTGTAGAATCCCACCGTCAGACAAAGGCCCGCGATCATGGTTCCTACGGCGAGCCCCCACGAAACCACAGGCCTCGGCCCTCCCAACAACTGCACAAGCCAGGGTTGGGCTTCCAGACTTCGGTATCCCCCATACTGCGCATCACTCCAGAGCACGCTCAGGGCGCCAGTCGGCACGACGAAGAAGACCGATGCGACCAGGCCGATCCCGCAGAGAATCCGGCACAGAGCCAGTGCCTCCCCTCCCTCACGGCGAGCGAGCAATCTCAGCCATTTCTCCCAGAGCGACTTCATGACTTCCTGACGAGTTCCACTTCTCGCATCTGTCTGGCCTCCGCCCATGGGAGTGGCTCCCGATCAACGCCAGCCCTTGCTTCTTCCGGGCTGAGCGCCGGTACCACCTCATACCCCACCCGAATCCGCTCCGCCCTGGGAAACGCTTCCACAGCCAGCTCGGCCAGCCAACTCACGAACTCCTCGTACGCCTCCGGGTACACATCCCAGGCATAGAGATTCAGCGCCGCCCGGAACCGGTCGCGATCGAACCACTTGGCCAGCCACTGTTCTTCTGGAAGGCTGGAGCCCAGGCGATAGACCGTGCGCCAATCCCCCTGTTCAAGGACATCAATCCGCAACCGGGAGGGATTCTCCAGGGCGCCCGGAAACATCCGCCAACGTTGTCTTGTCCCGGCGATCTCGTAGTAGGGCTCAAAGGGCGCCTGCAGGGCGCGTTGCGCGTGGAGCCATCCAGAGGCTGCATTCCAGACGCCATCGCCGAAGTCTTCCGGATCCACGTTCAGTCGTTCCGCCCAGATCTCGAACTCCGCCTGCACCAGCGGGTCCTGAAAAGTCTCTTCCGTCAGCCCGCGCTCATCCACCAGAACCGGCAGCGAACCCACCGTAATCGCCACCAGATGCAGGGCGATCAGAACTCCTTGCCAGTGCGGAACTCTCTGGCCTGAGCGCGAGCGTCCCCGCTCGCTACCATCAGACCGGCCCCATGCAGGCGAGCGAGGACGCTCGCGCTCAGGCGCTCCTTTTTCAACGGATCTGTCCATTGCCGCGGAGCAGATACTTGTAGGAAGTCAGCTCCGGCAAAGCCATGGGTCCGCGGGCATGGAGTTTGTCCGTGCTGATCCCGATTTCCGCACCGAATCCAAAAGCTTCCCCATCGGTAAACCGAGTCGAAGCGTTCACGTAGACCGTCGCGGAATCGATCTCATTGAGGAAACGTTCGCCTGCCTCCAGATCGGTCGTGATGATCCCATCGCTGTGATGGGAGCCATGCGAGTTCACATGCGCGATCGCTTCATCCAGTGAACTCACCGTCTTTACCGCGAGGATCAGATCCAGATACTCCGTCTTCCAATCCTCCTCCGTCGCCGCCGTGGCTTTGTCTCCCAGGATCTTCAGGACGCGCTCGTCACCGCGCAATTCCACCCCGGCATCAAGCAAGGCCTGACCTCCATCTGCGAGAAAGGCTTCCGCGATGTCCTCATGCAGCAAGACCGTCTCCACGGCATTGCAGACACTGGGCTTCTGGCACTTGGCATTGACGATGATGTTCTTGGCCATCTCCAGATCCGCCGCCTTGTCCACGTAAAGCGCGCAAATCCCGTCATAATGCTTGATGACGGGCATGCGAGCCAGGCTCACGACTCGCTCGATCAAGCCCGCGCCACCCCGAGGCACAATCAGATCCAGATACTGATCCATCTGCGCCATGTGAGTCACGCTCTCCCGATCCGTGAACGGGATGAGCTGAATCGCGTGTTCCGGCATGCCCGCCGCAACCCCGCCTTCGGTCAGGGCTTTGGCGATGGCCGTATTGGAGTAGAAAGCTTCCGAGCCACCGCGAAGAATCGTGGCGTTCCCGGTCTTGAAACAGAGGACCGCGGCATCGCTCGTCACGTTGGGTCGCGATTCGTAGATGATCCCGATCACGCCGATCGGCACCCGCTTCTTCTGGATATGCAGCCCGTTGGGCCGTTCCCAATCCGCGATGATCTCGCCCACCGGATCCGGCAGCGCCGCGACCTGGCGAATGCCATCGGCCACCGCGGCCAAACGCTTGGGATCCAGGCGCAACCGATCGACCATCGCCTTGGTCACCCCCTTCTCCTCTGCCCCCGCAATGTCCTTAGCGTTTGCTTCAAGGATCTCATCCTCAGCCGCCAGCAAGGCATCGGCCATCGACAGCAGGATGCGATTCTTATCCTCCGTAGAGAGCTTCATCAGCTCATAGGAAGCCGCCTTGGCTTGCCGTCCCAGGGTCAGGACCTGTTCTTTGAGATCGGGCGCGGTCATGGGTTTTTCTTCGAGACCCGAAACCTAGTGCCGATCCCCTTGCCTGCAACCAGATCCGGCAACTGCTCCGGGTTGCGCCCCCCGGCGATGATGGTCGGAATCCCCGCTTCCACGGTCAATTGCACCGCTTTGAGCTTGGACATCATGCCGCCCACGGAGTGTTTGCCCACGGTGTTGTCCGCAAAGTTCATCACCTCGTTGATGTCCTCCACCACTTCGAGGATCTCGTCCTCCTCAGCACCGGGAGGACGAAGTCCGGGAACACTGGTCAGCAGGATCAACTGCGCGGCCTTGATCAACTGCGCCACCCGGGAGGAAAGCATGTCATTGTCCCCAAATCGGAGTTCGTAAACCGCCACCGAGTCGTTCTCGTTCACGATCGGCACCACATCGGGCCGGGACAACAGGGTCTGGATTGTATTGGCCACGTTATCGCGCCGTTTCTCCTGCTCGAAGTCCTCGTTGGTCAGGAGAAGCTGGGCCACCTTCAGGTGGAAATTCCGGAATCCGGCGTCGTAAGCCTCCATCAACCGAGCCTGTCCGACCGCGGCACAAGCCTGCAAGAGCCCCACATCAGTGGGCCGATCCTCGATATTCAGCGCGCTCATCCCCGCTCCCACGGCGCCGCTGGTCACGATCACCCCGGGTTGGCCGCTCTCGACAATATCCGAGATCGACTGGATCAATCGGCCCAACATGGCGTGGTTCAGCGACCCGTTATGGGGTCGCGTCAGCACGCCTGTGCCGATCTTGATGACGATGGGTGCGGTGGAAGCCTTCATGAAAGCGCCAAATTCCCTTGCCTAAGCGCCACTGTAAAGTAGTGTTTGGGCCCTCTGAGCGTTTCGCTCAACTCGGGATGCACCCGTAGTAAAATGGATATTACGTCGGTTTCCGGAACCGAAGGTCCAGGTTCGATCCCTGGCGGGTGTACCAACCATCCCTCTCTCTACACCAGGACCGCTCGTCCACGCCTCGACTGACAGTGTAGCCATTGGCACTCCCAACAGCCTTCCCCTGTGTTTGAGGGGAGAATGGCTTCATCGGCTTGGGGAAACCACTCAACTCAGCCACAACTTCGCTATTGCGGATGGATCACTCTATGGGGTGAAATCCTCAGCATTAGATCCATGCTCAACTCCTTACTCCGCTTGCTTTTTCTCGCTCCACTCCTGGTGACTCCCTCTGGAGGCCTTGCCAATCAGATTTTGGCCACTCCCACGTTTGAATGTGTCGGTCTGTCCTGGAAACCGGATGGCGACCAAAACGGATTGGAGTGTCAAGTCCGCTACCGCAAGAGTGGAGCGGAGCAAGGTTGGCGTTCAGGATATCCGCTTTGGTGGGACGCTGAGACCAGAGAATATCGCGGGAGTGTGGTGAACCTGACTCCCGGCACCGAATTCGAGTTTGAGCTTTCAAATGGCGCCGCCAGTGTCTCCAAGAAAGTAGCTACCTGGTCAGAGTCATTTCCGATCGGAAAGGTGGTCGAGCTACCTGCAGCAAGCCACGAGACGCTTCGCATCACAGAATCGGGGTCGAGCGAGGGGTATGTCCTTTACACCTTCATTGCAGATGGCGAGGCGGTGATCGATGTGCAGCAAGAGAGAGAGTCCTGCGTTGAAATTAATGCCTCCTACGTAATTCTGCGCGGCCTGACACTCAAGAATGCAGTCCGCCATGGTGTCCGTCTTTTCGCAGAGGCCCATGATGTGGTGATCGAGGAATGCGAAATCACTAACTGGGGCCGCGTGGGAGAGGATGGTTTTGGGCTGAACCCCGATGCCGCTATCTTTGCGGGTCAGAAAGAAGGTGGCGGGATTCATCGTCTCATCATTCAGCGAAATCGAATCCATCACCCGCGCTCAGACGCAAACAGCTGGGAAGAATACCGAGCACATCGTCAGTCCTACCATCCAGAGGGAGCGCACGGAATCTATCTCTTCAACACTGCCGGGAATCATGTCATCCGATACAATTCCATTTGGTCAGATGAGAACCATCGGTTCAACGACATCATTGGAGGGGGAGAGAACTATAGCAAAGTGGGTTCTCCCAACCGGGACTCTGACATCTACGGCAATCACCTAAGCCACTGTTGGGACGATGCCATCGAGGCAGAGGGCGCCAACGAGAACGTTAGAATCTGGGGCAACTATCTTGACCATTCCTTTGTGAAGATCGCAACTGCCACAACTTCCGTGGGACCGCTCTACATTTGGAGAAACGTTGCCGCTCACTCCCGAAAAAGCGATCTTAGAGGGGTTCAGTCTGACCGCGGTGGATTCCTGAAAACGAGTGACCGCCTGGCTGCTGGCAGGATTTATCTCTTCCACAATACAGTGTTGCAACCCACCTCATTAGACGACTCTGGCTTGCTTCTTGGAAGTGATCCAGGCCTGGGGCATGGCGGAAACATGCGGAACGTCACCACAAGAAATAACATACTCCACATCGCGAATAGCCTACACTCGAGCATTTTAGATCGTGATGGAGATAGTGGAAGCAGCTACGATTTTGACCTCTACAACGGGAACCTCGGAAACGCCCGCGTTGGCTCAGAGGAAAATGGGATTCAAGGAGTTCCGACGTATGTGAACCCCATGACTTCTGGAGACTTTAGTTTGGCGCCTGACAGCCCTGGATTTGATGCGGGCTTAGTCTTGCCCAATTTCAGTGACAACTACACAGGCAAGGCTCCTGACATGGGTGCACAGGAAGCCAATTCCCCAATCCTGGAGTTTGGTCACACGGCTTACCTCAACGAAAATTAGTCCGAACTCCGTTGTTTTCGAGCGGTTGGAGTAATTCACAGGCTCTGGGATTGCTAGTAGGTCAATCACTCCTCTTCGCTCTCTTCAGAAGCAGAGATTCTCCACCATCAGGTCGCAACACCAGTTCGTCCTCCTTCACTCTGACCATCTCGTATATGAGTCCCCCATCCTCCATGCTCTCGAATTGGTCCCCTTCCTTCACATAGAAAATTGGGGAGTTTTCATCTTTGCTCCATTGGAGCTCGGCGTAGTAGTCCGGCCAGTTGAGCTCTTCCTGGTAAACGAGGACGAAGCTTCTCCCATTCCCGATGTCGTGGATGGTGAGCTCGGTCAGGTCTACCAACTCTTGGTCGGGCGTCATGCCCTCTTTCTCCTCGACTTTGGAAAGCAGAAAATGCCCGTCGGCAAAGGTCTCGCCAACCTTCACGGATTCGGTCTTCTCAGGTGTTGCCATGCGCTTCTGCTGGATCTGTATCTCGCCTCCATTGCGCGCAGTGAACTTCAGGAACAGGCTCTTCTGTTTTCGCTCCAGAAAGCGCAACTCGCCCGTGTAGGGCTTTGGCTTGGCGTCCTCCGCATGGAGACTTGCGCCTAGGATCGCCAGGATGAGAGCAAAGGCTTGGTAGAGCTTCATGAAATACGAGCATGAAGGACTGTGACGAGAATGGCGAGTCCTTAGAAGCTCGCCTCCTGCCTGACTTGATCGCCTCCCGGGAACAGAATCGCATATCACGACTCCGTAGTTGCACCTTGGGACGCTTTGTGATGCTATCCACCGCATGAAGCGACTCTTCATCTGGATAGGGCTTGGGGTGTGGCTGGTCATGGCCACCTCCGCCCAAGAAGGCTCCGAGAGCCTGACTCTTGAGCAAGCGCGATCGAATCTCGAGGCTCAACAAACCAAGCTCGATGGGCCCCTTGACGATCTCAAAGCCAACTATCTGCAACGATTGACCTCGCTGATGAATGAGGCCCAAACCCGGGGGAACCTCGACGTGGTGCTCGCCGTCCGCTCGGAATTGGCGAACCTCGCCAAGGTAGACTACACACCGGCGGAAACGGAAATTGCCGATCTCCAGAAGCTTCAGGAGATCTACTCGAATGCCCGGACGAAGTTGCTCAGTGAGCGTCATGACCGGTTCAAACTTGTGCTCGCGGATTACCGAACCCAACTGACGCGGATCGAACGAGAACTGACGCAGCAGAATCAGATCGATCAGGCAATCGCCGTTCGGAAAGAGTTGGAGCAGACGGAACAACTCTTGGAGAAATCAGCGCAGGAAGCCGTCGCCCTTGCCAAGACAAAGCCCAGTGAGCCTCAACCAAGTCTCAAGCCCTCCGACGCCACCAAGGATCAACCCTACGTCAATGGCCTCGGAATGAAGTTCGTTCCCGTTTCCATCCGGCGTGGGCCATCGAAAGACAAGACGATTCTATTCAGCATCTGGGAGACTCGCGTTCAGGATCTTGTGGTCTTCATGAATGACTCGAGGCGCGCCATGGAATCTCCACCCTTCCCCCAAGGGCCGGACCACCCCGCGACCAGAGTGAGCCTGGAGGAAGCGCGGGCCTTCTGCGAATGGCTGACCCAGCGGGAACTCACGGAGAATCGCATCAAGGCCACGGATGCCTATCGCATCCCCAGTGATTACGAGTGGAGCACCGCCATCGAGATCGCTCGGCACGAAGACCCGGATCTTTCTCCCGAGGCCAAGAATTCCCAGACCAAGATCTATCCCTGGGGTGATTCCTGGCCTCCCACCAAACCAGAGGCGAACTATTGGGGCGAAGAGTGCCGGGCTTTGGGCAACATCTCCAAGACTCCCATCCCCGGATTCAATGACACTTTTCTCTACACGGCCCCCGTCGGCTCGTTCCCTCCCAATTCCCTGGGTCTCTATGACATCAGCGGCAATGTCGCGGAATGGACCAACGACAAGCTGGATCCGGCTCATCCGGCACGGATCGCGGTGAGGGGCGGTTCCTGGAATGACTCCGGAGAGCCAATCCTGCTCTCCAGCCGCCGCCATTGGGCGACCGAGTTCGATCACCACGATCACATTGGGTTCCGCTGCGTTTTAGAGTTAGGGCCTTAGGGACACTGTCCCGCAAATGCCCAACGGAAAGGTTGCCAGACTACCCGATCCTCGACGCGAGACCGTTTTTGTCTCTAGAGTGAACGAATGTCCCCCGCCCGTCCCTGCCTATTGGCTTTCTTAGCTGTCCTGTTTTTCGCCTCTCACCTTTCTGCTGAAGACAACTCGTTCCGCTTTGCGGGCATCTTCACGGACCATGCGGTCCTTCAGCGCGACCACCCCATCCCGGTCTGGGGCTTTGCCGAGCCCAATACCGCAGTGACGGTGCGCTTCGCGGGTCAGGAAGTCACCGATACCGCCAATGAATCCGGCAAGTGGCGGGTGGATCTCAACCCAGTCTCTGCAAGCAGCGAGCCCCGCGAACTGACCGCGACAACAGGGGAAGAATCCATCTCGCTGATGGGGATCCTCGTCGGTGAAGTGTGGCTCTGCTCGGGTCAATCGAACATGGCCATGATTGTGGATCGGGCCAAGGATCCGGAGAAGGAGAAGGCAAATGCGGACTTGCCCAACCTTCGGGTTTTCCAAGTTGATCGCAAGGCCTCTCAGGAACCTGTGGCGGACCTGACGGGAGAATGGGTGGTGAGCTCTCCGGATACCGCAGGTCGATTCTCCGCAACGGCTTTCTTCTTTGGTCGCGAGATTCATCGTGAGATCCAGGTTCCCGTGGGCCTGATCGTTTCGGCATGGTCAGGCTCGGCGATCGAAGCCTGGACCAGTGAAGCAGTGCAACGCAAGGAACCGGCGCTGAAGCCGCTACTGGAGTCCTGGTCCCAGAAGGATGCGTCCTGGACTCCCGAAGTCGCGGCGCAGGAGCAGGCAACCTATGAAAAGCAGTTTGCTGAGTGGCGAGCTCTGCGCGATGCTGCGGTCAAAGCCGACACGGAGAGACCTCGCCCACCGCAGCGACCGCGGGATCCGCGGCTTCATCACCACCATCCGGCAGTGCTCTACAACGGGATGATCGCACCCTTGATTCCCTACAGCATTCGCGGGGCTATCTGGTATCAGGGTGAGACGAATGGGATGACCGCTGAGGCAGCCGCTCTTTACGAAACGCAACTCCCCTTGCTGGTGAACAACTGGCGGAGACGCTGGGATCGGGATTTCCCGATGGCCTGGGTGCAGTTGCCAACGATCAGCGCCAATCGCGTCGACTGGGCTCCTGTTCGCGAAGCCATGCGCCGAGCTCATGAGAACCTGCCGAACACCGGAATGGCCGTGACCCTGGATCTTGGGGAAGAACGCCTGCTTCATCCGCTCAATAAACAGGCCTTCGCACACCGGCTCGCCCTGTGGGCTCGGGCGACCGTCTACGAGGAAGCGGATCTGGTCTGGTCGGGCCCCTTGGCCAAGTCGATGCGCTTGGAACCGGAAAGGGCCGTTGTGACTTTTGATCACTCCACAGGAGGACTCGCCGCGAAGGATGGCCCTTCCTTGACCGGCTTCGAATTGCAACGAGAGGACGGCAACTGGATCCCTGCCACAGCCAGTTCGGAAGGCGCTTCCGTGGTCGTGTCCGCGGAGGGCCTGACCAATCCCATCGGTGTTCGCTATGCCTGGGGAAATCACCCGGTGGGAAACCTAGTGAATGGCGCTTGCCTACCTGCTTCACCCTTCGTCTTGGGCGGAGCGACGAAGGCGACCCCTGCCAAGGAAATTGCTCCAGCTCCAGAACCCAAACGGGTGACCAGTCCTCCTCCAACGAAGCCCCCGCTCGATCCCGTTGATGTCGGGAAACTACCGGAAGACATGGAGCGCCTCGATCTCTATCTCCTGATAGGCCAATCCAACATGAAAGGCCGTGGCAACATGCCCGAGGAACCGCTTCGCGATCCGCAGATCATCATGATGCATAAGGGCACGGATGAATGGTTTTTCGCCCGTCACCCGCTCCATCTCACGGGTGATCCGGTCACCTTTGAAGGCCACGACAACGCCGGCGTCGGGCCTGGGCTTGCGTTCGGTCAGGCGATGGCCCAGGCGAATCCAGGCACTCGCATTGGTCTCATCCCATGCGCCGTGGGAGGCACCCGCATAGGCCTCTGGCAACCGGGCGCCAATCGTTTTGAGGATACCGTCCGCCGCGCGAAGCTCGCGCTTGATGCGGGTCCGGAAGGGAAAACCCGGATCGCAGGCGCCATCTGGCTCCAGGGCGAGGCCGACTCTCGAGCCGACCGCGTTGGGGAATATGCGGAGGCTCTCAATGCGATGATTGATGGCCTGCGGAAGGAGTTGGACGAACCCGACCTGCCCTTTGTGGCCTCCACCATCTTAGAGTTAAGAGAAGACATCGATCTGCGGAAATCCATCAACGAGATTCTGCTCTCGCTCCCCAGCCGTCGTGATCACACGGCATGTGTAAATGCCCGGGATCTCACTGGGCACATCGGCGACATGGTCCACATCGACACCCCCAGCCAGGATGAAATCGGCCGCCGAATGGCCGCGCAAATGATGGAAGTCCAATCCAGCAAGCCTTGAGCTGAAGTTCACCAGTCTAGGATCGGGATTTGTCAGGAGTCGCCAGAGATCACGGCGAGGTTCTCGACGTTTTGCCGCATCACACTCAGCCAATCCCCTTCCTCAGGCCGATTGCCACAGGGATCCACCACGACACTCTGCAGCCCAATCGCCTTGAGTTTCTCGACGGATTCGGCCGCAGGCACGCCTTCCCAGATCATCCATTTGGCTGGGTGTTCCGCCAGCTTCTTCTGGAGATCCGCCATGGCCTCGGCATCCGGCACCGTCTCTGGTTCCCAAAGAACCGAGTCGATGTTCAGCCCGTATTGACGCGCCATGTATTGGTACACTGGGTGAGAAGCCATGAGGGGTTGGTCGCCAATTTGGCTCCCCCGCTTCTTGAAGTCGGCATCGAGTTTGTCCAGTTCTCCGAAGAGCGTGGCGGCACTGGATTCCAATTGCTCTTTGTCTTCCGGTAAGAGCTTGATGAACTCTGCCAGGATCGCCTGGGCATGTTGCTTGGCCTGCCCCATGTCCATCCAGGTGGTGAAGGCGGTTCCCGCGTGAGAATGCTCTCCGTCCTTTCCGTGGCTATGAGTCGTGGCTTCTTCGATACTGATGAACCAGGGCGAAAACTCGAAAGAGGTATCCACCTGCGTTCCTCCCGGCAAACTCACCTGACCCAGCCACTTCTCGTAGGTGGCGCCATTGAGCAGAATGAGATCCGCCTTTTGCAACTGGGCCACGGCGGCATCTGAAGGGGCCCAGAATGCCGGGTCTCCGTCATCCTCGCCGGGCAGGAAGTGCAAATCCACGAGATCCCCCGCTATGCGTTGAGCGAAGTAGAACAAGGGATAGTTGACTGTGTGAACGACAGGCTTCGAAGCCCCACCGGATGGCTCTCCGGAGTTCGCCTCGGGATCCGTGCAAGAGGCGAGCGACAAGGCAGAGACCACGAGGGCCGATGCAAGGAGCGAATGAGGAGGTTTCATACTGTTACTTGTGGTCTGGGACGAGTTTTCCGACAACCGATTTCCCGCCCCGGGGAGAAGCTCCAATCAGATCGCTCTGGCCTTTCCTCCCCAAATCACCGTCCAAGCAATCGGCGCAACGGATTGGCCAAATGCCGCATGGCTGAGATCGTTTGAAGTTGGAAGAATGATTTCAAATGAGCGACACTCACACCGACCATGTTGAGCTTTGGCGGGAAGCCTATCACATTGTTAGTACCAGCGAGTTTGGGATTCTCACGACTTCGAGCTCACAGGGGCAACCGCACAGCACCTGGATGGGCTCCGTTGGCGCGCCGACCGATCTGAGTGAAATCTTCACGATCACGGGTCCACGCACCGAGAAGGTCGCGAACCTCAGGGAGAACCCGCTGGCGGAATGGATGTTCACGTCTTCCGCCAGGGAATCCGTGGTGTATCTCTCCGGCCCCATCCAGGTTTTGGAAGAAGAGGCCGAACGCTGGAACTACTGGGAGCGAGTCCCGAACAAGAGTCAGGCCTTCTTCCTGCGCTACTACGATGAGGCGGGAGGATTCGCCGTCTTGCGCATGCGAGTGACCAAGGTGGTGTTCTGCAAACCCATGGCCTTCCGCAAGATCGTCTTGAGGGACAAAGGCTGAGAATACCAATTCGTAAGCCAAGAGTCTCACCGAACACTCGGCCCATCTACCCAGACGGGCGGGATCAGGATCTGGCGCGGCGCTTCGGGGACTCCAAATTCATTCTGCAGGAGCTGAGCGACAACGAGGTCGACAGCCGCCGCGGCCACATGTTCGCGACGATGGTTGATGCCGGCAAAACCTGTCATGCTTTCGGTCCAGTCGTGAACCACCAGTCCGATGTCCTCGGGAATGCTCCGCCCGGCCTTCGTTAGCCAGCCAGGAATTTGCTGGTCAAAGGTAATGAGCGCGTCGGGCTGATGACGATTGCAGATTCTGCCGACAAGTTGCCGTTAGAGACCATTTCATCTTTTTGCGCCGAACTGCAATGGATCACCGCAGCGGTTACGATC